>NZ_JBIRCY010000097.1:0-17366 GCF_044326205.1 Mesorhizobium sp. IMUNJ 23232
GTCAAGCGCTCGCTCGGCTCGGGCTACGCCGGCATCGACAACACGCTGTTCTACAAGGACGGCACCATGATGCTGCTCGGCGACGCCAAGAAGATGACCGAGGAAATCGTCAAGGCGATGGATCACTAATTCGTCGCCTTGGTGAGGCCGCCGTCGACTGAGGGTCGACACGGCTGCCGCCGCCTTCAGCGTCCAAAAGGGAACCGACCGTGACGCTGAGTATCCGACTGTTCGAGATGTCTGACCGCGAAGCCGCCGTCGACCTCTTCCTCGAACTCAACTGCCACGAATTCACGCTTACCGGCGACCGTCGCACCGATCGCGGCGGCGCGGAGTTCTGCGTCGACGACATGATCCAGGCGCTTGGCAAGGGCGCAGTGACGCTGGTCGCCGAAGCTGGTGGCAAGGTTGCCGGGCTTATGGTGTGGGTAGCGCAGACGGACGAGCCCTACATGGAGGAAGCCGCGCGGCGTTACGGCAGCGTCCAGGATATCGTCGTCGCCGAGGCGCATCGCGGCAAGGGCATCGGCCGGGCCTTGCTTGCGGAAGCGGAGCGGCTGACGCGCGAGGCCGGCATGTCGCGGCTCAAGCTGACTGTGCTTGCAGGCAACGATGCGGCCGTAACCGCCTATGAGCGGGCGGGATATCGGGATTATGCGCGGGTGATGCTGAAGACGCTGGCGTGAGCCGCGCTGGTTGTGCCTCGGTTTTCAATATCGGTGGCGGTCAACAACCTGGCGAGTATCGGCTTGTATCCGCCCTACCGCCGGCTTCCCCTTTACAGTGTTGCTGCTTGCAGGCGCCTTGCGATTCCGTTGCGGCAGATATACATTTTTGGCGATGTATATCCGGGAGGATTGCCATGAAGGTAGCTAGATGGGGTAACAGTCTGGCGGTCAGGCTGCCTGCCAGCGTCGTGGAGGCGCTTGAACTCAAGGAGGGCGACGACATCACGCTCGCCGCGAACGACAAGGATGAGCTGCAAATCTCCAAGTCACCCAGCCGTGAGGAATTGATCAAGCGTCTGCGCATGTTCCGGGGGCGTTTGCCTGCCGATTTCAAATTCGACCGCGACGAACTCAATGAGCGCTGAGTTCTTCGATACCAATGTTCTCCTGTACCTGGCATCAAACGACAAGGATCGAGCGAACCGCGCGGAGGCGCTCGTCGTAGCTGGCGGTACGATCAGCGTCCAAGTGCTGAATGAGGTTGCCAACGCCAGCCGGCGCAAGCTGAAATTGTCTTGGGGCGAGGCTCGTACGCTCCTTGGAACATTGAAGACTGTTCTCGACGTCGTGCCGGTTACGGTCGAAATCCACGAGCACGGCCTGGCACTCGCCGAAAAGCACGGCTTTTCAACCTATGATGCGATGATCGTTGCAGCCGCGCTTCTGAATAGCTGCGAGACCTTGTGGTCCGAAGATATGCACCATGGAATGGTGGTTGAGGGGAAGCTCCGGATCGTCAATCCGTTCAGAGAATGACGGGTCGCGTCCTACCGCTGCGCCTCGGTCGCCATCCTGACCGCGAAGCCGGCCAGCACCGTTCCCATCAGCCAGCGCTGCAGCGTCATCCACAGAGGATTGCGGCCGAGAAACAGGCTGATCGAGGATGCTCCCAGCACAATCATGGTGTTGACGCTGACGCTGGTCATGACCTGCACGGCGCCCAGCAGCAGCGATTGGCCGAACACGTCGCCGCGTGCCGGATCGATGAATTGCGGCAGCAGCGACAGGTAGAACATCGCGATCTTCGGATTGAGCAGGGCGGTCAGGAAACCCATCAGGAACAGTTTTCGCGGCCGGTCCTTCGGCAGGTCGCGGACCCGGAACGGCGACCGGCCGCCCGGCCGCACCGCCTGCCAGGCGAGCCACAGGAGGTAGGCGGCGCCGGCCAGACGCAGCGCGTCATAGGCATAGGGCACGGCAAACAGCAGCGCGGTGATGCCGAAGGCGGCGCAAAGCATGTAGATGACGAGGCCGAGCGCGACGCCGCAGAGCGAGATCAGTCCGGCCTTCGGCCCCTGGTTGATCGATCGGGAGACGAGGTAGATCATGTTCGGGCCGGGCGTCAGCACCATGCCGATGGCGATTAGGATGAAGGCGATCAGGTTCGTCGGTTCGGACATGCTTCGAACTTTCGGGGTCAGGCGTTGGATGTGGGCGGCAGCCGCCAGGCGGCGATGCATCCCAACAAGGCGAGCGGCAGGAAGGCGAGGAAGAGCCAGGCCGCGACATTCGCTTCGGCCTCGCCGGAAAGTCCTTGCGAGAAGCCGCCGGCATTGGCGACGATGCCGCAGCTTGCCGCGCCGACGGCATAGCCGATGCGCTGCATGGTGGGCACCGCGGAAGACGCGACCGTCTGCTCGGCTGCCGGTGCGGAAGCGACGATGATGCGTGTCACGAACGGCCAGGCAATGCCGAAACCGCCGCCCTGCAGAACCGCGCAAGCAAGGATCAGCGGGATGCTGCCGACCGGAACCGTCCAGGCGAAGCCGGCGACGCCGCCGGCGATCATCAGCGAGCCGGCAAGCACGAGGGAGCGCTCGCGCCATGGTGGAGCGTTGGCGACCAGGATCGACAGGATCGACCAGGAGATCGATTCGGCGGCGATGATGTAGCCCGTCGTCAGCACCGATATGCCGTGCAGGCTGGTCAGCAGCAGCGGTCCGTAGACGCCGAAGGAGCAGGTGGCGATCGAGAAAGTGGCGACCATGACCAGGCCGTTGCCCAGCGGCGTCTTCAGGTCGAACGGCCGCGACGGAAACAGCCGCGCCGCCGGCAGCCGGGCGTCCAGCACAAAGAACAGCGCGATGCCGGCCAGTCCCGCGGCAAGCAGCAGCGACGAACGCAGCGGCTCGACCTTGACGCCGGCCAGTGCGATCAGCACGACGCTTGCCGCCATGACGGCAAGGGCCGCGACCGGGAAACGCGGCAGCGCCGCGCCGTCCGAGCGGCGCTGTGTCGCCGCCGGGCCACGCAGCACGACGAGGCTGGTGAGAGCGGCGAACAGGCCGCCGATGACAAACACGCCGAAAGCCCAGCGCCAGGACAGATGCTCGGAGAGCAACGCGCCCAGCATCGGACCGCTGAAGGCGGCGACGCCCCAGACCGCCGAGATGACGCCGAAAAGCTGCGGCCAGATCGTTTTGGGGAACAGGCGCTCGACCGAGACGAACGCCAGCGACACCAGCGCCCCGCCGCCGAGACCCTCGACCACACGGCCGGCCAGAAACACCGGCATGGATGGCGAGGTCGCGCAGATCAGCGCGCCGGCCGAATAGAGCAGGGCGGCGGCGATCATGTTGGTGCGCAGCGACACGTAGCTGGTCATGCGACCCGCCGCAGCACCCGCAGTGATGGCGCCGATCTCGTAGACGGCGAGCGACCATCCAACCAGTTCGACGCCGGACAGGTCGCCGACCATGGCCGGCATGACGGTCGCCACCATCGTCTCGTTGGTGGCGTGAAGAAGAATGCCGAGGCAGATGAAGCAGAAGCGCGCGAGGTCGCCGCTGGCCCATAGCAGCCGCCAGTCGACCCTTATCGTTGTGCTTTCCGCCACATTATGCTCCCTGTCAGCGCGTCCCGCGACGCAGTGACGGGCTGATAGGACCTCAACCGGAGTTGAGGTCAAGAGGCCGAAAGCGGAGTTTCGTTGTGGCAGGAAAAACGGCGGGGCAGTCGAATCAGCCTGCCTCCATCCGCCGCGGCGGCCATTCGCTTCCGCGAAATCCCGCCTCGATGTTGTTGCCGTCGGGGTCGATCACATAGGCGCCGTAATACTGCATCTCGGCCGGCCCCCGCGGGCCGGGAGCGCCATTGTCGGCGCCACCATTCTCGAGCGCCGCCTTATGGAAGGCGTCCACGGCGTGCTTGCTGTTCGCCGTGAAGGCCAGATGCAGTGGGCTCTGCGCGGTCCGGTGCCCGTCTCTCCAGAAGTCGGGCTTGCCGGTGCCGATCCACACGAACGGGACCAGCGCTTCCGCGCTTCTGCTCAGCAGGAAGGAAGTCTCGGTGTTGTCGATCGTCGACAGCCCGAGCGAGGCAGCGACCGCGTCGTAGAATTTACGCGCGGCCGCCAGATCCCTCACCCGGAAGCCGAGATGATCGAACACGTCGCCGCGCTTACTGGCCGGCCGAGAGTTCCAGTTCCGCCACGCCGAGCGCGATGTTGAGCCCGGTCTGGCCCTGGACGCTGACCGGCTGGAGGATGAAGTCGCTGGTCGAGTCGCGCACCAGCACGTTGGTGCCGACACCCAGGGCGGCGGTCACTTCGGCGCCGACGCCGCCATAATGGCCGGCCAGTGAGCCAGGTCCATAGGCGCCAGCGGTTTTCGCCAGAACGGCCCATTTCATATCCGCCTTTTCGGTGAAGCCGATGTCAATGCCGTAGCGCTTGATCTCACCCGAATAGGTCTCCGAGGGCAGGCTGGAATCGGACGGCGTGTAGGTGCAGGCGATCGACTTGGTCGAACCGAAGATGAAACCTTCGCCGGCGGATACCTGGCAGTCGAGCAGGCCGAGATCGACGGTGGCGGCGCTGACCATGGGGGCGCCGGCCAGAAGGGCGATGGCGGCGGTGGCCGCAAAGACGGTCTTTTTCATAGGGCGAAGCTCCTCAAACAGCTTGTTCGCGTGATAACCGGCGAAACACCGGCAGGTTCCAACAGCACCGGAATAGCACGGCGCATTCACCTGCACATCTCCGGGTTAATGCGAAGTTGAGCTGCAAGACGCTTTCTGACAATTGGCTCGGCAGGCCGATAGCCCGTTCCGGTGATCGGCCGCCGGAGCCCGGCCGGCAAATGGCTCAGCCGGTACCGCGGACGCGAGCCAGACCTTCGCGGGCCGGGGCATAGTTCGGGTCGATCCGTATCGCCTCGGCGTAGGATTTCGCGGCCTTCTGCTTCTCGCCGCGGCGCTCGTAGACCAGCGCCTGGTTGGCCCAGCTTTCGGCGATGCGGCCGTCAAGCTTGATCGAGGTGTTGAAGTCGGCGAAGGCGTTGTCGTTGTCGTTCATCGCGACATAGGAGAGACCGCGGCCGTTGTAGGGCTCGGGCGAATCCGGCGCCAGCGAGATGGCGGTCGAGAAATCCTCGATGGCGAAGGCGTGCTGGCCCTGGCTCTGATAGATCAGGCCGCGATTGTGATAGGCGCGCGGATCGGTGGTGTCGAGCTGGATCGCCTTCTGGAAATCGTTGAAGGCCTGCTGGGTCTGGCCCGCCTTGCGGTAGAGGTTGCCACGGCCGATATAGGCGGCGTCGTAGTTCGGATTGAGCTGGATGGCGCGGTTGTAGTCGCTGAGCGCGGCTGACTGGTCGCCGAGGAAACGCTGGATCAGGGCGCGGTTCGAATAGGCCTGGTAGAAATTGGGGCGCAGTTCGATTGCCTTGTTGAAGTCCTGCAGCGCCTCGCGGTAGCGGCCGCCGCGGCCATAGGCCGAGCCGCGCACATTATAGGCTTCCGGATCATTCGGATTGCGCTGGATGACGGCGCTGAGCGAGGAGATGTTCTGGCTGGAGCCCTGCGCCACGTCTACGGCGGCGAGTTCGCCGCCAGGCACCGTGTCGCATGCCGAAAGCGCCAACGCGGAGACCAGGGCGGCGATCGCGACAAAACCACGGGCCGAAATCAAGCGGTGGCCGGCGCGTTCATCCATTCCTGAAAATTCCCCGTTCAGCCGTCCGGGCCGGCCTGCATCCGGCATTCAACGCAAAGGAGGCGGAAGCGATCCAATCGCCCCACCTCCCGCTAGTTCCCGAAAAAGACGAAATATGGGCGGATCAACGCGCCGGACGGCCAGCACCGGCTCCGGCACCCGGGCCGCCAGGACCACCAGCGCCGGGCACGGGACGCGGCGTGGAGGGCAGCAGGCCTTCGCGCTGGGCGCGCTTGCGGGCGAGCTTGCGGGCGCGGCGAACGGCCTCTGCCTTTTCGCGGGCGCGCTTCTCGGAGGGCTTCTCATAGTGTCCGCGCATCTTCATCTCGCGGAAGATGCCTTCGCGCTGCATTTTCTTCTTCAGTGCGCGAAGCGCTTGGTCAACATTGTTGTCGCGGACGAGTACCTGCACGGGCAATCCTGTCTTTCGGTTTGATTCCAATGGACAAGCGGTAAATACCTTCTTGTCCTCGCGACGGCATCCATCGCGAATTGGGGCGGCTGATAGCAGAATCAGGTCGGCTTGTCCACAGGTGGTTGCACGCCGGATTCGATTCATGGCCGCCGGCGCCAAACCTGTAGCACAGACGCATTGTGCAGCCATCGGTGCGCTTTCCGGAGTCGACATCGGCCCGCGTCTGGTGTAGCGCACGCCTCCCGCCGCCAGGCGGGTAATCCTTCAGATCGAGGCATGCCATGAAGCCGGACTTCGGCGGGATCGACTTCGGCACTTCCAATTCCACGGCTGCCTTGTTCGAGGAAGGCAAGCCCAGGCTGGTGGCGCTGGAGGGCGAGCACGTCACCATGCCCAGCGCAGTGTTCTTCAACTTCGAGGACGACCGTACCTATTTCGGGCGCCGGGCGATCGAGGATTATACGGCGAATTCGGAGGGCAGGTTGCTGAGGGCGCTGAAAAGCGTACTTGGCACCTCGCTGATCCGCGAAAAGACGCGGATCAAGGCGCATTCGATTGCTTTCACGGACATCATCGGCGGGTTTGTCGCCTATCTCAAGGAACGGCTGGAGGAAGAGGCCGACCGGGACATCGAAAAAATCGTGCTGGGGCGGCCGGTGCATTTCGTCGACGAGGACGAAAAGGCCGACGCGCAAGCCCAGGCCGAATTGGAAAAGGCGGCGCGCGGCCGGGGGTTCAAGCACATCTCCTTCCAGTTCGAGCCGATCGCGGCGGCGCTGGATTACGAACAAAGCGTGCAAAAGGAGGAGCTTGCGCTGATCGTCGACATTGGCGGCGGCACCTCGGACTTTTCCATCGTGCGGGTGTCGCCGGAACGCGCCAAGGCGGTCGACCGCAAGGACGACATCCTGGCCAATGCCGGCGTGCATGTCGGCGGCACGGATTTCGACCGGCTGCTGTCGATCGCCGCCGTCATGCCGGAGTTGGGCTTCGGCACGCAGACCAAGGACGGAAAACGCAACCTGCCGGTCGGCTATTTCTTCGACCTCGCCACCTGGCAGCGCATCAATCTGCTCTATACGTCCAAGGCGATGAGCGACCTCAGGCAGATCCGCTACGAGGCGGCGCGGCCGGACCTGGTTGAGCGGATGATTGACATCGTGCGCCACCGGCAGGGCCACGCGCTGGCGGCAAAGGTCGAAAAGGCGAAGATCGCGCTGACCGACGAGGCGGTCACGCGGATCGAACTCGACATGCTGGACGAGAAACTCAGCCTGCCGGCGACGGCTACCGATCTGGCGAGGGCGATCGCCGCCGCGGTGCAAAGGATAGCCGATACGGTGACGCGGACGCTCAAGGATGCCGGTGTTGCGGCGGAGCGCATCGACACACTGTTCCTGACCGGCGGCTCGACCGCCATCCCACAGGTGCGCGAGGGAATTCTCGCCATGTTCCCAAAGGCTTCGGTGGTGCAGGGAGACATGTTCGGCAGCGTCGGGCTCGGGCTGGCGATCGACGCGCACCGTAAGTTCGGGTGAGCGCAAGGCAGCGCGCCGTCGGTTATTCCGCGGCGTCGCGCTGAGCCTCGTCCGGGCCATCGGGGTCGCCGGGGGCGGTCTCGCAGCCGAGGTCGGGGAAGGCGAGCACACGTTTGCCGTGAAAGTCCGTGCGGGCGACCAGCAGGCCGCGTTCCTCGAAATAGGCGAGCAGGCGGCGCGCCCGGCGCGGCGAGTGACTGCCATAGGCGCGGGCCAGAGTCGCATCCGAAGGGCAGGCATCGCGGTTGGTCGCGGCGCGGGCGACCATCAGGAACACGCCTTGCAAATCGTCCGGCAAGGATTCCGACAGGCTGAGCGCCGTTGCCCAGGCTTCGCCGTCCGGCGCGCGCTGGTCTACGCCGGCGCGGGCGACGGCCAGCCGGCGGCGGAAGCCGGAGAGCGGCAGCGGCTCGCCGGGCACGCGGCGGATGCGGCAGCGGACGAGAAAATCCTGGTAGAGCACGGCATCGGAGCGGAAGGCCGCGTCGGAATCTTCGAGAATCTCACGCAGCACAGCGTCGATGCCGGCCTCGCGCTCGGCCTCGTCGATGATGGCGAAGACCGGCTGCTCGACGGGCATCGGCGCCGGTTTCGGCCGGGACAGTTGCGCCAGAAGATCGGCGGTCGGCACTGGCGGTGGCGGCGGTTTTCGCACGACCGGGCGGGCTTCCTCGGGGCCAGGCGTGAAGATCAGGTCGCGGGCGTCTTCCGGCGCGTCGGGCAGCGGCGTCAGTTTTGGGCTGGTGGAGCGCGCGGAGGTTTCGACCGAGCCGATGGTGATCGGCAGCGGGCGGCGCGACAGGGCCGGGCCGAGGGCGACAAAATGGCCGCGCGCCAGGTCGCGGAACATTTCCGCCTGCCGCCGGTCCATGCCGAGCAGGTCGGCGGCGCGGGCCATGTCGATGTCGAGGAAGGTGCGGCCCATCAGGAAATTCGAAGCCTCCGCCGCGACGTTCTTCGCCAGCTTGGCCAGGCGCTGCGTGGCGATGACGCCGGCGAGACCGCGCTTGCGGCCGCGGCACATCAGGTTGGTCATGGCGCCGAGCGACAGTTTTCGCGCTTCGTCGGACACTTCGCCGGCGACGGCGGGTGCAAAAAGCTGCGCCTCGTCGACCACGACGAGAACCGGATACCAATGGTCGCGCTCGGCGTCGAACATGCCGCCCAAAAAGGCGGCTGCGGCGCGCATCTGCTGCTCGACGTCGAGGCCTTCGAGGTTGAGCACGACGGAGACGCGGTGCTGGCGCACGCGGCCGGCGATACGGGTGAGTTCATTTTCGGTGCGGGCGGCGTCGACCACCTGATGGCCGAACTTATCCGCCAGCGTGACGAAGTCGCCCTCGGGATCGACGATGCATTGCTGCACCCAGGGCGCGCTCTGCTCCAGCAGCCGGCGCAGCAGATGCGACTTGCCGGACCCGGAATTGCCCTGCACCAGCAGGCGGGTCGCCAGCAGTTCCTCCAGGTCAAGCTCGGCCGGCTTCCCGGGGGAAGCCAGTCCCATGTCGATATTGACCTTCATGCCGCGCCCTTGGTCATGATCCCGTCCTTAGCATCCGCCGCGCCATGGCGCGAAGCGGGGGCGGATGATTCCCACAGGCACGATGACGTGCATGAGGCCGGCCCGTTTGACAATGCCGCCGATGTCATCAATCAGGCTCAGCCGTTGCGGCACGACTGAACGAGGACATATCGATGGCCCCGACAATGACCGGAAGTTGCCTATGCGGCGCCGTCAGCTTTCGGATTTCGGGAGCGTTCCAGAGCTTTTTCCTCTGCCATTGTTCGCGCTGCCGGAAGGATACGGGATCGGCCCATGCGGCCAACCTGTTTTCCTCGAAGGCGACGATCACCTGGCGGTCGGGGCAGGACAGCATCAAGACCTATCGGGTTCCCGCGACCCGCCACGAAAAGAGCTTTTGCGGCGAATGCGGCTCGGCTCTTCCCAGGGTCCAGTTGCAGGACGGTTTGCTGGTCGTGCCTGCCGGAAGTCTCGACAGCGCGGTCCCCATCCGGCCCAACGCACATATCTGTTTTGCAAACCGGGCAGAGTGGGACGAGCGGCTGGAGGATGTCCCCAGGATGGATGGGCTTCCCGGCTGAGCCGGTCCGATCAGGTGCGGTTGATCGAAACGCCGCCGTCGGCAAACAGCGCCGCGCCGGTGGTGAAGCTGGACGCATCGGAGGCAAGGTAGAGCGCCGAGGCGGCGATCTCCTCCGGCCGGGCAATACGCTTCAGCGCGTGCAGACCTTCGACGAAGGCCCGCTCCTCCGGCGTCTTGAAGGTCGCGGCCGGCGTGTCGGTGCCGCCCGGTAGCAGCGCGTTGACCCGGATTTTTCGCGGCCCGTATTCGGCTGCCAGCACCTGCGTGAGGCCGAGCAAGCCTGCCTTGGCAGCGGCATAGGCCGCCATGCCGGGCATGCCTGCGGTCACGCCAACGAAGCTCGAGGTGAAGATCAGCGAGCCGCCGCCGCGCCTGAGCATCGCCGGGATCTGGTGTTTTGCGGCAAGGAAGGCGCTGGTGAGGTTGGTGTCGATCGTGTCGCGCCAGCCCTGATAAGAGACCGCCGCCGTTTCGCCCATTTCGCCGGTCCAGCCGGCATTGTTGAAGGCGGCGTCGAGCCCGCCGAAGCGGGTCTCGGCCAGCCCGACCAGAGCCTTTGCATGGTCTTCGTCGCGCACGTCGCCGGCGAGCGCCGTGGCTGTGCCACCGTCGCGCCCGATCTCGGCCGTGAGTCTTTCGAGTTCGTCGCCGCGCCGGCCGGAGGCGACGACAAGCGCGCCGTGTTTTGCAAAGAGTTTTGCGGCGGCTCGGCCGATGCCGGACGACGCGCCGGTGATGATTGCAACCTTATCCGTGAGGTCGAACATTTTTTCTTCCTTCCTGCCTGGCGTTTGATGCGCCTGATGTCGCAGGAAGGATTTCAGCCAGCCACCCGAAAGCGGATTGCGGCGACGGGAAGAGAACCGCAGGTCGGTTTGCCAGAGGAACCGATCTACTGGCCAGCTTGGGCAATGATCTCCGCTCCGCCCGGCATCAGCTCGAAATGCGGGTAGAAATCGCCGTAGTTGCAGGTGAGTTCCTCGCCCGCCGCGATATCGCGTAGCGCACGGGCGCCACCGAAATCGGAGAAATCGAGGTTCGGCGTGTCGGTGTGGTTCATGAAGCGGCCATTGTCGGTCTCGTAGACGAGAAAACCGGGATGGTCGGGGCTGGGATAGGAATATTTGTCGAGAAAATCCCTTATCAGCGGCCGCGCCTGTTCGTATTCGTCAACCGGGATGAGACGGTCGAACATCTCGTCGAAAGCCCAGACCGTCGCACCCTTGCGGATCGGCTCGGCGGTGAACACGCCGACGCCCTCGATGTCGCTCGCCGCCACGTAAGTATGCACCTGCATCATGCGATTCGTGCCTCTCCCTTTGCGTCGTTTGGTAAACGCAGAGATTGACCATCCTGTGAAATAATCAATGGTGATTTGCAGGAAGGGCGAGCGCATAACCCGAGAAAGTGAGCGCCGCGTAGCTTGACCAATCGGGCTGGTGTGCATATCGCTTGGATGTCAAAAACTCGCGGGTGGACGCGCCGCCCATTCGAAATGACTCCCCAAGACATGATTGAGACGTTGCTCGATCCCGCTTCGGCGGACGAGGATGTGAGCAAATTGCTCTGGGACGCCTACGGCCACTTCTACGGAGGTTTCCCGATCGAGAACCTGCGCCCGTTATTGATTTCGACTTCCGAGAAAGTGCTTTGCCGGGGTGCATTTCTGGCCAATGAGCTTGGATGGAAAGCCAGGGCTCTGACCCCGGAAATCGCCGCTCTCATGGATTGCCCGAATCCGGGCATCCGCTACGACGCAATCGGCGCTTTGAGAGCCTGCACGACATCCCAGGACGGCGAGATTTTGGGCAAACTTCTTCAACATCTCGAAGACCCCAACAAAGGCGTAAGATGGCGTGTCACTGAATTCGTGCGTCTTGCCGGTTCCAAGCAGTTGGCCGCAGCGATCAGGAATGCTGCGGCGCAACGGCCGGACACGATCTATGCCGAGATCAGCGAAACCCTTCGGTGGTCGATGAGAGTGAACGAGGATGAACTTCGACGTCTGGCAAGCCATTCCGATCCTGCCGTTCGCCTGTTCGCCGCAGGCATGGCCTTGAGGCCGCGCAGCATCATAGACGAAAAGTTTGCCGAGATTGTCCTCGAGACAAGTGAACCGGAGTTGAGCGATCTGATCTTCGAGGCGTTCCGCATGCATGCAATTCCAACCAGCGCCGAATTCGGGCGCGTGGAGGAATCCGGAATGGCCGAACGAAGCCGTGGCGCAAAGCGGCAATGCCCGTCGCAATCAGCGCAAGGGTGACAGCGTGTTTTCGCTAGTGGTACACCTCGCGGGCCGGGCGCATGAAAAGCCGGCGCGAAAACTCCTTCCGATGGTCATGGCGGGCTCTGGAACGTGAAAAAATACTCGGTATTCGCCATCGCCCGCGAGGCCATGCGCGGCCACAAGGGCTGGCCGGAGCAGTGGGCCTCGCCGGAGCCGCGTTCGGAATATGACGTGATCATCGTCGGCGCCGGCGGGCACGGGCTGGCGACCGCCTATTACCTCGCCAAGGAGCACGGCGTCACCAATGTCGCGGTGTTGGAAAAGGGCTGGCTGGGCGGCGGCAACACCGGGCGCAATACCACCATCATCCGCTCCAATTACCTCTATGACGAAAGTGCCGGGATCTACGACCACGCGGTGAAACTGTGGGACGGGCTTTCGCAGGATCTGAACTACAACGTCATGTATTCGGCGCGCGGCGTGATGATGCTGGCGCACAATGTGCACGACGTGCAGGTGCTGAAGCGCCACGTGCACGCCAACCGGCTGAACGGCATCGACAATGAATGGCTGACGCCGGAACAGGCCAAGGATTTTTGTCCGCCGCTCAATATTTCAAGGGAGGCGCGTTATCCGGTGATGGGCGCGACGCTGCAGCGACGCGGCGGCACGGCGCGGCACGACGCCGTTGCCTGGGGTTATGCGCGCGGCGCGAATGCGCGCGGCGTGCACATCATCCAGAACTGTGAGGTGACTGGCATCCGCCGCTCGCCCGACGGCGGCGTGACCGGCGTCGAGACCTCCAAGGGTTTTATCGGAACGAAAAAGGTCGGCGTGGTCGCGGCCGGGCATACGTCGGTGCTGATGGACATGGCCGGGGTTCGGATGCCGCTGGAAAGCTATCCGCTGCAGGCGCTGGTGTCGGAGCCGGTGAAGCCGATCTTCCCCTGCGTGGTGATGTCGAACACCGTGCACGCCTATATCTCGCAGTCGGACAAGGGCGAGCTGGTGATCGGCGCCGGCACCGACCAGTACACGTCCTATTCGCAGACCGGTGGGCTGCACATCTTGAACCACACGCTGGACGCCATCTGCGAGATGTTCCCGATTTTTGGGCGCATGAAGATGCTGCGCTCGTGGGGCGGCATCGTCGACGTGACGCCGGACCGCTCGCCGATCCTGGCGAAGACGCCGGTGAAGGGGCTCTACGTCAATTGCGGCTGGGGCACCGGCGGCTTCAAGGCGACGCCGGGCTCGGGCCATGTGTTCGCCCACACAATTGCCCGCGACGAGCCGCACAGGATCAATGCGCCGTTCACGCTGGAACGGTTCCGCACCGGCCGGCTGATCGACGAGGCGGCGGCGGCCGCGGTGGCGCATTGATCGCAATTTTTCCTGCTTAGGACCGACACGATGCTTCTCATCCGCTGCCCCTATTGCGAGGAAGAGCGACCGGAACTGGAATTCCGGCACGCCGGCGAGGCGCATGTCGCCCGCTCGCCCGACATCGCGGCGATCTCCGACGAGGATTTCGAAAAGTTCTTCTTCATCCGTTCCAACCCGAAGGGCGTCGTGTTCGAGCGCTGGCGGCACGTGCATGGCTGCGGCCGCTTCTTCAACGCGGCGCGCAACACGGTGACCGACAAGTTTTTGACGACTTACAAGGCGGGCGAGAAGAAGCCTGCGATCGCGGAGGCTTCCAAGTGACACAGCCCTTCCGCATCGCCGGCGCCGGGCGGCTGACGCCAGCGAAAACCGCGCGCTTCACCTTCGACGGCAAGCATTTTTCGGGGCTGGCCGGCGATACGCTGGCCTCGGCGCTGCTCGCCAACGGCGTGCACCTCACCGGCCGCTCGTTCAAGTACCACCGGCCACGCGGCATCCTTTCCGCCGGCGCCGAGGAATCCAACGCGCTGGTCGGCATCGAGCGCGACGCGTCGCGCAAGACGCCGAACGTGCGCGCCACCGTGCAGGAGCTTTATGACGGGCTGGCGGCGGTCTCGCAGAATCGCTGGCCGTCGCTGAATTTCGACGTCGGCGCGGTCAACGATCTGGCCTCGCCGCTGTTTTCCGCCGGCTTTTACTACAAGACCTTCATGTGGCCGAAGGCGGCGTGGAAGAGCCTGTACGAACCGAAAATCCGCGCGGCGGCCGGTCTCGGTGTTTCGCCCGACCAGCCGGACCCGGACCATTATTCCTCCCGCTTCGCCCATTGCGAGGTGCTGATCATCGGCGGCGGCGCGGCGGGTCTGGCGGCCGCACTCGCGGCGGCGGAGAGCGGGGTGCGCGTCATCCTCGCCGACGAGCAGGCGGAATTCGGCGGCGCGCTGCGCTACGAGGCGGGCGCGAAGATCGACGGCATGGACGGATGGGCCTGGGCGCAGGCGGCGGTCGCGAAACTGGCTGACATGGACAATGTCAAACTGCTGCCGCGCACGACCGCGTTCGGGTACTATGCGCAGAATTTCATCGGGCTCACGGAGCGTGTCACCGACCATCTGGCGAGGCCGGACAGGAGCGCGCCGCGCGAAAGGCTTTGGCAGGTCCGCGCCAAGCGTGTGGTGCTGGCGACGGGCGCCATCGAGCGGCACATGGTGTTTTCCGACAACGACCGGCCGGGCGTGATGCTGGCCTCGGCGGCGCGGACCTACCTCAACCACTACGGCGTCGCCATCGGGAAAAATGTCGGTGTTTATACGGCTAACGATTCCGCCTACTACGCGGCGATCGACCTGAAGAAGGCGGGCGTGAACATCGCCGGCATCGTCGACGTGCGCGACAATCCGAGCGGCCCGGCAGTGGACGAGGCGCGCGCGCACGGCATCGAGATCAACCACGGCCGCGCGGTGACCAGGGTGGGCGGCAAGCTGCGCGTCTCCTCCATGACGATCGAGCCGAAGAATGGTGGCGGTGGGCGCACGGTGGCCATCGACGCGCTGCTGACCTCGTCGGGCTGGACGCCTTCGGTGCATCTGTTCTCGCAGTCGCGCGGAAAAGTGGCGTTCGACGAGGCGACGAAGCGCTTCCTGCCGGGAACCTATGCGCAGGACTGCGTGTCGGTCGGCGCTTGCAACGGCACGGACGGGCTGGAGGCGACGGTCGCCGAGGCGTTTTCGGCCGGCGAGATGGCGGCGAAAGAGGCTGGCGCAAAAGGGCTCAAGGCCGAAAAAATCAAGGTTGAGGCGGGTGAGACCTGGGCCGGGTCGATGCTGGGCAGCGGGCCGGGAGCCGGCGCCGGCACGACGGTGAAGGCGTTCATCGACTTCCAGAACGACGTCACGGCGAAGGACATCCGCCAGGCGGTGCATGAAGGCATGCGCTCGATCGAGCACGTGAAGCGCTTCACCACCAACGGCATGGCGACAGACCAGGGCAAGACCTCGAACATGCACGGGCTCGCCATCGCCGCCGAGACGCTGGGTAAGCCGATCCCGGAGGTCGGGCTGACGACCTTCCGCGCGCCCTATACGCCGGTGACGTTCGGATCGATCGTCGGACACGCCAAGGGAAGGTTGTTCGACCCGACGCGGCGGACCGCGATCCACTCCTGGGCGGAGAAGAACGGCGCGGTGTTCGAGGATGTCGGGCAGTGGAAGCGCGCCTGGTATTTCCCGAAGGCGGGCGAGGACATGCACGCCGCCGTCAACCGCGAATGCGTGACGGTGCGAAAGGCGGCCGGCCTGTTCGATGCCTCCACCCTCGGCAAGATCGAGGTGGTCGGGCCGGACGCGGCGAAATTCATGGAACTGATGTACACCAATCCGTGGGAGCGGCTGGACGCGGGGCGCTGCCGCTACGGCATCATGCTGCGCGAGGACGGTTTTATCTACGACGACGGCGTGGTCGGGCGGCTGGCGCCGGACCGGTTCCATGTGACGACGACGACCGGCGGCGCGGCGCGGGTCATGAACATGATGGAGGATTATCTCCAGACGGAATTTCCGCATCTCAATGTGTGGCTGACCTCGATCTCCGAGCAGTGGGCTGTGATCGCGGTGCAGGGGCCGAACTCGCGAAAAATCATCGAGCCTCTGCTGGAGGGCATCGACATTTCGGACGAAGCGTTTCCGCATATGTCGGTGCGCGAGGGAAAGATCTGCGGCGTGCCGACCAGGCTGTTCCGCATGTCGTTCACCGGCGACCGCGGTTTCGAGGTCAATGTGCCGGCCGATTACGGCGAGGCGGTTTGGGAAGCGCTTTGGGCTGAAGGCCAGAAGCACGGCGCCTGCGCCTACGGCACCGAGGCGATGCACGTGCTGCGTGCCGAAAAGGGTTACATCATCGTCGGCCAGGACACGGACGGCACGGTGACACCGGCCGACGCCAGCGTCGACTGGGCCATCGGCAAGAAGAAGAAGGATTTCGTCGGCATACGCGGGCTGACGCGGCCCGATCTGGTGGCGTCGGGGCGCAAGCAGCTTGTGGGGCTGAAGACCAAGGACCCGAAGGTGGTGCTGGAGGAGGGTGCGCAGATCGTCGCGGACCCGAAGCAGCCGGTCCCGATGACCATGATCGGCCATGTCACGTCCAGCTACTGGTCGGAGAATTGCGGCCATCCGATCGCGCTGGCGCTGGTCGTCGACGGCAAGTCGCGCCTGGGCGAAACGCTTTTCGTGCCGATGCCGGACCGGACGATCGAGGTCGAGGTGACGGGCATGGTGTTCTACGATCCGAAGGGGGAGCGTCTCAATGGCTAAGGCTGCCGCCAAGGCGTCCCAGGGCGGGACCGTGCGCCGGCCGGCGCAGGCCGGGCGCGAGTTTCATACGGGCGCGGTGCGGATCACCGTGCTGCCGCCGGCGGAACGCATCTCGCTGCGCGCTCCGGCTGCTTCGGTGCCGGCGCTGTCGAAGGCGCTCGGACTGGATTTGCCGGCTAGACCAAAAACCTCGGCTTCGTCGGGCGGCCGCACGGCGCTGTGGCTCGGGCCGGACGAATGGCTGGTGATCGACCAGACCGGCGACCCGCTTGCCGACTGCGCTGGGGTAAAGGATTTGCATTCGGCGGTGGGCGTGTCGCACCGCAACGTCTCCTTTTCGGTCTCCGGGGCGGGGGCGGAGGCGACGCTGAGCGCCGGCTGCCCGCAGGACCTGTCGCTCGAAGCCTTTCCGGTCGGGGCATGTTCGCGCACAATTCTCGGAAAGGTCGAGATCGTGCTTCTGAGGACCGGCGAGGATGCATTCCGGGTCGAGTGTTGGCGGTCGTTTGCCGACTATGTGCATGATTTCCTGGTCGAGGCGGCGGGGGACGCGGCTGCGTAGCAGCGCCGACAACTCGGCCCCTTCGCGAATTAGGTGTCATTTCCAAGGACGTTGTCCTTGATCAATCTAGCTATGGGTGGTTTTCCGCCGAGGGCGGCGTGAGGTCTGCGGTTGTTGTAATCGCCGAGCCATGCAGGCATTGCGGCGGTTCGCTGTGCGGA
>NZ_JBIRCY010000098.1:0-16843 GCF_044326205.1 Mesorhizobium sp. IMUNJ 23232
TTCTCCCGGTCTTTCCGGCTCGTCCCGGCCTTGGGGCGACGGCGGCTTCCCCGAGCACCAGGGACAATGGCCTGCCAAAACCCATCTCGGCCATGCCGACGAGCATCAGCAGAATGTGCTTCAGCGCGTCCCGGTATCCCTCGATTGTCGTACTCGCGTCTCCGAAGTCCAATGCCGCCTCCTTTCGTTCCCGCGAGGGAACCGGCGGCAAGTATGAGGCAGGTTTTGGGGAGGGGGATGAGAATCTTGTTGGGTAGCGTTTCGGGCGTCGGGCAGACGAAGGTGCGATCAGCAAAAACAATGGCTTGGTGGTGGATGTCGACGTGTGTGCAAAAAAAATTGCGTTTGGTGGCGATTTTTCATCCCCGTTTCGGGGCGCCGTGCCGCGCTTTTTCAGGACCGCCGGAGCATTTCGCCGCGGTTACGGCATGTTCCCAGGGTCTCCGCACTCGCTTCGCTCCTGCTCCGCCCCAGGATGATGAAGTATGGGGCTCTCCCGCCAATCTCCAACGTTGGCGATTGGCGGACCTTCCAACACTTCGTCAATTTGGTGCGGAGCGGGCCGGGGGCCGGTCGAAAACAATGTCATGCCTGCAAAAGCAAATAGAATCAGCCCAGTGGCGGCAAGGCCGGTGGGTTTTCGCGCAACAAGCATGACCGAAGGAGCAGGCGTCGAGCGTCGGCGAAAAAGGCGCGGCAAGGGTTGCTTGCCGCGCCTCGGGTAAAACACCGCGGGAGCGCTACGCTCCGGGCTGAGTCAGATCACCTGGAAGTCGGCGACTGATATCGCCGGGTTGCCGGTGAGCGTGGCGAACTGGATGGCGATGCCTACCCCGTTGCCGTCGGCATCGTAGAAGAGTTTCCCCGTGTCGGTTTCGTAGATGATATGGTCGTTGGCGTCCTGCGCCGTGCCGGTGGTGTTCGCCCGGAAGTAGCCGGACAGAAGCGCACCGTTTGCTCCGAGGGCGGCAAAGATGGCATTGTCCAGCCGGATCGTGTCGTCGGCCGCCGAGAAGTCGGCGATGGTGTCGATATTGGATGCGCCGAGCGCGGTGGAGAAGACGAAGAAGTCTTTCGCCGCGCCGCCGCTGAGCGTGTCCGACCCGGCTCCGCCATCGATCACGTCTGCGCCGTTCAGGCCGGAGATGGCATTGGCCGCGGAATTGCCGCTCAGCCGGTCGCCGAAACCGGAGCCTTCGAGGTTCTCGATGGAAATGAACGTATCGCCGGCCGCCTCGCCGGTGTTGCCGGCGGGGGCGGCGAGATTGACAATAACGCCCGCCGCCGCGCTGGCATAGGAGGCGGTGTCGGTTCCATTTCCACCATTGAGATAGTCGGCGCCGGCGCCGCCGGACAAAAGATCGTTGCCGTCGCCGCCGCCAAGCTTGTCCTCTCCGTCGCCGCCTTGCAGCGTGTCGTTGCCGCCAGCGCCGCGAAGCACATCGATACCGCCGAGGCCGGTCAGCGTATTGGTGCCAGCGTTGCCGTCGAGCGTGTCGTTGAAGGCGGAGCCTTCGAGGTTTTCGATGGAGGCGAATGTGTCGCCCTTGGCCTCGCCGGCATTGAGGGATGGATCGGCGAGGTTGGCTTTCACGGCAGCCGCAGCCTGGGCATAGGAGGCGGTGTCACTGCCAAGGCCACCGCTGAGATAGTCGGCGCCAAGGCCACCATTGAGGACGTCGTTGTGTTCGCCGCCGCTGAGTTTGTCATTACCGGCGAAACCCTCAACGATATCGTTACTCCAGCCACCTTCGATGCTATTTGCTCCACCGTTGCCGGACAAATAGTCTCGATAGTCCGTGCCGATTAGGTTCTCGATGGACGAATATGTGTCTCCGCGGGCCTCCAACGCATTTAGCGATGGATCGGCAAGATTGACGCGTACACCGCCCCACCCGAAGTTGTCGAAATAAGAAACGGTATCAATCCCGAGACCGCCGCTCAGATAGTCCGCGCCAGCGCCGCCAAACAGGATATCATTGCCGTCGCCGCCGAACAGGCGATCAGCGTCATAGCTTCCTTGAAGCGTGTCCGCAAAAGCAGATCCAATTGCGATCTCAATGTCCTGAAGGTCGTCACCCTCGGCGTAGCCGCCGTAATTGCCCGAAGAATCCAATTGGACCTTAACTCCAGACGTCGATTTCGAATAGTCGACCTTGTCCAAGCCTTCGCCGCCGGCCATTGTATCTGCGCCGAGGCTTCCATAAAATGTGTCATTGAAGGTCGAGCCGACAAACGAATCGCTCTTGGATGTTCCAAAGGCCGTGTAGCCAGATGTAAGATTTTCTCCAGATATAGTTATTGAAGTGCTTGATTTGATATTCCCTAGGAAATCAATCGTTCCTCCAGTGCCTTCCAGAAAAATATCAACTACGGATTTTGACAGAATCAGCGATTGAAAAGATGACAATGTATCTATTCGTCCGATCAAATGGTCGTCAGTGGAATTACCGAACTTCAGGGTTTCAACATTCTTGACGGTCGCCTTTCCGAATGAAGCACTTACTAAAAACAGAGTGTCGTTGCCCTCTCCACCATCTACTGCGCCGCCTGAGGTCGGAAAGAAATAACTGTTGAGCGTGTCATTGCCTGCGCCACCATTCAAGACATCGGAATCAAAGCCACTGATCGTGTCGTTCCCATCGCTCCCATTCATTACGTCCGCAAAGTCCGACCCATAGATAATATCATCACCTTTGGATGCAGTAACGTGTATACCGGAATTGGAAAAGGAGCCTGAGATGCGCAGGGAATAACCATCTCCTATAGAGTTCGACAAGTCTACCGAAGATCCGTCTCCATGCAACTCGATTACAATCGTGCCACCCAGCAATGGCGAGCCAATGATGGTGTCAAATTCGTCGACTATTTGGGCAAGTCTCGATTCGGATACAGCGAACTCAGCGCTGAACGAGAAGTTAAGTTCTAGAACTTCTATGTTGCTGAATTGAGCAGTGTCGATTGGCTGGTTGTACCAAACATATGTATCGGAGCCGGAACCGCCGTCTATGGTGCTCCCTTTATCAAAGCTGGAAAGTATGAACCGGTCATCCCCACCACCACCTTTCAACGTGTCCAGTCCGCCTTCGACTCCATCGATCCACCCATCGAATGTGTCCGCATCCGCGGTGCCGGTGATCGTGTCGTCGCCTGTCGTAAGCAGATAAGTGGTCATGGAATTTTCCTGGTCGAATGCCATTGCGCCGGGTGCCGGCGAGCAAAGAAAGTTTTCGGGATCGTTGATTGTCTAGCGGTCAGTTCGTTCCCCTCCCGCGTGGAACAGAGCCGGCCGGTTGTATTGTCCTTCGCTGTATCTCAACGCATGCTTGCCGAGTCAACCAGGGTGAGTACTTCATTCGTACGAGGGGAAATTGGCCGCAAGCGGGCGTCAGGTTTCCCAGTTCCAGAGCGGCTCACAACCAGTCCTTGAGCGGCCAGCGCCCGGACTATTGACACCGCTTTTCATCCATGCAGAAATTGGTTGGACCATTGAACCACTGGCGATCAGCGTGACGGAATTCAGCCTCCCCCCTGTGCAGACGACGGCGCGCGACGATGCGGTGCTGAAGGCGCTTGCCCGTTTCGTCTGGCAGGAGGCGCTGGGCCTGGGGGAAAGGCTGCCGACCGAACGCATCCTCGCCGAACGGTTGAGGGTCAGCCGCAATACGGTGCGCGAGGCGTTGACGCGCTGGGAAGGGCTTGGCCTTGTCGAGCGCCGGCAAGGCAGCGGCACCTATCTCAAGGCGGCGATTTCGCCGGATATGCTGCACATGCCGCTGACGCTGGCCGGCGGCAACGATTTCACCGGCCTTATGCGGACGCTGGAAATACGCCGTGCGCTTGAAGCGGAAGCAGCGGCGCTTTGCGCCATTCGCGCCGGCAAGGCCGACATCGCCATCATCGGCCGCAAGCTCGACATCATGGAAGAGGCCTTCCACACCCGCGCCGGCATGTCGGCGGAAGAGGACTGGGAGTTCCACCAGTCGATCTACCGGGCCTCCGGCAACCCGCTGTTCGAGCAGATCATCGCCGCCATGCACGAGCTGTTCCACCGCTTCTGGGAACATCCCCTCGGCGTGCGCGATTTCGGCCATGCCAGCTTCCCGTTTCATCGCACGATCTACGAATGTGTCGTCGCCCGCGATCCGGAAGGTGCGCGGGCCGAGGCGCTGAAGCTCATGGCCACCGTCGAGAACGACCTGAAGCGCGGCGCCGCGCAACTCAAACTCCCGGACCGCACATGAACCAGCCCCCCTTCGGCTTCGACAGGAATTACATCCACGAGGCGGCGACGCTGCTGGCGCATGACGATCCGTTCCCCGGCGGCGCGGTGGTGCCGCCGATCTACCAGACCTCGCTTTTCACCTTCGCCAATTATGCGGAGATGGCCGACACTTTTGCCGGGCGGCGGCGGCAGCCGATCTATTCGCGCGGTGACAATCCGACCGTCATGGAATTCGAGGCGCGTGTCGCAGCACTGGAAGGCGCGGAGGCGGCGCGCGGCTTCTCCAGCGGCATGGCTGCGATCAGTTCCACGGTGCTTGCCTTCGTCGGCAGCGGCGAGCGCGTCGTCGCGGTCCGCAACTGTTATGGCGACGCCTACAGGCTTTTCGAGCGGCTGTTCCCGCGCCTCGGCATCAAGGTCGACTATGTCGACGGCTCCGACCCAGACGCGGTGGCGGCGGCGCTCCCCGGCGCAAAACTGCTCTACCTCGAGAGCCCGACCTCGATGATGTTCGAGTTGCAGGACATCGGCCATCTGACCCGGCTTGCCAAGGAACAAGGCGTCATCACCACCCTGGACAATAGCTGGGCGACGCCGATCTTCCAGAAGCCGATCCTGCACGGCGTCGACCTGGTGCTGCATTCGGCCTCGAAATACCTCGGCGGGCACAGCGACACGGTCGCAGGCGTGGTCGCCGGCTCGGCGGCCCACATCAGGCACATCAACGAGCAGACCTATTCCTCGCTCGGCGGCAAGCTCTCGCCCTTCGAGGCATGGCTGCTGCTGCGCGGCATGCGCACCCTGCCGCTCAGGCTGCCGCATCATATGAAAAGCGGGCTGACGATCGCCGAGAGGCTGAAGGCCCACCAGCAGGTCGAGCGGATCAACCACCCGGCTTGGTCCAACCATCCGGGAAAGGCGACGCTTGGCGGCTATGCCGGGCTGTTTTCCTTCGAGGTGACCGAGGATGTCGATATCCCGGCCTTCGTCGACGCGCTCAAATATTTCCGCATCGGTGTGAGCTGGGGCGGGCATGAGAGCCTCGTCGTGCCGGCGAAAGCGTCATTGGAACAGACGCCGGGCCTGAATTCCATGGCGCGCTTCGGCGTCAGCCCGAGAACCATCCGCTTCAATGTCGGATTGGAGAATGTCGAAGATCTCTGGGCGGACGTCGAACAAGCCTTCGAGAAAGCCAAACGATAAACAATGGGAGTAAGGGAAATGAAGAAACTGAGCATGCTCTTGAGCGCGGCCGCCGGCCTCGCGATGTTCGCCACCGGCGCGCTGGCCGATACGACGCTGAAGATGGTGGAGGTGATCACCAGCCCGCCGCGCACCGAATTCCTGCAGAAGCAGATCGCCGCCTTCGAGGCCGCCAATCCCGGTATCAAGGTGGAACTCGTCTCGCTGCCCTGGGGCCAGGCCTTCGAAAAGTTCCTGACCATGGTGCAGGCCGGCGACACGCCTGATATCGTCGAGATGCCGGAACGCTGGATGGCGCTCTACGGCAATAACGGCCAACTGGAAGATCTCGGTCCTTACATGGCCAAGTGGGCGGACGCCGCGACGCTCGGCGAGCGCGCAAAACAGTTCGGCTCCACGGTCGGCGGCAAGCAGTACATGATCCCCTATGGCTACTATCTCAAGGCCATGTTCTGGAACAAGAAGCTGTTCAAGGAAGCCGGCCTCGACCATGCCCCGGCGACGCTGGACGAGTTCGTCGCCGATGCCAAGAAGATCGCCACCATCCCCGGCAAATACGGCTACTGCCTGCGCGGCGGCCCCGGCGCCACCTTCGGCATGAACATGTTCATGAACACTGCCAACGGCAAGGGCGGCTGGTTCAACGAGGATGGCACGGCGCTGATCAACGAGCCGGGATCGGTCAAGGGCCTGGAGATGCTGGCCGACCTCTACAAGAGCGGCGCGGCACCCAAGGATGCCGTAAGCTGGGGCTTCAACGAGACCGTCACCGGCTTCTACACCGGCACCTGCGCCATGCTCGACCAGGATCCGGACGCGCTGATCGGCATCGCCGACAAGATGAACAAGGACGATTTTGCCGTGGCGCCGGTTCCTATGGGCCCGACCGGCAAGGGTTTTCCGACGCTTGGCTATGGCGGTTGGGCGATGTTCTCGGATTCCGAAGCCAAGGACGAGTCCTGGAAGCTGATGGAAGCGCTGCTGTCGCCCGCCGCAAACCTCGAATGGGCAAAATTCGTCGGCGTACTGCCGATCCACAACGGCGCCGAAGAGAACGAATACTTCAAGTCGGAGCAGTTCAAGGGCTGGTTCGACGAGCTGAACGGCGGCGACAAATTTGAATTCGTCACCCCGCCGACGCACCTCGAAAACCTCGGCAACTTCACCGACAACATCGCCATCAAAGGCTTTCAGGAAGTGCTGCTCGGCCAGCGTCCGGCCAAGGACGTTGCCGACGAATGGGCGGCCCTGCTGACCAAGGAGCAGCAGGACTGGATGGCCAAGAACAAGAAGTAGCATCAAGTCCCTCCCTCCCCTTGAGGGGAGGGATCGAGGGTGGGGGTGACCCCAAAGGCCTGATTCGCTTTCCTGATCGAACTTACCCCCACCCCTGCCCCTCCCCACAAGGGGGAGGGGTTCCTGGCAGAGCCTCATGACCTACGCCGTCGCCGAAATCGCCAGACCGCACCGCAGGCGGCTATCCCACGCCGCCGTCGAGCCGTGGCTCTATCTCAGCCCGGCCATCGTGCTGCTGGTAACCGTGCTACTGGTGCCGCTGATCGTCGGCATCAGCTACTCGTTCCGCAAATTCTCCGCCTTCAAGTCGGAATTTGTCGGCCTCGACCAGTATCGTGCCATGTTCTCGGACGCCGTGCTCGGCCAGGCGCTCGTCAACACGCTGTGGTGGACGGTCGCCAGCCTGTTCTTCCAGTTTTTCCTCGGCCTCGGCCTGGCGCTGCTGCTCGACAAAGCCTTCTTCGGACGCCGCGTCGTGCAGGCGCTGGTGTTCCTGCCATGGGCCGTCCCGTCCTTTCTGTCGGGCCTCACCTGGGCCTGGCTGTTCAATCCGATCATCGGGCCGCTGCCGCACTGGCTCTACGCGCTTGGCCTCAAGGCCGAACCGACCAGCGTGCTTTCGGACCCGGCCACCGCCATGTGGGGACCGATCGTCGCCAATGTCTGGTTCGGCATCCCGTTCTTCGCCATCACGCTTTTGGCGGCGCTGAAATCGATCCCGTCGGAACTGCATGAGGCGGCCGCAATCGACGGCGCCACGCCCTGGCAGCGCTTCACCAAGGTGACACTGCCGTTCCTGGCGCCCACCATCGCCATCACGGTCATGCTGCGGACCATTTGGATCGCCACCTTCGCCGACCTGATCTTCGTCATGACCGAAGGCGGGCCAGCCGGATCGACCAGCACGGTGCCGGTCTACATCTATGTCAGCGCCTTCAAATCGCTGGACAAGGGCTACGCCTCGGCCGTGGCCGTGCTGCTGCTCGTCCTGCTCATCCTCTACGCCGTGGCGCTGATCGCCATCCGCCGCTCGCTGGTGAGGCACGTATGAAGGGCGGCAGAATTCCGGCATTCACGCCCACACCTAGCCCCTCCCCACAAGGCGGAGGGGGATACGGAAGCGCCGACGCCAGGTCTCCCTCCCCCTTGTGGGGAGGGGTCAGAGGTGGGGGTATCTTTGCCTCGACCCGATGCGAAAGGCCACGTCCATGATTGCCGGGCGCTCGACACAAGCGCGCGTCCTCGGCGGCATCGGCCTCTACGCCGCGATTGCCGCCTACCTGATCTTCGCGCTGCTGCCGATCTACTGGACGCTGAAAATCTCGGTGACGCCGCAGTCGCTGCTCTATTCCGAGGGGATCACGCTCTGGCCGTCCCGCACGACCTTCGAAAATTACGGAATCGTGCTGCGCGCCACCGACTTCCCGCGCTATTTCCTGAACAGCGTCATCGTCTCGCTGTCCACCGCTGCCTTCGTGACCGTCATCGCGACGCTCGCCGGCTATTCCATGTCGCGCTTCACCTTCCGCGGCAAGGCGGCTCTCGCCATCATGCTGCTGCTCACACAGACCTTCCCACTGGTGATGGTGATCCCTCCCATCTACCGCATCATGGGACAGCTCGGCCTGATCAACAGCCTGACCGGCCTGATCATCATCTACACGGCCTTCAACACCGCCTTCGCAACGTTCCTGATGCAGTCCTTCTTCGACGGCATCCCCAAAGACCTCGAGGACGCCGCGATGATCGACGGCTGCACGCGAGCCCAGGCGATGCGCAAGGTGATCGTCCCGCTCACTTTGCCCGGCATGGGCGCCACGCTGGGCTTCGTCTTCACCGCCGCGTGGAGCGAGCTTCTGTTCGCGCTGATGCTCATCTCCAGCGACGCGCAAAAGACCTTCGCGGTCGGCCTGCTCACCTTCGTGGGAAAATTCGCCGTCGACTGGGGGCAGATGATGGCGGCGTCGATCCTGGCGCTCATCCCGGTCTGCATCTTCTTCGCCTTCCTGCAACGCTATCTCGTCACCGGCCTCACCGCCGGCGCGGTGAAAGGCTAAACATGGCGTCCGTCACGCTCGAAAAAGTTCAGAAAAGCTACGGCAGCGTTCATGTCCTGCACGAGGTCGACCTCGAGATCGCCGATGGCGAGTTCGTCGTGCTGGTCGGCCCGTCCGGCTGCGGAAAGTCGACCCTGCTGCGAATGATTGCCGGTCTGGAGGAAGTGTCGGGCGGCGAAATCCGCATCGGCGAGCGCCTGGTCAACGATGTCGCGCCGAAGGACCGCGACATCGCCATGGTGTTCCAGTCCTACGCGCTCTATCCGCACATGGACGTGTCGTCGAATATGGGCTTCAGCCTGATCCTGAAGAAGGCCGACAAATCGGCGATCGAGAGCCGGGTCGGCGCCGCCGCCAAGCGGCTTGGGCTGAACGGCTTTCTCTCCCGCCTGCCGCGCCAGCTTTCCGGCGGCCAGCGCCAGCGGGTGGCCATGGGCCGCGCCATCGTGCGCGACCCAAAAGTGTTTCTCTTCGACGAGCCGCTGTCGAACCTGGACGCCAAGCTGCGCGTGCATATGCGCACCGAGATCAAGGCGCTGCACCAGCAACTCAGGACGACCTCTGTCTATGTCACCCACGACCAGATCGAGGCGATGACCATGGCCGACCGCATCGTCGTGATGCATGACGGCGTGGTCCAGCAGGTCGGCCCGCCGCTCGATCTCTACGACCGGCCGGCGAACCTGTTCGTGGCCGGCTTCATCGGCTCGCCAGGCATGAATTTTCTTCAGTCGACCGTCGCAAAGGGTGGCAAGGCAGATGCGGTTCTCGCCGACGGACAGAAGCTCAGGCTGCCAGATGGTTTGCCTCTGAAAGACGGTGATCAGGTCATCGTCGGCCTGCGGCCGGAGCATATCAAGCTCACCGATCACGGGTCCCTTGATGCCGAGGTGGAAGTGGTCGAACCGCTCGGCCTTTCGACTCAGTTCTACGTCAAACTCGCCGGCCAGCAGGTGTGCGTCTTCGTCATGGGACGCACGAATATGAGGCCCGGCGATATCATCCGGCTGTCTGCCGATCCGGCCTCGCTACACGTGTTCGATCCATCGAGCGGCAACCGCATCGGATAGAGCCGCCATCTGCCCGGTTGCAGGGTTTTGCCCTGCCGGGCACTCCGCGAACCGTCGCGGCGACCAGCAAAAGTTGATGCCTAAACATCAGAAATAAACTGAAAACGACAAAGCGTTGAAAATACTTTATTTTTCTTATTTGCACGATTTTTATTAAATATGAAATGCGCCCGTAGCGCACAGCATTGCAATCCGCAAAGTCCCCGCAGAAGATATTATATCATCTGCTGCATTTTTTCGCTTCCCTTACGTCAACTCTAATGCTCTATTGAGTACGCTAAGGTGTTTGCGGCTCCCTAGCGAAACGCCTTCAGTATTAGCCTGGAGCACTTTTCGACCTCCAGGACGCGGTGACCCGGCACGAGGGGGGCGGGGCATGGATCTGGCTGGCCTGAAAACCTATCTGGACGGCCTTGGTCCGACCTTCACGCTCGCTTCCAGCGATGCAAACCTCCCGCCGGTGCTGCAGGACCTGCTGGGGACGATGCCCGGCAAGGCCATCGCGCTTACCCCACAAGGGGCAATCACCATCACAGGCAACGTGCTGACGATCGCGGCGACGAGCACTGACACCTGGCCGGTCACCGGCCTCGGCTCGGCCAAGATCGTGCTATCGACCGCCGTGCTGACGGTCACCGATGCGGCGACGCCCAGCGCCAATGCCACCCTCGGCGGGCAGCTCCCGGTTGGCGCTGGCGCCTCGGCAGGGGTTACGGTCACGCCGTTCCAGGGTTCTTCGACCTGGACGGTCGCGCTGACCGGCACCACCGGAAGCGTGACACCGACGGAACTGATCGTGCTCGGAACAGGGACGACGCTGCCCTTCACTATACCGCCCAAACTCGATCTCTTCACCCAGGTCGCGACCGTCGATCCGAAGGCGTTCGAGATCCGGTTTACGCCCGAGGGCGGCCAGCCTGCGGCTTATCGCTTCGGCGTCTCGGTCAACGGCGCGACCTGGACCCTCATTCCCAATGTCATCGACTTCGACGGCATGGATCTCGCCGCGCTGATCGGCGGAGACGGCTGGGCGGTCACCACCATCGGCCATCTCAGCGTGGGAAATGTCCCCCTCGACATCGGCGTGCAGTTCAGCAACGGTCCGGTCTGGCAGGCCTTCGTGCAACCGACGACCGGCGACACGTTCCCCGGCATCGTCGATTTCGCCAACTGGATCGTCAGCGGCAGCGGCTCGGGCACCTCGCAGGGCTTTGCCGACATCGGCCTGAACCCCCAGGCGTTCGACCTGGCACTATCACGGGTGGTGCTGAGCTTCGATCCGGCCAAGGCACAAGTGCAATCGCTTCTCATCGCGAGCGAACTCACCATCGTCGGCCTGGTCCTCGACCTCGGCCTGATCCTGCCGGACCTGACGCTGACCGGCACGCTCCACGACGGCAAGCCGGTCAAGGTCGTCGATATGCTGACCTCGGCCGGCCTCTCGACCGCCTCGGTGCCGCAGAGCCTGACCATCGCCGAGGCGAGTTTCTCGGCCGCGCCGAAGGACGGCAAATATTCCGTCAACGTCGAGGTCGACGGCATCTGGACCGAAGGGCCGGTCACGCTCGAGACGATCAAGGCCAGCGTCGACTATGCCAAGGTGACCGGCGCTTCGAGCCAGAGCCCATTCACTGGCCGGTTCGAGGCGGTGATCGGCCTCGGCAACGTGGCCGAGATCGACCTTGCGGCGGAATATGCCGGCGCCACCGCCGGCTGGACCTTCTCCGGTGGCCTGCTCGCCGGAACGACGGTTAAGATGTCCGACGTCATCAACGAACTCGGCACGACCTGGGGCATCGGCACCGTCCCCGGCCCGCTGGAGAGCCTGACGCTGACCGCGCTCTCGGTGTCCTACCAGACCGGCACCAAGACCTTCTCGTTCAATTGCGAGGGCGGCTTCACCGTCGACAAGACCGACGTCAAGGTGGTCTTCTCGATCGACCTCGCGCCCACCCAAGGCAAGAGCGCGGGCGACGGCGAGATCGTCGGCACCAAGGGTTATACGGCGAAGTTCGGCGGCTCGGTCTCGTTCGGCGGCAACACGTTCGATATCGTCTTCGATACTGAAAGCACCGGCACCGACATCTTTGTCGCCGACTACCTCCGTACCGGCGATCCGGTGGCGCTCGCCGCGCTGATTGCGGATGTGTCGACGTCGATAGCGGCCAGCATTCCGGCCGGCATCAAGATCGATCTGCAGGAGGTCAAGTTCGTCTTCCTGGCGCAGACGGGCAAGCCCAATCTCTGGGCCTTCGGCCTGCGCCTCGGCACCAGCTTCGCGCTGAACGAGATCCCGGTGATCGGGTCGAAGCTGCCGCCGGACCTGACGCTGTCGGTCGAAAAGCTGCAGATCCTCTACGCATCGGCCGTGATCGGCGATACGCAGGCGGGCACGATCAATGCGATCCTGCCGAAGAACGTGACGCCGCTGCCCGCCGCCGGCGCCGGCCAGGGCATTGCCTTCGAGGCCGACCTCACGGTCGGGTCGTTCACGAAACATCTCCAGGCCGGCGTGACGCCACCTGCCAAGATCGCTGCGGCCCTTGCTGCGCCGGCACGCCGCCGTGCGGCCGCCGTGCCCGCTGCGGCGGGATCGAACACTCCGGCCAGCGGCAGCGATCCGATCCAGTGGTTCGATCTGCAGAAACAGATCGGCGTCTTCAACTTCCAGCGCGTCGGCGTCGGCTACGTCAACAACGAGCTCGAAATCGCGCTCGACGCCTCGCTCGCGGTCGGCCCCCTCGCCTTCTCGGTCGACGGGCTGACGGTCGGCTCGCCGCTGACCGAGTTCAAGCCGAGCTTCTCGTTCAACGGCCTGTCGCTGTCGTTCGACAAGCCGCCGATCGACGTCGGCGGCAGTTTCCTGCGCGCCACGGACACGGTGAACGGCAAGGATGTGACCTCGTTCTACGGCCAGTTGAACGTCCAGGTCTCGTCGTTCGGGCTGAAGGCAGTGGGCGGCTGGACGCCCGACACCGGGTCGTTCTTCATCTATCTCAGCATCGACGCGCCGATCGGCGGGCCGCCGGCGCTGTTTGTCACCGGCATCGCCGGCGGGCTCGGGCTGAACACCAGCCTCACCCTGCCGACGGTCGACAATGTCGGGACCTACATACTGCTTCCCGGTTCAGCCCCGAAACCCGCGGACAGCCCGCGCGAGACCATCGCCAACGTGCTGACCGCGCTGCGCGACACCATCCACCCCGAAGTGGGGCAATACTGGGTCGCCGCCGGCATCTCGTTCACCTCGTTCGAGATGATCAAGGCGCGCGCCGTCATCTCGGTCTCCTTCGGGGTCGAGACGCAGATCGGCGTCGTCGGCACCGTTGCCATGACCTTCCCGACCGGCGCGCCGAACCCGGTCGCCTATATCGAGGTCGACATCCTCGCGTCGTTCACGCCCTCGACCGGGCTGCTGTCGGTGGACGGCCGCATCAATCCGGCTTCGAACCTCTTCGCCGGCTTCGTCAAGCTGTCGGGCGGCTTTGCCTTCTACATCTGGTTCTCGGGGCCGGATTCCGGCAACTTCGTGGTGACGCTCGGCGGCTACCATCCGGCCTTTGACAAACCGCCGATCTACCCGGTGGTCCCGCGCCTCGGCATGAACTTTGCGCTCGGTCCGTTCAAGGTGATAGGCGAGGCGTATTTCGCGCTGACCCCCGGCGCGTTCATGGCGGGCATCCGGATCAGCGCGACCTGGGCGCTCGGCCCGATCAAGGCCTGGTTCGACGCCGGCGTCGACTTCCTCATCGCCTGGGCGCCGTTCCACTACGAAGCGGACGCCTCCGTCGGCATCGGCTGCTCGGTGGACCTCGGGCTGTTCACGATCAACATCCATATCGGCGCCGACCTCTACATCTGGGGCCCGGAATTCGGCGGGCGCGCCGACATCGACCTCGACGTGGTGTCCTTCTCCATCGAGTTCGGCGCCGCGCGGCAGGCGCCGCCACCGGTCGGCTGGCAGACTTTCTCCGAAAAATTCCTGCCCGCCCCCTCCGACGCCCCGGTTCAGCAGGCTGCGATGCTGGCCGCCGTCCCCGGCGCCGCGCCGCCACAGAAGCTCATCACCAACGTCATCCGCGCGACGGTCGAGGCCGGCAAGCTCGCCGACGGCGGCGGGACGGTGAACTGGATCGTCGATCCCGACGCCTTCCGCATCCTGACCGCGAGCACGGTGCCGGCGAACCACGCCACCTGGGCGACCGACCCCACGACCGATCAGGAACTGCCGAATATCCTCGCCGACTACACCCGCACTGACCCGGTGCCGGCGTTGCTCACGCCGGCGGAAGGACTTGCCCTGCGCACCACGCCGCCACCGCCGCCGCCGCCCTCGGCGCCGCCCGGAATGGTGCTGATCCTGTCCCGCGACGTCAAAACGGCGGACCCGCCCGCGGTCTGGGAACCCGACCTGCACATCGGCCCGATGGACGAGAGCGACGTGATCTCGACCCACGCCATCGCGCTGACCAAGGCCGACGCCACGGGCAAATTCACCGACTATGTCACGACCTTCAGCGTCGAGCCGGTGCTCGCCCCTTCGAGCACGGCGCTGTGGGGCAAGAAGCAGCAGAAGCCCACCGCCAACGACAAACGGCTGATCGAGCATACGCTGACCGGGTTCCGCATCTCGGCGGTGCCGCGGACGCCGGCGCAGGTCAGCGGCATCCCGCTGCTCCAGTTGATGTACGGGCAGGCATACAGCGTCGACTACACCGCCGAGACGGCGACGGTGGACACCAGTTCCACCGTGACGTCGGTTATTGACGATGATGACTTCACCATCACCGTCACGGGCGCCATATCCGCGACGCTGCCGAACACCGACTTCGTGCTGAACGCCATCGGCGACACGAATGTCGCGGCGCGGCGCGCGACGATTCTCGACAACCTTGTCGCCAACGGTTTCGCGACCACGCCGTCGGCGAAGATCAACGTGACGCTGTTCGCGACCGCCACAGCCCTGACCGACTGGCCGCGCGCGGCCGTGCTGGGAGCCGCCCCATGAGCCGCGCCCCGAAACCCGCTGCAAAGGCGGCGCCACCGTCCGTCGCCGACGAATATGTCACCTTCATCCAGCACCGCATTCCCGGGCTGGCGGACGGCACCTACGAGATAACCGTATCGCAGACCGTGACCGACACCGCCGGCAAGCCGATCGCCGGCGACGGGCTCGAACGCTCCTACCGCTTTGCCGTGCAGGGCGACCGGTTCAGCATCCGCAACCCGGCCGCGACGGTGTCGAGCGTCTTCCCGGCGAACAACGCGACGGGCGAATTCGACACGGTCTTTGCCCATGCCGTCTTCAACCTCCCGGCCTTTCCGTGGTCGCGCTATCCCACGACCACAGAACCGATATCGCCGCCGCCATCGGGAAAGGACGTCGATGACGACGTGCCGACCTGGCTCGCGGTGCTGATCCTCGACGATGACGACGTGGCGGCGTATCCCAAGCTGAAGCTCGACCCGGTGACGGCGCAGGTCCGCGACCTGTTTCCGCAGGCGGCGCTGCCGCCGAAAAGCCGCAAGAGCACGCTCGGCACGTCATACTCCTATTTCGACGGGGCGACGGATACAGCCGGGCTCGAGCTCGGCGAAAGCCTTGACGACCCGATCCAGCATATCGACCTACCGATGGCGCTGTTCGTCAGCATCGCGCCGACGGTCGAGGATCTGAAGCTCACCGCCCATGTCCGCGAGGTCAGCATCGAGAACAAGCCGCTGCTGGCCGGCGCTCCCCAGCCCGAAGACCCGATCGGCACCTTTGCCATCGTCGTCGGCACGCGCCTGCCGCAGGAGAACCGAAGGACCCGCGCCTATCTCGTCTCGCTCGAGGAACTGCAGCGTTTCCTGCCCAGCGACGAGGACGGGACGACGCCGACCGGCCCGAACGTCGACATGACACGCTCGATCCGCCTCGCGGTGCTGCAAGCCTGGACCTTCTTCTCGACCGGGACCTCGGCGACCTTCACCGACCGGCTGATGGCGCTGAACGCGACGACCGACGGCTCGGCCCGCGTCACCGGCCTCAGGCTCACCGCCGATGGCGCGAGCACGCTCGTGCAGGACGCGCTCGCCATGGGCTATGTGCCGATGAACCACGCGCTGCGCGACGGCGGCAACACCGTTTCCTGGTATCGCGGCCCGCTGGCGCCGACCACGACGGTCTGGGGCGACATCAAGCTTCCCGTCTCCTCGCCCGACCAGATGACGATCTTCGACCCGACGACGGGACTGCTCGACACCTCGCTCGCAGCCGCGTGGACGCTCGGGCGACTGGTCGCGCTGCAGGACAAGACGTTCTCGGCCTCGCTCTACACCTGGAAGAAGGGGCTGACGCGTCAGGTGGTGGACGCGGCGGAACAGGAGATCATCGGCGATATCTTCAGCTCGCTCTTCGCCGCCGCACCGACGCCGCAAGCGCTTCTCGGCGCCAAGCCGGCGCCCGGGCCGGAACTGCTGCACCGGGCGATGGGCTTGTTCGCGGCGCTGAGCCCCGCCGCGCACCGCGGCGCGGACGAGCCGCCGCCCTCCAATGCCTATCCGGAGGAGGACAAGTGAGATGAGAGCAACCGTCCGCACCCGCCTCCACGCGAGCATCGCCCTGTCCTTCGCCTCGCCGGCAGCCGTCAGCGCACGTCTCGGCGCAACCGATGTGCCCCCCGACATCACCGCCTGGCTCGGCCGGCTGCACACGCTGATCGGCGTGCCCTTCCCCTATCTCGTTCCCGATGAGGGCATGCTGCCGCCCGAATCGATCCGCTTTTTCCGGCTCGACACCGCCTGGGTCGAGGCGCTGATCGACGGCGCCTTCAGCATCGGCCGCAACCTCACCTCGGCCGAAGACACCGCGACACTGGCGCCGAGCCTGGCCGCCCCGCCGGTGCGGCCAAGCCTCGTCCTCGACCAGGCGCTGCATCCGCAAGTGACAGCCAAATCGCGGATCGCCGCGCCGCTTCGCCGCCGCCGCGCCGCGACGATGCCCGCGGGTC
>NZ_JBIRCY010000099.1:0-16241 GCF_044326205.1 Mesorhizobium sp. IMUNJ 23232
CTGACTTCATCCCCTCTCCATCCGCTTGCCGAAACAAACGGATGGTCGCAGATCGACTGAATGAGGGGGGTCAATTTTGGACGCCGATCCTCCCAGCTAAGGGGTCAAAATTGCACGCCGGTTCACAGGCTTTCCGGGGATCGCGCTGTCCCGCCTGCCAGGCGCCTCACTCTTCAACATCGGCGCGCTCGCGGGAAAGCGTTTTCTGCACGCCAAGCTGATTATCGCATGCGGGACGGACTGGGATCACGTCATATCGGGTAGCATGAACTGCACGTTCCCGGCGCTAATGGGTCCGGCTGCGAACGGAAATGCGGAAGCAGCAATCTACACGCGTGTTGCAACGGGTACGGCGCTGACCCTTCTAAAGCTCGATGCCTACGATGAGGAGAAACTTCAGGCGGAACAACTTTCCGAACTTCAACAGCCTCGTGAACTCCTTACCGGCTACGAACCGGCGCGCGATGGTGGCACACTCACCTTTCAGTCTGGGAGGGTGACGTGGACAGGTCCGGTTATCGCCCCCGTTCCGGCTGTCGCGCTTCGACTTTACGACAGGGATGGACGTAGACTGACCGAGACCGACCTTGAGGGAAAGGCCGTGGCAACACTATCCCTGTTGAAAGAGGAGTCGCGACCAAAATACGGCCATGTAGCCTTTTCGGACGGCTCGGTTTCCGCACCTGTAGTCATAACCGATCTAGGTGTATTGGCCGTCTCCACCTTGCCGCTGCGCATGGGAAAGAAGAAGCAACTTGTGGACTCGCTCTCCGAGGCAATGACCGAGGACCTTGATCTGATCGACATGCTAAATAGGCTGGAGGACGTCGAGGCAGAGGAGCTTGCAGCCAGGCCCGAAGGCGCGCCGAAAATTAATCATCGGAAGGACGAGGCCGTGCGCTCGTACGGCATTCTCACGTACGAGGAGTTTGTCCACGCGCGGACAAACGCGGCCCTCGAGACACCTGCGTTCGGCCTCTACCAGAGCAGCCGAAGCGACAAAAGTGTTCATGTCCTGAGCGTCTGCCTTAACAAGATGATTGTGCTTGTCGGGATGGATCTCGCCAAACTGGAAGAGATCAAGATCGAATCCGAGAATGCCATTGACCTCAGGACAACGGAGCCGTCATCGGAAGACGTGGCTGCCACCGGTTCAACAGGCCAAGCCAAAAGCTCGGCGTCGCGCTCGCTGACTCGTCAAAATCTCGCCACCGCAAAGAAGTTCCAAGAGGCCGTCGATGCGTTCAGCGGCCGATGCGCGACCCTCCGGGCAAGAGAAATTACGACGTCCGAAATAGTCCGTCTCCGCGCACTCATGCAGATCATACTGTCTTATGCGCAACCGATCTCGGGGACCTCATCGGAATCACAGATTTTGCCGGTCTACGATGTCGGTGGGCATGACTGGCCCCGGCTTATCGGCCGCCTGCTCATGTTGCACTTCGGGACAGCCCGGGCACTGCAATATCTTACCGTCGAGCCCGACGAAGCGGAGCAGCAACGGGTGATCGAGTATCTAGCACTGGCGAACTGGGCCGCCATTGCTGCGCTCCAGGCCGCAAACTCCCAGAAAAATGGCACGATCTTGGTGAGGCCCCTCACGCGTCTGGCAAACGACATAACCTCGCAAACGAAGGCCATTTTGTCGGCATTCGCCGATGATCAGGCATACTACCACGAGTTGTCGACTAAACTAAAAGAACGGTTCGCCGCCCGGCTAGGCGTTTCCACCACAGCGCTGTAGAAGACGCGGGCAATGCTTTCTTACGCCCGGTCGGAACGTCCGCTTGCCGAAGAGCGTCTCCAAAAGCTGCCCGTCCGTAAACGGCCCCGGAACTGCTGGCGATTTCCAAGTTCAGATTCTGCCCAACGGCAATGCGCCTCAATGTCGGTCGTACCGTTGTGTGCTGGTCGATCCTGAAAGCAGCCGTTCATTGATCGCGCAAGTCGCAGCTGACAACAGGACCATTTCGGATTGAAACTATTTTCGGACCCGAAGCCGCGCGGTTATCGTCGAGTCTGTGGGGGGCTATCAGAACTGGGCCAATTAGTGTGGACAGTCCCGACACAACGCCGAGTGAGCAGTGAGCAATGAACTATTAGGAGGGGGGAATGGCCGAAGACGGCGACGGAACTCTGACCAAGGAAGAGCTCAAGGACCAAGTCCGCACGATCATCCTGGCGCAGGGCAACCACTTCATCAAAGAGCTGCTGCGCCAGCATTCGATCAAGATCGGTACCACCAAGAAGGATTTCGCGAAGAACATTGCAGACGCCATTGAGGATGGGACGCTCACTCAGGAACAGATCGAGACGTGGCTGGAAGAGGTCGAGGGATGGGGCAACCAGCACCTGTACTTATTCGAGGCCCCGACCATGGCAACGACAGAGGTCGACGGCCTGCTCGCGGAAAGCGACCACAAGGATCTCGTTGGAAAGGGGCAAAGCTTCGATTTTCCCGAAATGTTGACCCTATCAAGTATCGTTTGCGATGCGGTGGGCCTTTCGTTGATCTGGCATCTCGGGAAGGAAGGCTGGGACCGCGCAAAGTCCAAGGATTACGTGAAGAAGATCGGCCTGGACCGATATCGATTTGACGCATACCGAAAGCGTATGGACCGAAGCGTGGTTCGCTTCGAATGGCGGTTCGCTGACAAACACTGCGCCATCCTCATCCACCGCAACAAGGATATCGACCACGATCAGGCGATGGCGATCGTGTGGGAGGTAGTGCAGGGTTTCGGCCTGTGCGAAAAGCCGTGTGCCCGCCTTTCGCTTTCGGAAGCCGTTAAATCGGCGAGCAAGCAAAAAGGCACGAAGCAGGCGCGCCTCGAGGTGGACGGCGGATTTATCGAGCTCGTGTCGACACTCAAGGACGGCGGGATCGACGAGGTGGAGGCAGTTCGGCATGCCCGCAATGCCTTGAACGACACCGAGTTCGCACGCGCTCAGGGAATGTTCTCAGTCAAATACGACGAGGACAAGTTCGGGCGCGTCATCACCGCCGGCAGCATCATCCGGCCCCACTTCGACTGGTCCTCACTGATACGACACCGTCGGATCGAAGCAGTGCTGAACCACGTGGGTGGCAAAGACGGGGCCGTGCCGTTCGCCCAGTTTCTGATTCCGGGCACAGGCCCAAGCGGACGAGAGGGCTATCTAGATCCGGCGGTCCTCAACCAGCTGAGCGCGGAGTTCGGCCATTCCGATGTATTCACGGAAGCCAATCTCCGCCAGCAACTTGCCAAGGGCGGTCTCTGGGACCGATTCCTTACGCAACCCACAGGTCAATTCTCTCCGACAGACCCATTCCGTCCCGAGCAATGGAAGCCTGCATGGATTTTAATGCGAGGAGCGTGCCGTCTGTTGGGTTGGACAATTCTCGCCATATTCGGCCCCCTTTCATTGCTTCGCCGAACACTGGACCGCTGACAGTGGTTACGTCGGTCGTTTGCGATGAGCGGAAGCTACCAATTCGAGAACGTCGGCCTGCATCTCGCCAGGAACGACCTCCCTACGCTTGAGAGGGAGATCTGACCTATCGCCCCTCGTGTCGTGGGGAGCAGCAACTGCTTCGCGCCTCAATGTAGGCCATAGAGCCAAAACTTTGTCTCCACCAGGAAGCAGACATCCCGGGTGACCATGCCCGGGTGACCATGCTGGCAGTCGTAGTCGCACCTCGTTCACGCAGTCCGGAAGCTTGGAGCCGAAGCTCGAAAGCGGTCGATCATCCAGGCAGCTAGAACGCCACAAACGCAAGCGCTCGCGAATGGCGATCGACGACCAAATGATCAAGTTGGTTAAGCCGGTCGATGGGACGTCAGGAGCCGCTTGACTCGGGTGACGCCCGCCAGCCCGCTCTCCGCTCTCGGACGTGCTTCACAGCGCCAGCGCGGTCGTGGGACTGTCCCCGCGCAAGCAGTCTAGTTCAGCACCAGGATGAGGATGATGATCACGGCGACGATGCCGGCGACAAAAACAGCGTGGCGACCGCTCGCCTCAATGGAAGCGGGCGCAGCGGCCCAAGGCACCGGTATCTCGAACTTGATCGACGACCTTTCACGCATGGGGCTCTCCTTTGCGCGTTGCTGTGCGCCAGCCCGGAGCGGCGGTCCACTCGAGAATCCGGTCGGCGGCGGCGGTCGAAGCGCAGCTTCGGACCACCGCACCGGAGCAATCGCTCGGAGTAACTCGTCGGAAATATTTTCCGATAGCGCGGCCCCACGGGGTGCGCCAATATTGGGTGGAAAGGTCTAGCACGCTCCATGTCCAAGCTCAGTGTCGCCCAACCGGCCACAACCGCCGCCGCCATCGGACCGATCGTCGCGACGGCCACGGTTTCTGCGCTCGGCACGATCGGCGGCCTGCTCGAGGTCTTTGACGTCTGGCAGGATTTGCTGCGGAAGACAGTGTTTCCGCTGGTTGAGATTGCGGACGGCATGGACAAGAGAGCCTTCCAGCGGCGCCTGATGAGCCAGCAAGCGATGTCGGTGTTGATGGTGGTGTGGAAAGACAGCGACCACATCAGCGACGCCGATGTTTATGCCGCCGGCGCCGAGCGGGTGGGAACGTCGTGCGCGCCGATCAACTGCCACAATCTCGCGAAGAGTATGGCGGTCGACATCAACGACCTCGATCGCCAGGAGAAGAAGATCCAGGGCATCGTCAAGGCGGCCGAAGCCTATGGACTGATCGTGCGCGAGCCATTCAATAACACACGGCAACGGGCGTTGCGCGGAACGGAGCGGCTGCATCGCCTGATGCTCGATTTGGATTGCGAGGTGCGGCCGATTTGCGCGGACATCGCGGCATCCGGCCAGGGAGGTCTGTGATGACCAACAACAAGCTGGGGCTGCTGTCCAGGGCGGACAACGCACGTCCGATTCAGATCATGCACATCGACGATCGGACGAGCGCGGCAGCATTTGACGAAGGTATTCGCGCGCAGCTCATCCATGTCGTGATTGGCGTCGGTGGAACCGGAAGCCAGACGGTGCGGATGTTGATTGACCTGTCGGTCTCTCTGTCGCTGGACGATGTTTATACGCCTATGCAGGGTAGCTTAAAGCACGGCAATCTGTTCCTCCCTGCGGGATCGCATGCTAAGCGTGCGGCTGCGCACGACGCCGATGAGTGGTTGGGCGTCTGCACCCAGGTCCGGATGTGCGGCGGCACCCAAAGTGATCTCATGCACTCGATGATCGGTGAACCGCTGACGCTGCGGCTGGTGTTCGACGCGTTCAGCGAGCGGCAGGCGAGCGACTTGGCGGAACTGCTCTGCACGCACTTCTCAGCGCGGCACGTGGCGATGACCAGCCTGCGCGAGACGATGGCGGCGCTCAGGACGACGTTGCTTGATCCACAGCGTCCGCGATGCTTCACATGCATGCCGCTGTCGTATCGCTCCGCATCGGTCTTCAAGGGGTGGCGCGGTCGGATCGGCGATCCGGTGTGCCTTCTTGGAGCCAATGCGACGGATGACGGCTGGCGCGAGCCACATGTGCCGACCGAACTAAGCGAGCTCTTCGCGCAACGGTGCGAAGCGGCCTGGTACGAAGCGGAGGCGCTGAAAGCGCCCGAGCCACATGACGAAGAGCCGGCAGCCGAAAGTGAAGATCTCAGCAAGAGCAGCGATGCAGCGGACGATTTCGTGTGCGCCGATCGGATGCTGTCGCTGTGGTACGGCCAACGGCGGCGGCGTCGGCGAAGCTGACGCGCAGCCGGGTGCCGGTCCGCAGGAGCGCAATCTCGCGCAAACGCGAGAGTCTCTGTGAAGTCTCGGGCATGCTGCTCCTCAGTTCGTCGATGCCAAGTCTGGACGAAGCGGCATGTGTGGTTCTCATGGCCCTCATCAAGTTGGGTCAGCTTCTCACGATCCCCGACTGAAACCGGCCGGACCGCTTTCGGCCCCCAACCTGCCGGGCCGCAATGCGCCCCAATATCCGTCAGACAAGCCACGTCAACCATTTCGCTAAAGCGGACATTGTTAAATGCCAAGCCGGAGGACAGTCTCGCGCCGCCAATCGGTCGTTTAGCCCGAAGAGAGGTGAGCGCAACCTGCCGTTCGTTCATCGCTCGCCGCTTGGCGAGCGGAACGGCAGGCTGTGGGGACCTACTCGCCGGACCGCTTCGCGGACGGTTAGTCGAAAGCGGTTGTTCAAGGCGGTGCTACCTGGGGACGGCATTAGACAGCTCTCGCAAGCCTGTGCGGTCAAAGGAAACAATTCGCTTCAATCGGAGGCCACCTCGTCCACTCGGCGTTGCTCAACGCGCGACGCGGTGTAGCAGTTTTCGCTGCTGGAACAGATCAGAGATGAACGTCATATCGGAGGCAGAAGCACCCCGGCGACAAGCTACACAGGAAGTGCAAGTCGCTCCTAGCGACGGCTAAAAGGACTGATCGATGATTGATCTAAATGGCAAGAGGGCATTGGTGACCGGTGGCTCGCGGGGCATCGGTGCCGCGATCGCGCTCGCCTTGGCGGAGAACGGTGCCGACGTCGCATTCACCTACCAGCGCTCCACCGAGAAGGCGGATGAGTTGGTCAGGGCGATCCACAGTGCGGGTCGCCGCGCCGTTTCCATCCAAGCCGACAGCGCCGACCCGAAGGCCATCTTGCGTTCGGTGGACGAGGCCGTTTCTAAACTCGGCGGGATCGACATCCTGGTGAACAGCGCGGCGATCGGCCTCAGTGGGATGATCGTCGACATAGACCTGAACGACTATCAAACCCTGATGGACGTCAATGTGCGCGCACCTGTGCTATTTGCGAAGGCCGTTATCCCGCATCTACGCAGAGGCGGGCGCATCATATCGATCGGTTCCGGTTTGGGGGAGCGAGTTCCTTTCCCGGGCGTGACTGTTTATGCGATGTCCAAGGCTGCGCTCACCTCCTTCACGCGAGGCCTCTCACGCGAGCTTGGTCCGAGCGGCATCACCGTGAACCTCGTGCAGCCCGGATCGACCGATACGGATTCAAACCCGGCCGACGGAGAGGCCGCAGAATTCCAGCGGAGCTTGAGTTCGTTGGGGCGCTACGGCGAACCGCGCGAGGTGGCGAACGCCGTGGTGTTCCTGGCGAGCCCGGCTGCAAGCGTGATTACAGGCGCGATCTTGACGGCCGACGGGGGCGCCATCGCGTAATCCGCAACTGTCCTTGCAAGCGGGCCATGCTCGCTTGCAACGCCCTTGGCCTCACCGTGCATGCAATGTCCAGCGAACCGCAGCTGTCTGGTTGAATGCAATCTCAGGCTCCGGGAACTTCCGCTACGCGACATCGGTCCGATTGATCCACGAAACGGCAGTGATGGGCGACCCAGCCTGCCTTGCTGCGTCGCCCCCGATGTTCCTTCCGGTCGGGTCAGCCGGCGGTCGACACACGCATATTGAGCAACTGCCGCTCCCAGAGAAATGCGATGCCGCTGCCAGCGGCATGATCCCTCATGACGCACCCCTCCGGTGAAGGCCGAGCCTGGCGTATCGGTGTCGGAAGTCGCGCGATCGGCGGGCATTCACGTCAGCCAGCTTTTTCGATGGCGCAAGGATCTGCGCGAGCGGGTCGATGCCGGTCCCTCGCAACTGGTCCCGGTCGAGATCGTTCCTGCCGCCGCCATGCCGCCCGCCATTGAGGCGCCGGCGACATCGGCGTCTCCCGGCCGACGTCGCCGCAAGAGCGGCATCATCGAGATGGAGCTTGGCAGCGGGAACCGCGTGCGTGTCGACCGCGACGTTGATGCCGAGGCGCTCCGGCGCGTGCTGGACGCGCTCGGGTCGCGATGATCCCGGTTCCAAGCGGCGTGCGGGTGTGGCTGGCGACCGGCCACACCGACATGGGGAAGGGCTTCCCGGGCCTGGCGCTGGTGGTGCAGAGACGCTGAAGCGGCAGGATGTTTCAACTGCTTTCTCTAGGGCAGTGGTGACAGGGGAGTACCCGACTTATCGGCGAATTTATCGCCGCGTGGGGAATTCGACAGTCTGGCCCACAACATCGATCGCCACCTTACCTCGAAGTCCACTGGAGCTTCCGCCTTCGAGCAATTCATGGGCTTCGCCGACACGATCCAAAGGCAGCACGGCGCCGATGACAGGCTTGATCAGTCCGCGTTCGACAAGGTTTGTCAGCGCGTCGAGCTTGCCGCGGTTCTGCCGCGTGAACACGAAATGGTAGGCTGCATTCTTGCCCCACGCCTCGATCAGGTTTTGCGGCTGTGCGATATCGACGATGCTGACCACCCGTCCAGCATCCGCCAGCGCGAGCGGGCTTTTCGTCAGGGTGTCGCCGCCGATGGTATCGAACACGACGTTCACCCCCTGCCCACGCGTCAGGTCCGCCACGGCCGAGACATAGTCATCGGAGCTGTAGTCGATAACCTCGTCCGCTCCGAGCGAACGCACGAATTCATGGTTGCTGGAGCGCGCCGTGGTGATGACTCGCGCACCCATCGCCTTGGCAAGCTGGATTGCCACTGTACCTACACCGCCGGCGCCACCGTGGATCAGGATTGTTTCATGGACGGCAAGCTGGGCACGGGTCACCAGAGCTTCCCAAATCGTGCCGCCGACCAGCGTCAAGCTGGCAGCCTCCAGATGGCTGATATTGCGCGGCTTGCGGGCCACGAGATCGACATCGACAACGTGCTGCTCCGCATATGAGCCGGGGCCGCCGAAGATCTTTGGCGTGTAGTAAACCTCGTCGTCTATCTCGAACTCACTCACGTCCGCCCCCTTCTCTTCCACGACGCCGGAAACGTCATGACCGATGATGGCGGGGAGCGGAACGTAATCGACATAGTCGCCACGGCGAATCTGATAGTCTAAGGGATTGATGGCAGTGGCGTGGATGCGCACCCGGACCTGTCGCGGCCCTACAGCCGGTACGGCAACATCGCGCAGCTGGAAGGCGTCGTAGCCGCCGAACTTTTCGAGGACGATCGCCTTCATGGTGTCGGTCATGATCTTAGCTCTCGAACCTGGTGGATCGTAGGACTTGTTTGCAAGGGCCACATCATTGCTGCGATTTGCTTCGCGGCGGCTCGGAGCAGCGGGCGGGCCGATCAGGCGCCGGCCGACGCCATGATCCGCCGCCACCCTCCTGTCACGGGCGCAGCACGTCCTGCCATTCCGGGTGGCGGCCGATCTGCGCCTTTGCGAACGGGCAGAGCGGCATGACGGCGATTCCGTCGCGGCGGGCGTCCTCGATCGCCTGGCGCACCAGTCGCTCGCCGACCTTGCGGCCGCGCAAGGCGGCGGGGACCTCGGTGTGGTCGATGATGATCAACCCCTCACCGGCCCGGCTGTATGTCATCTCCGCCTCGACGCCATCGACGACGAGGCGATAGCGCCCCTTCGACGGGCCATCCTCGCGCTCGACCTTTTGGTCGCCGGCCGGGGGCGCGGGCTTCGCAGTTTCGGCGTCGGGTCGGCGGACCTGTCCCGGCGCCCCATGCGCGCATTCTAGGAGGCCCCGGTCCCATCCGCCTAGGTCGGCCGCCGCCTCGTAGGTCGAAACGAGGAAGGCCATAAGAGTTTCGTCGGGATCGGCGGCGGACTGCACGGCATCGTAGGGCAGCATGAATTCCGATAGGCCCTCGTGCCAGAACGCTGCGTCGGGCCGAACCGGTGCCGCCCGATAGCCGCCAGGCGCCGGATATGCGTAGGCGTAGAAGGCAGGATAGTCGATGCCATTGCCGCCCGGCCAGAAGCCCGCCGAGGACACCTCGCGGTCATATGCCTCCTGCGCCACGTCGTCCGGCAGGGCTGGGATGCCCGCCGGATGGAGTGGTGCGCGCCGACCCGAGAAGCGTGTGACCGTTAGATCGAGAGCGCCCCAGAACAGGTGAACAGGACTGGATTTGCCGAGAAACGATGTCCGGAACCGGTTGAACACCCTGTCGACCGCCACCATGGCCTGATGGAAGCGAAGCACCGCGTCGCGGTCGTACGGCCGGTCGCGATCATCCTCGGCGAACGGCATCGGAAAAGGAACTTCGTTCGGCTGACCGTTGAAAGTCGGGGTGCCGCCGAGATCCGAGATCAGTTGCACGAAAGTGGCATGGAAATTGGCGACCGTCATCGGGCCGAGATCGAAAGATTTCGTACGCCCGTTGCCGCAGGTGCCGACGACCCTGTGTCCGAGAAAGTCGAACAGGATCTCGATGCCCGGACCGTCAGGTATAGGCGAGGACGCCAGGCCCTGGGGCGTGACATAGAAGGTCGCGTTCCAGGAGTGGTTAAGCCACGGCGTGTGCGCCAGCCGGTACTTGCCGGCGATCTGCAGATAGAGATGCAGCGCCGAGCACGTTTCCCGCCAGCCGAGATAGTCAAGTTGCGGCCAGTTGTTCATGGTCGTTTCTCCAGGCTCGTTCCGATCAGTCGGGCAGGGGGATGTGCTCGTTGCGGTCGTCGGCAGGCAGGTCGAAGCGCCCTTTTTCCCAGTTCGCGGCGCGCCAGTCGGCCTTGGCGAGTTCGATGCGCTCCTGCGACGAGGCGACGAAGTTCCACCAGATGTATCGCGGCCCGTTGAAGGTCGCGCCACCGAGGATCATCAGCCGTGCGCCTCGGTCTCCGCCGGCCACAGTGATGCGGTCGCCCGGCCGGAACACCATCATCTGCCCTGCCTCGAAGTCCTGACCGGCAACCGAGATCGAGCCTTCGACGATATAGATGCCGCGGTCTTCGTGATCGTCCGGCAACGGCAGCCTACTGCCTGCTAAAAGCTTTACGTCGGCGTAGAACGTCTCGGAGAGCATCGTGGCGGGCGCGACCTTTCCGTACGCATTTCCAAGGATCAGCCGAATCGAAACGCCGCTATCCTCGATGACAGGCAGCGTATGTTCGCCATGATGCTCGAAGCTGGGGATCACGTCCTCATGGCTTTCCGGCAAGGCTAACCAGGTCTGAATGCCGAACAGGCTGTTCGGCCCGCTCCGCGCTGTTGCCGACGTGCGCTCCGAATGCGTGACGCCGCGCCCGGCGACCATCCAGTTCAGCGCACCCGGCCGGATAATTTGGTCCGCACCGGTGCTGTCACGGTGGTGGAAGTCGCCCCGAAACAGGTAAGTCACTGTGCCGAGCCCGATATGCGGATGAGGCCGCACGTCCACCCCCTGACCGGTAAGAAACTCGGCCGGCCCCGCCTGATCGAAGAAGATGAACGGCCCAACCATCTGACGCTTCGGTGCCGGCAGGGCGCGCCGGACCTCGAAACCACCAAGATCGCGCGAACGTGGCACGATCAGGGTGTCGATTGCGTCGGGGCCGACCTCGTCAGGGCAGCCCGGTTCAAGTGATGGGTTCCAGCTCATACGCCTTATCTTCTTTTTGATTCACAGTGGGTGGCGCCCTTGCCGATGGCCGATTCGGATGAAAGCAACCCGCGCGAGAGGGAAGAGCGCTTCAGGCCCGACGAATGCGTAAACTGGCGAGTGACTCGCTGCGCTTCTAGCCCCGCGTCGCGTCAAGCTGTGTCGCAGTAAGTGGAACGTGGCAATGTCATCGAGGTTCGGCGGTTCGCACGAGAGTGACTATCGAACGCAATCCTTTGACAAGGCTTCGTCTCGTTCGTGTTTAACGGTCGATACCCCAAAGTTCCGGGTACCGTTTGAAATACTCAATCAGCATCTCGGTGAGTACCCGCACTTTCCGTGTTGGATACTGACCCGGCGGGCGGACGACATACGCGGCCCCCGGAGGTACCGGATAGCGTGTCATGATCGGGACCAACGCGCCGGAGGCCACATATTCATATGTGATACAATCGGGGAGCCAGCCGATGCCGAGACCTGCCGCCGCCGCGGCGGCGAGCGCCGTGGCGCTATCAGCCTTGAACCTGCCCTGCGGCTGGACCGTAACGATCTTGTTGCCATCCATGAACTGCCAGGTTTCCGTTCCCTGCATGAGGGCCTGATGGGTGACGAGTTCGTCCGGGGTCTCGGGTAAACCGTGCGCTTCGATATAATCCGGGCTTGCGACAAGCTTGCCATGGAACGGCCCGACGCGCTTCGCGATCAGGTTGGAGGCCTGAAGGTAGCCAGCCCGGATCGCGCAATCGAAACCCTCTGCGATAAGGTCGACGAAACGATCGCTGTAGGAGGTATGAATGTGAAGCCGCGGGTGCTGGCGCGCCATTTCCGCGAGCACTGGCGCGAAGTGGGTCGGGCCGAAAGTAAGCGGCATGGCAACCCTCAGGCGGCCGCGAAGGTCGCCGGTTGGGAGGATCGTTTCCCTGGCGGTATCGATCTCGGCGCTGGCTCGGGCCGCGTGATCCCTGAACGTGATTCCGGCTTCCGTAAGCGCGGCGCCGCGGGTCGTTCGTGCAAGAAGCTGGACACCAAGCTCCGCCTCGATCCGAAAGAGCCTCCGGCTGACGATTGACTTGGAGACGCCGAGCCGGCGCGCAGCGGCCGAGACGCCCCCGGCATCGGCCACTGAGACGAATGTCTGCAGGTCTTCGATGTCCATTCCGGCGTTCCTTATTTCGCGACGCAGTTTGCCTGACTATGGCACTACCGCATCAGCAAAAGGAACAGCAAATTGCATCCGGCAACGTCGCCCGCTGGCGCATGTCTCCCGTGAACCCTTGGCCGTGCATAGCGGCAGAGAAAGGAAGTCTTCGATGACCCCTCGTAACGGCCTTGATTCGCTTCTTCGCCCCGAAGATTCGGTCCTCGTTCTGATTGACCATCAGCCGTACCAGCTCGCGAACCTGAACAGCCACGATCCGCAAGCCGTGGTCAACCTCACGACCGCGCTGGCGAAGCTGGCAAAAGCCTTCAATGTTCCGACCATTCTAACCAGCGTGATCGCGGCGCGCGGTGGACTTCTCTTTAGGCAGATCACCGACGTATTTCCGGACCAGGAAGTCATCGATCGTACCTGGGTGAACACCTGGCAGGACGAGAATGTGGTGAACGTCGTCAAGGCGACCGGCCGCAAGCAACTTATCATCGCCGGCCTGTGGACCGAGGTTTGCGTCGCGATGCCCGTCATCCAGGCCGCCGGCGAAGGCTGGGACGTTACCGTGATCACCGACGCGTCGGGCGGGATTTCGAAGGAGTCTCATGAAGTTGCCATCCAGCGAATGATCGCGGCCGGCGCGAACGTAATGACCGTGATGGCGCTCGCTGGCGAATGGCAACGCGATTGGGCGCGCACCGAGCATGTCGAGGAGCTGACCGAGATCCTCATCCAGCACTTCGCCGGCAGCGGCATCGCGTATCTTTGGGAGCAGCAACTCCTCAACACACCAGTAGCTGGCTGATCCCGGCCGGATGGCGCGCAATCTGTGAGGGTCGGAATCGATCCATTTGCCGGCCCTCGCCGCTCTCAGCTCACAGAGAAGCCTTCTACCGAAACAAATCCGCTCATACGCGGCGATTGCGTGTGATCTCACCCGCCGCCTTTTGAATGACTCGCGGAGTTCTCGATGCATCCCACGCTTTAGCCGCGGCGACGGTTTGCGGCGGACATTGGAGCGGCTACGAAGAGAATGATAGAGGTCGGGCGTCCAGCTGTTGCCAGTGCGGGTAGGTGACGTAAGCCGTCACGGCACCCTCCTCGTGGGAGCGTATTGTCACCTTGTCGCCTTTCTGCATGGCGACGATCTCGCCGGGACCTGCCGTCACCGAGCCGTGGTCGTCGGAGACCGTGAGCTTTCCTTCGAGGATCACCATCGTGTCGTGAACGGCCATGGTCTCCTCCAGGGTCTGGGTCGGACCGTAGCGTCCGAAACCGATGGTTACCGGCCCGCCATGACGCTGGTCGAGAAGATTGCCGGCAAAGATGTCGCCATCCTGCCCCGGCGAGCGTTCCATCGGTGCGTCGGCAATGGCGAATTTGTGAATGGGCATGGATTGTCTCCTTCGTGATGGGATGTTGGACAACGGAGGCGTACCTGAGATGGCACCGGAATGGCTGCTACTTGCCCACAATGCCCAGGACCAGACGGTCGGTTTTCGGCCCGAGGCTGTGTGAAAACAGACTCCTCATCGGGAGCACAGAATATTGTTCTCCATTAGTACGCTTGGAAACACCCAAACGTTTATGCAATTCTCGCCTAGGCCGATCTGGGAATGGAATTCTTCATCCCAGGCTCGACGTCGAGTTTTCACACAGCCTCGGCCCCAAAGCGGCCGGTCGGCAGCGCGCCTTATCTTCGCCGTTGTGGCTATTAGCCGGCGGCTATCATTCGCAAAGGTCCAGAACAATGCGGCGGTGTTCGATATAGCCGATCGCCAAACGTCGCTCAGGCAGGTATCTTCATCGACTTTGCCAGTTGTTTGATCGCCGGTTCCAACGGCCGCTGACCATTATCATAGTCCTTCCATGCCGTGGTTTTTGCTAGAAGGCCAGGGACTGTGCGAAGAGTGTAGCGCTTGGGGTCGAGATCGGCTTTGACCTGATTCCAGGTAATCGGCATCGACACGGTGGCACCGGGCCGCGCGCGCGGCGACAGCGGCGCGACAGCCGTCGCCGTGCGATCATTGCGGAGATAGTCGAGAAAGATGCGGCCGTGGCGCTGGTTCTTGGCCATCTTAATGAGGTAGCGCTCCGGATTGTCGCGCGCCATCTGCAGGCAGACATCGTGGGCAAAGCCCTTGGCGTCTGGCCAGGTCAGTCTGCTACGCTTGGCAACGGCGAGTGGGGTAACAACATGGAGCCCCTTGCCGCCGGTGGTCTTACAGAAACTGACGAGACCGAGTTCGTCGAGGCGGTCACGCATCTCCTTTGCCGCTTCGACAACTCTTGAGAACAGCACATCCGGGCCGGGATCGAGGTCGAACACAAGGCGGCCCGGTACCTCGGGCTGCTGTGGTGCACAGTTCCACGGGTGCAACTCTACACCACCGATCTGGGCGACGGCCACCAGGCCCTCCACACGGTCGATCTGGAGGTAGGGCTTCTTGTCGCCGAACACCGTCACCAACTCCAGCAGATTGGAGGTGCCAGGCATGGCATGGCGCTGGAAGAACTGCTCGCCGCCGATCCCGTCCGGTGTTCGGATGAGGGAGCATGGCCGGCCCTTGATATGCTCGATCAGCCACGAGCCGACCGCCTCGTGGTAGCGGGCGAGATCTTCCTTGGTGACGGGCTTGCCGTCGTTCGCGTCGGGCCAGAGCGGTTTGTCCGGGTTCGAAATCAGCACGCCCATGACATCGACCTTGCCGCCCCGAAGGGCGGGTTTCGATGACGGTGGTGGCCCCGGCTGAGGTACCTCGGTCGTTATGGGAGAAGCGGGCTTCTCTGCCTCGACTTCCGCTGCCGACTTGTCCTCTCGCAGTCCTTTGAAAGCGCCCTGGCGAACAAGCCCGTCTGACGTCCAGCCGGCGAACTCGATCTCGGCCACCAATTCAGGCTTGAGCCAGACGACCCCGGGTTGCTTCTTCGGCGCGCCGATCCCGGTAAAGGGTGACTTAGTGGCCTCGATCGTCTTGAGCTTCGGCAGAAGTTCCTTGACCTTGGCAGCCCCGTAGCCCGTGCCGACGCGGCCGACATAGACGAAGTGGTCACCGCGATTAACCCCGACGAGAAGAGACCTGAATTTACCGTTGGTGGTTGCATAGGCGCCAATGACGACCTCATGGCCGGCGCGGCACTTGGATTTCGCCCAGGTCTCGCTGCGTCCGGAGACGTAAGGCGCGTCGGCGCGCTTCGATACAATGCCTTCAAGTGACAGGCGGCAGGCCGAGCGCAGGACCGCCTCGCCGCCGGTCTCGAAGTGTTCGACGAAGCGAAGGCGGTCATTCGCGCCGGCGTCGGTGAGAAACTGCTGCAAACGCGCTTTGCGCTCGCCCAGCGATAGTGCGCGAAGATCCTCGCCGCCTTCGAACAGCAGATCGAAAGCGAAATAGACGAGCGCGTCGGTCTTCCCCTCTGACAACGCAGCTTGAAGCGCGGCAAAGTCCGGTGCGCCATTCTCGTCGAGCGCACAAATTTCTCCGTCGATGATGGCGTCCGGCAGAGTGCCGGCGGCTTGCGCAATGGCAGGATATTTGGCCGTCCAGTCGAGCCCCTTGCGCGTCTTCAATGTTGCCTCGCCAGCGGCCACGCGCATTTGGATGCGATAACCGTCGAACTTGATCTCGTGCAGCCATTCGTTCCCCGATGGCGGACGCCCAAGGGTTTCGCAAAGCTGAGGAGCGATGAAGTCGGGGAGATGAGCGGTCGTGACGCTACTCCGTTTCTTCTTTCCCCGCGCCTCTGCCTTGCGCTCTTCGGCGGCAAGGCCGGTGCGGCTGTCCCA
>NZ_JBIRCY010000100.1:0-16158 GCF_044326205.1 Mesorhizobium sp. IMUNJ 23232
GGATCAAGTCTCTCGACTACGGAGAGGGCGGGTGGCTCGGGGCGATGGCGGACCCGCACATAGGACCGGCGCTTCAATTGATCCACGAACGACCTGATAAGCCATGGACCCTTGGCGACCTTGGGCACCGCGTGGGGCTTGGTCGCTCTGCCTTTTCGGCTCGTTTCACCAAGCTAGTTGGTCAGTCCATGTACCGTTACCTGATTGCACGCCGGATGGCGGAGGCTGCATTCATACTTGAATCAAGCAATGATGGAATCGCACGGGTTGCGAGCCGTGTTGGCTACGAGACCGCGGCCGCATTTTCGAAACTGTTCCATCGACATCACGGCCTGTCGCCTGGCCGTTACCGAGCAGTCCGCCGCTCTGACGTCGGTCGAAAGCAAGGGAGCGTTCTGGAAGAACAAATAGCCGACTGACCCAGTTGTCGCAAATTATTTCGGCTGTTTCGAGAAGCAGCGATGCTCACGCCCCCAGTTTTGTTCCGTTGATGAAAAAATTTCGGTTTGAAATCAGCATGATATGAATGGCGATCGCGACGAGATTCTAACACACGATAGTTTCGAAAATTGTGTCTGTCCGTCGGACTTCGTTGCCGAAAGCTGACGGTCCGTTCCCAGTCCCCGCCGGGCAATGCGGCGCATTCGCTCCTATGACCACAACGGGTCGGTTCCGGACATTCAATCTGACCCACTATCGTCCCTGCCCCGCTTCCCTTTTCCCGCCCTCTCCGCTATACGCACCACCTCCCGATGGAGTGTGGATGTCTTTTTACGCTGAGACCCGCTGAAGCCCTGCCTTTTCGGCAAGGCAGGGCCTGAAAACCTGAACCCCGTGCCGCGAGCCTTCGCGGCTGCGGCTTTTTGTTTTGGCCATATGGCCAGGTTTTCCCGGGACATTTTTCCAATGGACATCTCGCGCACTGAACAGCGCATATTGCATCTGCTCGCCCAGGGCGGGCGCATCGAAATCGAAAAGAACGGACGCAAAAGGATAGAGGAGGCGCATTGCCTCACACGCGACGGCTGGCGCTATCCGGGCTTCAACCTCGACCTCTTCCGCAAGCTGAAACGCAAGAAGGCGGTCGCCTCGTCGCAAGGCGGCCCCTATCGCATCACCCGCCGTGGGCTGGAACTGGTGCGATCGGAACTGGACAACCGTTAGGAACAAGGCCGGCCGAGTTCGATCCAGCCGGCCTCACGCCGTCGCGATATATTCCCGAATCTGCTCGGCCTCGCGCTCGACATCCTCGATGCGGCGCTTCACCACGTCGCCGATCGACACGATGCCGTCGAGCTGGCCGTTCTTCTCGACGGGCAGATGGCGGAAACGGCCTTTGGTCATGATCTCCATGACCTCGTTGACGGTGTGGCTCTCGTTGCAGATGCTGACTTTCGGCGTCATCACCTCGCGGACGCTTCGGTCCAATGCCGCCGCACCGTCCCTGCCGACCTGCCGCACGATGTCGCGTTCCGACAGGATGCCGACGATCTTGCGGTCGCCATTGGTGACGACCAGCGCGCCGATGCGCCGCTCCGCCAATATCTGCACTGCGGTGGAGAGCTTTTCGTTGGGGCCGATCGTCAATACGTCGTGGCCCTTCTGTTCCAGGATTGCCTTCACCGTCATGGCGTCCTCCACCTGTCGTTGATCGAGCACGGCGGGGCGACCAGCCCGCGCCGATCCGTGAACGCATCGTGCCTGTCACGTCCAGCTATTGCAAGTGTTTGAACCCTGCCGGCAGGCTCGCTACTTCGTCAGCGGGCGCCGGACTTCGCCGGCAACACTTAGCGGTGCTTGCCCAGGAAATACGGAAGACCGAAAAAGCCGGTGACGAAACCGCCAATATGCGCTTCCCAGGCGATCGCCGCTTCCGCGCCGGGACCAAACCCATAGAACCCGGTCGCGAGATTGACGATCATCCAGAAGGCGAGGAAGGTGACCACGCTGCGCGAGCGCAGGACCTCCCCAATCGGCAGGACCGGCCCGGCGAAGGCCGCGCGGCCTCCCCGCCGGTCGATGCGGAAGGCAAAGCGGGCGGACGCCCCCATCATGCCGGAGATCGCACCCGAAGCGCCGATCAGCGGCCCTTGGTCGAACGGGTGGACCGCCCAGTGAAGGGCCGCGGCGGCAAGACCAGTCACCGCCCAGAACAGGACGAACCGCGGCACGCCCATGCGGTTGGCCAGCGGCGAGCCGAAGGCGGCGAGCCACACCATGTTGATGCCAAGATGCAGCCAGTCGCCATGCAGGAAAGTGTAGGTAAAAGGCGTGGTGAAGGCATAGACGTCGATGTCGAAGACGCCGGAATAGCGCACCGGTATGAAGGCGGCGCGCAGCAGCAGGCCGGTATCGGCGTCGATGCTGAGGAAATAGACCCGGATCACGTGGACGGCCGCGCACAGCGCGATCAGCAGGACCACGATGCCGGGTATGTTAAAGATCGGCTCGCGCGGCGGCTGGTCCGGCTGCGGAGGCGTGTCTTCGGTCGGATGTTCGTTGGTCATGCCTGCTTGCTAAAGCATGGCGGGCGAAAGCTGAATGCCCTGCCCGCTCAAAGCTTCGGGAATCTGTACAAAGCGATGAAGGGCCGATGCCGGCGCGGCCTGACGCCGAATCATGGTCACGGCCCCCGAATCAAAAAAAACGCCGCCCAGGAATTTATCCTGGACGGCCGGTCGAGCCCCCGCTCTCCCAAAGACTTTTGACTGAAGTGGCGCCGGTTGATGTCGCCAACCCGCGCCGTGGAGTGGTTGCAGTGATCTCACGGAGCCTCGGAAAGCGCAATCTAAACCAAAAATTAACCCTAACAGCCCGCAGCCGTGAACAACCCGAGGCCGCGCTGGCACGCATCCTGCTCCACCCCGCATGTAGATGACCAGCGGACGCGTTTTTGTCTGGCCCTGACACAAAAGACGGCAAAACGCGTGGAATGGAGCGGTATGAAACGGGAAGCTTCGGTTAACCTGTTCCAATATTGGAACCGACTGCGGGACGGGCGTCCTGCGCCCAGGCGCACCGAGATAGAGCCCGCGGATATCAAGGCGCTGCTCGGCGACACGTTCATATTGGAGAGCGATTCGCGCGGCGAGGCGGTGTTCCGGCTCGCCGGCACGCGGCTTTGCGCGATTTACGGCCGCGAACTGAAGGGTTTTGCGTTTTCGTCCCTGTGGCGGGAGAAGGACAGCCGCATGGCGATGCGCCTGGTGCGCAGCGTCTTCCTGGACAAGGCGGTGCTGGTGATGACCTATGACGGCATTACCCGGTCGCAACGCTCGGTGCCGATGGAACTGCTCTTGCTGCCGCTGGATGGCGGCCAGGAGAATCGCCGTGCGCTCGGCATCGTCTCGTCGGAGACGAAACCTTACTGGCTGGGCGCCGACCCGGTCACCGATGCCGCCGTCGAGACCGTGCGCATCGTCGATCCGGACCGCGAGCCGATGTTTCTGAAGAACCGGCCGCCAGTCCGCCTGCCGGCGCTGGAAACAGCAATGGACGACGACGAGTTCGATGGGCCGATTCGATCGGGCGCACGGCGTATCCGACATCTGCTCGTCCTGCCAGGTGGACGTAGCGAATAGTTGCTATAGGCCACGAAAGACGTGCTGCGATTACTCGCCGTTAACCTGTCTGACGATATCTAGTTGCCATCCAGCTAATATTGCGCGGATTCTGACGGTCGAGCGGAGCAGGAAGAGTGATCAGGGCGACGGCAATAGACCAATCGCCATCCAAGGTCGAGCGGCGCAACTTCCAGCGTGTGCGCGTGAAGATCTACGGCCGCTTCATGCTCGAGGATCGCACCGAGCACCCATGCCAGGTGATCGACATGTCGCCGGGCAATGTCGCCTTGCGCGCCGATGAGGTCGGCCAGCCCGGCGAGAAGGTCATCGCCTATATCGATCATATCGGCCGCGTCGAAGGTGTCATCACACGCACCATGGAAGACGGCTTCGCGATGACGATCATCGCGTCCGACCGCAAGAAGGACAAGCTGGCCGCCCAGTTGACCTGGCTGGCCAACAAGCACGAACTGGACCTGCCGGAGGACCGCCGCCACGAGCGCGTCGCGCCGCGCAATCCGCTCACCACGCTGCAGCTCACCGACGGCCGGCAATATCAATGCCGCATCATCGATCTTTCCCTCTCGGGCGCGGCCGTGGAGATCGACGTCAAGCCGGCGCTCGGCGTGCAGGTCATCCTCGGCACCATGCGCGGCCAGGTCGTCCGTCACTTCGAGGACGGCGTCGCCGTGGAATTCGCCGTCGTCCAGCGCACCGAAACGCTCGAATCGGAATTCAGCGACGACGCGGCCTGAGCCGTCTTTCGATTTCACCCGGCATTCACTGATGATGCGCCCGCGACCTGCCGCGGGCGTAATTCGTTGGCGCGGCTGAGGAAGGCTCTTCGCTCGCCCCGTATGCGGACAATGTGCGGCCGCATCGTTTTGTCAGAGCCATGCCAAGGCTCGCTGAGGACCTGCTGCCGCCCATCCCGGCATCCTTAACAAATCGCAACAAAAACCGATCGAATTTTATACTTACTCAATTCAAGGTAGTTTACAATAAGTTCCAACTTCTATTCAATATCTACTCCGTGATTTTGCGTCAAATAAATTCGTCTCTGTCATTGTCTCCTCGAACGGGGAGACGGGACGATGTCGAAAGTGAAGGGGATGCCGCTGCTGTTCGCGGCGGTCATCGGTGTGCTGAGCATGACGGGCGCTGCGGGGGCGGCGGGTTCGTTCATGAAGACCGGAGGGCGTACCACCCAACCGGTCGGGCATTACGAATTTTGCCAGAAGCTTCCAAATGAATGCCGGCAGAAGACGGCTAGGCATCAGCCGGTCGAACTGTCGCGGCGGCTGTGGTCGGCGATCATCAGCGTCAACAACGCGGTGAATGCGTCGGTGGCGCCGAAGACCGACATGGAAATCTGGGGCCGCGAGGAAGTCTGGTCCTATCCCAACGGCCAGGGCGATTGCGAGGACTATGCGCTCGAAAAGCGCCGCCAGTTGATGGCGCTCGGCGTTCCCGCCGGCGATCTGCTGATCACGGTGGTGCGCCAGCCCAACGGCGACGGCCACGCGGTGCTGACCGTCCGCACCAGCCTCGGCGACTACGTGCTCGACAATCTCGAGCCGCGCGTTCTGGCCTGGGACGAAACGCCCTACACCTATCTCAAGCGCCAGTCGGACACGAATTCGGGCGTGTGGGTCAAGATCAACGACGGGCGCGCCGAGGCGGTCGCCAGCGTTCGTTAGAAAGAGTTTCGGGAAAACCCGGTCGCGTCCCCACCCTCCCCGTCCCCAACGACCGGGTTTAGGAGCCGGCCCCCGTCCCCGGGGCCGGCTCCGCCTTTTTGGAGAAGCCTCTAACGCAGCTTCTTCAGGCCGGCGCTGAACCGCCGGCCGTTGGCGACATAGTGCTCGGCCGATTGCGTCAGCCGCGCTGCAGCCTGCTCGTCGAGAACGCGCACCGCTTTCGCCGGCGAACCCACGATCAGGGAATTGTCCTCGAAGACCTTTCCCTCGGTGACCAGCGCGCCGGCGCCGACCAGGCAGTTTTTGCCGATGCGCGCGCCGTTCAGCACAATGGCGCCCATGCCGATCAGGCTGTTGTCGCCCACCGTGCAGCCATGCAGGATGGCGCGGTGGCCGATCGTGCAGCCAATGCCGATATCGAGCGGGAAACCCATGTCCGTGTGCATCATGACGTGCTCCTGCACATTGGTGCCGGCGCCGATGGAGATCCGCTCATTGTCGCCGCGAAGCACCGCGCCGAACCAGATGCCGGCATCCTTGCCGATACGGATATCGCCGATGATGGCAGCGTCCGGCGCGATCCAGTTGCTGACCTCGTCCTCGAATTCGGGTTCCTTGCCGTCGATCGAAAAGATGGGCATCAAAATCTCCGCGCTGCCGTTTGCCTTACGTCCGTCCCGGACGGACCGGGCCCAATCCCTCATAGAAGTCCGGGCAGCCGTCCAGCAAGGCCGATCGCCACGATCCCCAGCGCCGTCGCCCAGACCAGCGCCGTGCCGACGCAGAATCCGAGATAAAGCGTCGAGATCGCCCCTTGCCTGCGAGCGAAGATGGCGTCGTTGGCAAGCATCATCGGACCGGCGCAGGCCGCCGAGGCGATCGAGCGCAGGATGCGGCGCGACGAGAAATAGGGTTCGGAAAACGACAGGGCGCGTCCCGTCGCCAGTTCCATCAGCGAGCCGACGATGCCCGAGACGGTGATGCCGGCCATCAGCGCGAAGGCCATTTCCGCAACGCCGCCCATGCGTTTACTCCTCGTTTACCATGCCGATGCACAGTCGTGATGGACAGTCAGCAAGACTCGTGCCGCTTCCGGGCGTTCCGGAACCGGACAGGGTCGCCACGAAGGCGCCGGAATGACCGCAGCCACGGCTGATGCAGCCGCCGACGAAAACGACCCGATCGGTTCGCGTCTGATGACGCGGATATTCATCGCCTTCGCCGTGCTCGCACTGCTGTCGCTGGCGCTGAGCATGGCCGGCAAATGGTTCGGTTCGTCGATCGCGCTTGCCGGCTACACCGACGATCCGTCACCCCGGGAAGTGGTCATCGGCAACAATGTGATCGCCGCCCCCGCCAATACGATTCGCTTCGAGCGGGCGCGCCGCGACGGCATCGCCTCGCGGCTCGATCTCTATTTGCGCTGGCCGCTGCTCGACGGCTACACGCAGGAGTCGCGCAACGACTTCAACAATGTCGGCGGCGTCCGCAAAATCCTGTTCCTGGGTTTTGAGGAACGCATGATGTCGCGCGACATGAGCGGCCGCTTCGCGCCCATCTACCGCTCGTTGATCGTGACGCCCGGCCGCAAGGGACCGGCAGGGCTGACGATTTACGAATTCAGCAAGAAGTCCGGCTACCTGAACGAAGTTCTGGCAGTCGCGGCGCGCGGCTCAAGGGAGCCATTCGTCGCCCGCTGTCTCAGCGGACCGAGCGCCGAGGAATCGCTGGCGCCCTGCGAGCGCGACGTCGATTTCGGCGACAATCTGAGCCTGACCTACCGGTTTCCGCGCGAATTGCTCGCCGATTGGAAAACGCTCGATGCCACCGTAGTCGCAAGGGCGACGGGAATGCTCAAGACCGCGCGCTGAAGCGTACCGCCTGTCGGGCCAGCGGCAGGCAAGTCGGCCCGGACAAAAAACCTCAGCCTAGGTCGATGTCGAGGATCGCCATCGAGAAATTGTAGTCGCCGTCCTCTTCGTCCTTGAACACCAGGCCGAGGAATTCGTCGCCGACATAAACCTCGGCCGAGTCGGTCTTGCGCGGACGTGCCTTCACCTGCATGTCCGGATTGCGGAACGTGCGCTTGAAAAAGGCGTCCAGCTTCTTGATCTCGTCGGGCTTCAAAATGTTCTCCCCGTTCTGGGACTGATTGCGATCGGAGCGCGCTTCTGGCACGCGGGAGAACGGACTGTAAAGGCTGTCGTTCCGCTTTGCCCGGCGGACATGACCTCGGGCAGACGCAACCCCAAGCGGAGCCGGACGGCTTCAAGCCGTCCGCCGGGTGTTAAAAATCAGATATCGAAGCTGATGACGTGGTCCATCGTCTGCGACGGCAGGAACTGGTCCATCTGCCTGGACGGCCGGTCGCAGCCGGTCTCGCCGACGACGCGCGCCGGAACACCGGCGACCGTCTTGTTGTGCGGTACGGGCGAAAGCACGACCGAACCCGCCGCGATCTTCGAGCAGTGGCCGACCTCGATGTTACCGAGGATTTTCGCGCCCGCGCCGATCAGCACGCCATAGCGTATCTTCGGATGCCGGTCGCCGCCAGCCTTGCCGGTGCCGCCCAGCGTCACGCCGTGCAGGATCGAGACATCATCCTCGATCACCGCCGTCTGGCCGACGACGAGACCGGTCGCATGATCGACGAAGATACCCTTGCCGATCTTCGCTGCGGGATTGATATCGGTCTGGAATACGGCGGACGACCGGCTCTGCAGATAGAGCGCGAAATCCTGCCTGCCCTGGTTCCAAAGCCAATGCGCAAGACGATGCGTCTGGATGGCGTGAAAACCCTTGAAATAGAGGACCGGCATCATGAAGCGGTCGCAGGCCGGGTCGCGGTCGTAATAGGCCTGGATGTCGACGCGCACCGTGTTGCTCCAGTCCGGCGTCTCGGCGACCATCGTGCGGAAGGTCTGGCGGATCAGGTCGGCGCCGACATCCGGGTGATCCAGCCGCTCGGCGATGCGGTGGATCACCGCGTCTTCCAGCGATTCCTGGTTGAGGATCGTCGAATAGAGGAAGGCCGAAAGCAGCGGGTCGCGCGCCACCGCTTCCAGCGCCTCGCTGCGCACCGAACTCCAGATCGGATCGACGGGCTGAACCGCCGTTGGCTTCATCAGGTTCATCGTGCTCATCGAATGCCTCCGTCCCGGCCGAGCGTCGCGGGCCTATATACCCCGAACTATAGCGGGCTTGAACTCAAATTTCTTCACCCTCTCGTCAAATGGATTGGATTGGCGGGTTTTCAAGAACCCTTGGCAGCGGGTTCCGCCTCGCCATCTCTCCTCAGAGAGGATGGGCGGACAAAAACTCCAGCACGCGCTTCTTGAAGGTCCTGTCGCCGACCGACAGCATGTGATCGCGGCCTTCGATCTCGAACGCCGCGGCATTCGGCATCAGAGCTGCAAGTTCGGCCGCAGAACCACCGATATCGTCCTTCGTGCCGACGGCAACCAGTGTCGGCTGCGCGATGCGCGCCATCTCGTCCTCGGAGAGCAGCGTTCGCGACGTCATGATGCAGGCGGCGAGCGCGCGCCGGTCGCTCTTGGTCTGGTCGGCGAACATGCGAAAGGTCTTTCCGCGCGCATGGGTTATCAGCGCTGGGTCGGGCGCCGACAGAGCCTCGGCGATCGGGTCCCAGTCGCCGACGCCGTCCACCATGCCGATGCCCAGCCCGCCGAACACCAGCGTCGCCACCAGCGCCGGTTCGGCCAGCGCCAGGAAGGCTGAGATGCGCGCGCCCATGGAATAACCCATGACGTGTGCCCGCCGGATGCCCAGGTGCCGCAGCAGCGCGGCGGCGTCGCCCGCCATCTTCTCCGGCGTGTAGTCGGCCGGCTCATAGCTCTTAGACGACCGACCGTGGCCGCGATTGTCGAAGGCGATGACGCGGTAGCCGGCATCGTTGAGCGTCTTCGCCCAGCCCGGGCTGATCCAGTTGACTTGCAGGCTGGAGGCAAAACCGTGGATCAGCAGTATCGGGTCGGCCTTGCTGCCACTGTCCGGCGCCCGGTCGACATAGGCGAGATCAAGACCCTCATGATTGAAGAATGTCGTCAAACGGAACTCAAAGCCTCATCTCAGCCGCCGGCCGCATGATCGATCGCCGGATGGCGGAGTTCCGTACCGGCGACAATGCCGGCCCGGGCCGCCGTGCCGGCCTTCAGTTCCAGCACGAAGCGCACGGGAACGCCGGGCGAGATCGTCGCTTCGGAAAACGGCTCGCCCTTCTTGATCGCCCGCACCGTTCCGTCCTCAGCGACGAACACCAGGTCAAGCGGCAGCGGCGTGTTTTTCATCCAGAAGCTGACGGGCTGCGTCTGCTCGAACACAAACAGCATGCCGCGATCCTCCGGCATCGTCTCGCGGAACATCAACCCGGTCGAGCGTTCCGCCGGATCGTCCGCCACTTCGATGCCGAAGGATTTTACCCCGGACGCCGTTATCGCGGAGAGCGGCGTCGGATCGACCGGCAGGCCCTGCGCCTGGCTGGTGGCGGGAATCGTGGTCTGGAAATACAAAAACGCCGCGATAGCGAACGCGGCCACGGTGCCAGCAAGAATCCATGGTTTGCGGGGCATCGGAACTCCGTTTGTGTCCGCACCTCAGTGCGAAGACGGCAGGGTTCCGATATCGGGATGAATTTCGGCGGCCATAAGGCCTTTGTCGCCGCGCCCGAAACGCACCAGCACGACCTGGCCCGGCCTCAGTTCCGTCAGCCCGTAGCGGCGCAACGTCTCCATGTGGACGAAAATGTCCTCGGTACCCTCGCCGCGCGTCAGGAAGCCGAACCCCTTGGTGCGGTTGAACCATTTGACCAGCGCGCGCTCCAGCCCGCTCTCGGCGGTGACCGTGACATGCGTGCGCTGCTCCGGCATCTCGGCCGGGTGCACCGCCGTCGAATTGTCCATGCTGACGACGCGGAACGCCTGCATGCCACGCTCACCGCGTCTTGCAAGGCAAACGACGCGCGCACCCTCATGCGCCGTCTGAAAACCGTCGCGGCGCAGGCAGGTGACATGGAGAAGGACATCGCCGGTGCCCTCGTCGGGCATGATGAAGCCATATCCCTTGGCCACATCGAACCATTTGATGGCGCCCGAGACCTCGACCACACCTGGAACCTCGTCACCGTCGAGGTGCCGCAGGCCGTCGCCGATTTCCAAGCCTCGCCCCATCGAAGAGGCTTTGTCCCCCATCCGAACGCACCCTTTCCTGACAAAACACACGTGATTCTCTGTACAGAATAGCATCGCCCGTTCGGGCTTGTGCAAGGCCCGATCTGCCTTTTTTCACCTTGGCGTGAGCGGATTGCCGGCTATCATCACGCAACGGCAACAGTTGTGTAAAAGGCTGCAAGTCTCTTGCAACCGGCCGGCTACGGCGCGATGCCGCGCGACGGCCTGAACAGGGAAGGAATACAATGCGTTACCTGCACACCATGGTGCGAATCACCGATGTCGACGCCTCGCTCGACTTCTACTGCAACAAGCTCGGCCTGGTGGAGGTCCGCCGCCACGAGAACGAGAAGGGCCGCTTCACCCTGATCTTCCTCGCCGCGCCCAAGGACAAGGCCACGTCGAGCGCCGCCCGCGCCCCCGAGCTGGAACTCACTTTCAACTGGGATCCCGAAAACTATACCGGCGGCCGCAATTTCGGCCACCTCGCCTACAAGGTCGACAACATCTACGAGACCTGCCAGCGGCTGATGGACGCCGGCGTGACGATCAACCGCCCTCCCCGCGACGGCAACATGGCCTTCGTGCGCTCCCCCGACAACATCTCGATCGAACTGCTGCAGGAAGGCGACCCGCTGGCGCCGGCCGAACCGTGGGTTTCGATGCCTAACACTGGCGCGTGGTGAGACCCTCGCCCTGAATTTTGTGCGGGGGTATCCGGCCCTGCCGGCCGGATACCCGATGCGATTGCGGACTGACGCGCGGTCAGCCCTGGCCGGCGCCCGCCTCGCCACCCGCTACCGCTGCGGGGTCCATCCACGTCACTTCCCACACATGTCCGTCCGGATCCTCAAAACTGCGGCCATACATGAAGCCATAGTCCTGGCTCGGATTGGGATCGGCCTTGCCGCCCGCCGAACCCGCCCGCCCCACCACCGCATCGACCTCATCGCGGCTGTCGGCGGAAACCGCGATCAGGAACTGGCTGGTCTTGTGCGCATCGGCGATCGGCCGCGCCGTGAAGCTGCTGTATTTCTCATGCGTCAACAGCATGGCGAAGATCGTCTCCGAAAACACCATGCAGGAGGCGGTGTCGTCGGAAAACTGCGGATTCCTGGTGCCACCGACCGCCTCGTAGAATTTGGTCGAGCGCGACAGGTCGGTCACCGGCAGGTTGACGAAGATCATTTTTGGCATTTCAGCTTTCCTCTTTTCTGCTCGACCCGTCGGGGTCCTGTTGGTCGCGTGGCAGCGCGCCGGTTGATCGATACGGGGCTAGGACGAACGCCGCCGCAAAAATCCGACACGGCAAATCGAGAAAACGATCACGGTCCGAAAAATTCGAGGCCGATGCCGGCAATTCTTGAATTGCTTGCCTTGGCAAAATGCTGCCGCTACACGCAAAAATGCGTTTGCATGCTTTGCCCCGCATGCGCGCCCCGCCGGGAGGATATGTCATGAAAGACGTGCTCGAGGAACTCGCCCGCCGCCGCGACATCGCCCGGCTGGGCGGCGGCCAGGCCCGCATCGACGCCCAGCACAAGCGCGGAAAACTGACGGCGCGCGAACGCATCGACATTTTTCTCGACGAAGGCTCGTTCGAGGAGTTCGACATGTATGTCGAGCACCGCTCCACCGATTTCGGCATGGAGAAGCAAAAGATCGCCGGCGACGGCGTCGTCACCGGCTGGGGCACCGTCAACGGCCGTCCCGTCTATCTCTTCGCCAAGGATTTCACCGTGTTCGGCGGCTCGCTGTCGGAGGCGCATGCTGAGAAGGTCATCAAGGTGCAGGACATGGCGCTGCGCAACCGCGCGCCGATCATCGGCATCTACGACGCCGGCGGCGCCCGTATCCAGGAAGGCGTCGCGGCGCTTGGCGGCTACGCGGAAATCTTCCAGCGCAACGTGCTCGCTTCCGGCGTCATCCCGCAGATCTCGGTGATCATGGGCCCCTGCGCCGGCGGCGACGTCTATTCGCCAGCCATGACCGACTTCATCTTCATGGTGCGCGACACCAGCTACATGTTCGTCACCGGCCCGGACGTGGTGAAGACCGTCACCAACGAGACGGTGACGGCCGAGCAGCTCGGCGGCGCCTCGGTGCACACCACAAAATCCTCGATCGCCGACGGCGCCTACGACAACGACGTCGAGGCTCTGCTGCAGATGCGCCGGCTGGTCGATTTTCTGCCCGCCTCCAACACCGCGGACCTCCCCGAGATCGAATGCTACCAGTCGGTCACCGACCACGATTTTTCACTCGACCGGCTGATCCCCGACAACGCCAACAAACCCTACGACATCAAGGAATTGATCCTGAAGACCGCCGACGAGGGCGATTTCTTCGAGATCCAGCCAAGTTTCGCCAAGAACATCGTCACCGGCCTCGGCCGTGTCGAAGGCCGCACAGTCGGTTTCGTCGCCAACCAGCCGATGGTGCTGGCCGGCGTGCTCGACTCGGACGCGTCTCGCAAAGCGGCGCGCTTCGTCCGCTTCTGCGACTGTTTTTCAATTCCGATCGTCACCTTCGTCGACGTACCCGGCTTCCTTCCCGGCACCGCCCAGGAATATGGCGGGCTGATCAAGCACGGTGCGAAACTGCTGTTCGCCTATGCCGAGGCGACGGTGCCGAAAATCACCGTGATCACCCGAAAAGCCTATGGCGGCGCCTATGACGTGATGGCGTCAAAACATCTGCGCGGCGACATGAACTATGCCTGGCCGACCGCCCAGATCGCCGTGATGGGCGCGAAAGGCGCGGTCGAGATCATCTACCGCAAGGATATCGGCGACGCCGAAAAGATCGCGGCGCACACCAAACGCTACGAGGACCGTTTCCTCTCCCCCTTCGTCGCCGCCGAGCGCGGCTACGTCGACGAAGTGATCATGCCCCACTCGACCCGCCGCCGCGTGGCGCGGGCGCTCAGGATGCTGCGCAACAAGGACCTGCAGAACCCCTGGAAGAAACACGATAATATTCCACTGTGAGCGACCGTGTCCGGCTTGATCATAGCTACGGGCAGACGCTTCGGCCGATTCGCCGTGCTGCTGTTTGTAGTGCCCGCATTCGTCATTTTCTGCCTTTGGATGATGCTGATGGACACGCACCCGCTGTGGTTCATAATCAGTGGCTTCATCGCATTGCCTGTTGCTATGATGGGGGTGGCGTTTCTGCTCAGTACCCTCTTCGCGGGTTTTCGCCGCACCAGAATTGAGGGAATTTCCCGCCAGGAAGCGCCAGCACTGTGGACGCTTTGGGAAGCCGTTGCAGGCGAGCATCGGGCCGCACGAACTGTGATCGTGCTGGACAACCAACTCAACGCGGGAATCAGCGAAGAACGCACAATTCTCGGCCTGCTTGGCCGCAGAATATTCCTCCAAATCGGACTGCCCCTGCTGGCGATTACCGACAAAAGAGCCTTCGCCGCTGTCCTTGCGCATGAGGATGCGCATCTTAGAAATCACGATACCAATGGCGGCCTGAGATTCGCGGAATTCGCGAACAGCCTTGTTTTCGTGTTCGAGTACGCTTCGCCCGAAGAAACGGTTTCCGGAAAACTTCTGTATATGGCGCTGGGCTGGCTGTCGGACTCTTTCGGAAAGGAACAGGTTCGTCTTTCGCGCGACGCAGAGATAAAGGCCGACCGCGTGGCGGCCCAATCGGCAGATGCCGTAGAGATCGCGCGCTCCATTCTCCTGATTGGAGCGGCAAACTTGCTCTTCAAGGAAGAAGTCTATGACCCGCTGGAACGCGAGTTGATGGGGGCGATGCAGGCCCCTCGCCCCCCACTGGACCGCGTTCTGGAGAAATCAGCTCTGTTGTCTGATCGTTCGCTGCTTAATGCCTACGCTGGAAAGGCATATGCCCAGCCTGATGATCCGGGGTCCACGCACCCCTCTTGCGCGCAAAGCCTTGCGGCGTTGGGATTTCACGAGAAATTCGACGTCGAACCACCCATCAAGTCCGCTCTTTCCGAGATACTGGATTCGAGTTTGACCGAACGGAAAATCGCGGAAGCGAATAGGGATTGGATCGTCAAGGTTGACGACTACCTTCAACGCTGAGGCGCCGACCGGAATCATTCTCACTCGGTGTAAGCGACGCGCACATCGATCGGCGCGGCCGTCGTCGCGTCGAATAACATAGCCTGCAAGCTGTCCGACTCGCCCGCCCATGCACTACAGTTCCTCTGGGCGAGGGAGAATCAGGGATGACGGGGTCGATTTCCAGGGCAGTCGCTGTGTTCGGCGTCTGCTGGCTTGCGGCAGGCTGCCAGACCAAGGGTATCTATGCCAGCGTCCATGACGCGCGGGTGGTCGATGTGGCCATACACTACCAGTCGAAATCCGTTGTTCCGCCATCGGTCGCGCCCCGGTTGCTCGAGCGCCTTCACGCGCGCTTTGCCGCGATGCCAAAGATCGGCCCGGAAAAATGCGTGACTGTTACGATCGCCGAATATCACCTCAAGGACCCCGCCCTGTCGCTGCTGGTCGGCGATTCAAACCGCATTGCCGGAACCGTCCGGTCGATCGACAAGGCGACAGGCAAGGTCGATGGCGATGTGCGGGTGATCGCCCTCGACACCTACGCCATCAACGGCGTGATCGGCGCCGTCCAGGCGACCTCCCAGGATGCCGGCAAGGCTGAACAGGCGCTGACCGTGGGTCTCGAGGAAAAGGTGGTCGCCGCCGTCTATGGCAGCGAGGTGGCTAAGGTCCGGCCGCCACGGACGGCCGCCACTGCGGCGCCGGCCGCGCCGGCAACGACCGGAGCGATCCAGCCGGCGCCGGCCACCAAGCCGGCCTCCGCCACGACGCTCGTGCCGGCGGCATGTCCCACCGGACATGTCTCCCCGTAGACGGTAATCGCTTATGATTTGCCGAAACGGCGCGTGACTGCCGTCCTTCCCGGCCCCGTCAGCGGGCGCGCAGCGGGCCCGAAGGACGCCCGCAGGACCGAAAGAGGCGAAACTGTCTATCTTGAGGCCCCTGGCCTCCTTGGTCATGCTTGTTCCGTAATAATCCACGTGGGCTGCGATCAACTCTCTGTTTTCGCTTGGCTTCGCAAGCATGACATTGTTTTCGAACGGCCATTCGTCCAGGTCGGGAAAGCCTCGATGCACACCGCTCCCCTCTCAAAAAATCAAGCCTTTTCAAAGTGTTGTGCAGGCAGTGTGACAGCAGGTTGCCGTGCCGCCATCGTAAAGGATTATTTTCTTGGAACGCTTGTGCTTGTTCCCCATATGTTCCATATTGATTGTCGGCCTTGTCCTGAGGAGGCGGCGGTGGAGTTTGGAGACGCGAGTACGACAATCGAGCGATACCGGGGAGCGCTGAAGCATCTCCTGCTGATGCTCGTCGGCATGGCCGAGATGGGGTTTGGCAGGCCGCTGTCGCTGGTGCTCGCGGAAGCCGCGGTTGCGCCAAGGCCGGGACGGGCGGGAAGGACTGGGAGCAAAAAGCCGGCCGCGGCGCTCTGCCTGCCGCGCCACCTCTACCGCGCCATTCTCCTGCTCTTGCGCCCCGCCGAATCCGCCGCCCGGCGGCTGATCATCGCGGCGGCGCAAGGCATCGTGGTGACGCTGCCGCCGTTTCGCCCGCGCAAGCCAAAACCAAAAATCTCCGACACGGTGGCCGCCATGCGCCGCCTCGGCCTTGCCGTTAACCTGTCGAAGCAGGACTTTGCCCGCTATGAAGCCGAGCGGAA
>NZ_JBIRCY010000101.1:0-15680 GCF_044326205.1 Mesorhizobium sp. IMUNJ 23232
TGGTCTCGGCCGCCTGCGCCTGCTGCTGGCAGACCCGCTTTTTCTGAAGACCCCGAAGGGTGTCGTCCCGACCCAGCGCGCGGAAGAACTTGGAGATGCGGTTGCGGATATCCTGTCACGTGTCAGAAGTGTCGTCGCCACGGCACAGCCGTTCGACCCAGCGACCTCGACACGGCGCTTCACCATCGGATCGCCTGACGGTGTCTCGGCCGTCTTCCTGCCGCCGTTAATGGAAAAGTTGTCGCGCACAGCCCCGGGCATCGCCATCGGCATTCGGCAGTTGCTGCCCCGGCAGGGCGAGACATCGCCCGTTATCGCCTGGAAGGATGCGTTGGCCAATCTTGAGGCGCGCGTGATGGATGCGGCGATCGTTCCCAATGAGGAATTTCCGGCCCGCTTCGCCTGCCACCCGCTCTATCAGGAAGACTTCATTGTCGCAGCGCGCGCAGGACACCCGTTCGCGGCCGATCCGAGCCTGTCGAATTACTGCGCGATGCAGCATCTTGTTGTTTCGCAAACCGGCGACCCGCACGGCTTCGTCGACAATATCCTGTCGGAGCAAGGGCTCTCTCGACGTGTCGCTTTGACGGTTCCGAATTTCATGTTCGCGCTTGCCGTGCTGGCAGGCACCGATTTGATATCGGCACTGCCGAGGCGCTTCGTTGAAATGCATGCAGCGCGCTTCGGTGTGGTGGCGATCGAACCGCCGTTGCCGCTCGGAACGTTTACGCTGAATATCGTCACGCAGCAGGTTGCAATGCGGGATCCGGGCATCGAATGGTTGGTCGGCTTGCTGAGCGGGGACTGACTAATGTTGCCGCGCCGCCACCGAAACTTAGCTCTTCACCAGGCAATGGGAGTGCCGGCCAAGATCGGATCGAGGGACGAAGCGCAACACGGCATAGCACCCCGAACATCGTTGGCTGCCCGCCAGGTTCGAGTGGTCGCCGAACGCGTCGGTGGCGTGTCGGATAGACGGCAAATCTTTGCCGCATCCGCCAAGCTGACAGTCGAACGAGATTTGGCGGAAGATTGTCGATCGTAGATGGCTGGAGTGTGCTTGAGGTCACCAGCGCTCGACCCAGTTGTTCTCGGACGACACGGTTGCCAAGAATTGTGTTGGCGGATCAGCTAACCATCAGCGGCAGTTCATATGCGATGACCAACTCGTCGCCGAGGCTGCGGTCGAAGCCCAGGATGCTGGAAGCGTAGATGTCGTATTTCGGGCATCGCACGAAGCCGGCGCGTTCATACATGCCGCAGGCCCGTTCCATGAAGGCGGCGGAATGGATGCCGACGGCCTTGGCGCCGTCGCGGCGGGCGTTGTCGATGCAGCGGTCGACCAGTCGGCGGCAGAAGCCGTGGCTGCGCGCCCGCGGATGCACCGCAAGCGTGCGGAACCCGGCGAAACCATGCTGCCAGCCGGGGCCATCCAGCATGGCATCGGCATAGTAGGTGACGGTGGCGACGATGCGGCCATTGTGGTCCAGGACCAGCACCTGGCCATGGTCCCAACGCTCGTCAATGCTGCGCGAGTTCTCGATGTAGAGTCGAAGCGCTTCGGCCGGTGCATGGCTGCGAAACGGCTCGAAGGCGGCGGCGATCAGCGAGGAGATTTCGGTGATCTCCGACCGGTCCGCAGGGCGAATCGCGGCGGCCTGATCGTGTCTCGGTGCCAGGATGTTCATCTCTCGGTCACTTGTCACTGTGCTGGAAGCCGGGCGCTACGGCCATTCAGGGTGGACAATGTCGTGCAGCGGCTGGAACGTAAGCTTGGGTCTGAGGCCGGCAGGCAGCTTTGGTGCAATGTGCGCCGCGAAGAAGGCGGCGGCATGGTCCCTGGATTCCCACACCTCGATGACGCGCCAGCCCTGAGGCGTGGCGTGCGACATATGGAGGACGAAGCCCGGCGCCTGCTTTAGCGGGTCGCTCACCTTGCCAAGCAGGCTGTTGTAGCCCTCCTCTGTCTGGTTTTCGGTTTCCGAGATCATCATGACAGGCATGTCGACAATTCCTTTTGTTCGGTTGGTAGGAGCATATGCGGTGACACGAGACTGCCACTCATTCGACGACAGGCCGGCGCCGGAAGTGCGTCATGCGCAGGCGGCGTTGCGGCTGCAGTTCGAGCAGCCGGTAAGCGTTGATCGGCAACAGGGTGAGTTCCATGAGGATGAGCGGATAGCTCCCGATCATCGCGGCATAGGCGATGAAGAAGACGCAGCTCAGCATGGCAACGATGCGCAGCCAAAACATGTCGCGCATCCAGTAGGTGAGGATGGCAAAGCCGCTGCCGGCGAAGCCGATTGTTGCTATCCAGAACATGGCGCGCCTCCGGCGTTCGGCGGGGCGATTTTCGGCGCCCCGCCCGGACCCTCTCGTCCATTCGCGGACGAGAGAAGCCGAACTCCTCAGCAACTCACGCCACCGAGAAGTCGGCGTTGGTGAGCGCCAGTCCGACGGTCAGCGTGGCGAAGTGGATACCGGCCGAACCACCGACACCATCGGCGTCGTAGAACAGCTTTCCACTGTCACGCTCGTAGATGATGCGGTCGGAAGCGTCCTGCGCCAGGCCGGTGTTGTTGGCGCGGAACGCCGCCGCCGACAGAGTGCCGGTGTCGAGCGCGGTGAAGATAGCGTCGGACAGGAGCATCCGGTCCGCCGCCACGCTGAAGTCAAGGATCTTGTCGACATTGGCCGCGCCGAGCGTCGAGGCGAATACGAAGGTATCCGCGCCGCTGCCACCCCGCAGCGTGTCGATGCCTCCCTTGCCTTCGATGCGATTGGCGCCGGCATTGCCGGTGATCTGCTGGCCGAACTCGTTGCCGGTGAGATCGATCGCCGAGGTGCCGGTCGAGCCGTTGGTCTGCAGGATCTCGATATCGACGCCGGTGCCGAGCCTGTAGTCGACAGCCGCCACCACCTTGTCGGCAGTGCCCTGCGAGGTGCTCTCTACAATCGCATCTCCAGAGTTGAACACCCGGTAGGTATCGTTGCCGCCAAAACCGCGCATGGCGTCCGCCGCGCCAGCCCCGCCGTCGTGAAGGATATTCGCCCCGGCATTACCGAAGATTTCCTGAGCAAATGCATTGCCGGTCAGGTCGATGGCGGACGTTCCGGTCGAGCCGTTGGTGAACAATTGCTCGACTTCGGCGCCGGCCCCGAGCTTGTAGTCCACCGCGGCGAGCACCAGGTCGAAGCCGTTGCCGGCGGTTTCGACGACGACGTCGCCGGAGTTAAACACCCGGTAGATGTCGTTGCCGCCCAGCCCCTTCATCACGTCGGCGGCACCGCCGCCGGTGTGCAGGACGTTGAAGCCGGCATTGCCAAGAATCTCCTGCTTCAGCGTGTTGCCGGTGAGGTCGATGTCTGAAAAGCCGTTCGTGTCCGTCGTCGACAATTGCTCGATATTGTCGCCACCGCCCAGGGTGAAGCTCTCCAGCGCCGCTGCGCGGTCGGCCGTGCCTTCGCCGACCCCTTCGATGATGCTGTCGGTTGCGGTCACGGTATAAAGATCATTGCCTTCGCCGCCGCCCAGCGTATCTCTACCGGCTCCGCCGTTGAGCGTGTCGCTGCCACCGCCGCCGACAAGAATGTCGTTGCCGGCGTTGCCGAACAGCTTGTTGGCCGCGTCATCGCCTTCTAGGTCGTCGTCGAATGCGCCGCCGGCCACCTGCTCGATGTTGGCGAAGGTGTCGCCCTGCGCGTCGCCGCCTTTGCCGCTGTTGAGGCGGAGCGAAACCTGCACATTCGCCGACGACCCGGAGTAGTCGGCGATGTCGATGCCCTCTCCGCCGTCCAATCGATCCGCGCCGGCGCCACCGACCAGGATGTCGTTGTCGTCCTCACCGAACAGATCGTCGCCATCCGCGCCGCCGATCAGGAGATCGTCGTCGTCGCCGCCACTGAGCCGGTCGACGCCGTTGCCCCCCTCGAGCCGATCGTTGCCACTAAAACCCTTAAGTTCGTCGGAGCCATTCAGCCCGCGGAGGCGATTGTCGACATCGTTGCCATCAATGACGTCGCCGAAACCGGAACCGTCGACGTTCTCGATATTGATCAAGGTGTCGCCCTTGGCGTCGCCGCCCTCCGTCGTGCCGAGCAGCAACGAAATGCCGACAGCGCCCCCGGACGAATCGTAGGCCGCGGTGTCGATACCGTCGCCACCGTCGATCGTATCCGCGCCCGCCTGGCCGGCGAGGATGTCGTCGCCGGAAAGGCCGCGCAATGTATCGTCTCCATTGAGACCGTTCATGGCGTTGCCCAGCGCATCGCCCTCAAGCGTGTCGGCGTGGCCAGAGCCCTGGAGGTTCTCGATACCGCCAAGAAAGTCGCCATCGGCATCGCCGCCCGCGCCGAAACCGCTATCGCCGAGGCCGCCGGTAAGTTTGGCGGTCACCCCGGCGCCCGAACCGGAATAATCGGCCGCGTCGATGCCGGCGCCGCCGCTCAGCAGATCGGAACCGGCGCCACCGATCAGGAAGTCGTTGTTGTCGCCGCCTGACAGGCTGTCCAGGCCGGAGCCGCCAACAAGAATGTCATTTCCACCGAGTCCGGCTATGATGTCGTCGCCTTCGCCGCCTTCGATGCGGTTGTCGCCATTGTCACCGGTGAGCGTGTCGCCGAAAGCCGATCCTCTGAGATTCTCGAAGCCGCCAATGATGTCGCCGTTCGCGTCGCCTCCGCCTGCGGCCCCGTTCAAGAGATCGATGACGACGCCCGCATCGGAGCTGTCGTAGACGGCCGTGTCGATGCCGTCGCCTCCGGCGAGGAAGTCGCCGCCCCTGCCGCCGATGAGGATGTCGTTTCCGCCATTGCCGAAGATGGTGTCGCCGCCCGCAAGTCCATTGATGGTGTTGGCGCCGTTGTCGCCGATAAAGCCGTCGTCGAAGGTCGAGCCGACGAAGTTTTCGACCGAGGTGAAACCGTCACTTTGGGCGTCTCCGCCCTCGGCGGTGCCCAGAATCCGGTCGACGAACACGGCCGAGGGGGAATCGGAGTATTCAGCAGTGTCGGAGCCTTCGCCCCCGTCTAGCGCGTCGGCACCCCCGAGACCGCGCAGCGTGTCGTTGCCGCCCAAGCCGTTGAGAGTGTCGGCATTTTCATTGCCGAACAGGGTGTTATTGCCTTCGTCGCCATTAATGACTGGCATGATGATGTTCCTTCCAAAAGTTTGATCTGCCGCACATGCGGCGGGTTGATCGCCGGCAAAGCGGCGGTGTTCACCGTCCGGCCATGCCGGCGGCGGGTGAGTTCCAGTTGGATTGGCAGTTTGTTGTTGTTCGGAGTTTTGCGCCGGGCAGGTCGCCTTTGACGCCGGACACCCGTCAGGGTGCCGGTTCGACGGGTGCAATCATCTCGTCACCTGCCGGAATTCCATCCGGCCCTTTCGGTAAAGGCGGGCGATCGGCGTCTGCCGCGCCCGCTTGCCTCAATGTTGTCCACGGTATGCGGAGGGCATTCCCTCGCGTTGCCGGTGTTGCCGGCGTCGCGCGGCGCACAGCCGACCCCGCCGGCCGTTGCCGGCCGGATGAAAATTTGCTCAAGGGCTTGTTGCGTCTTGCTGTCGGCTGTTCCTCAACTCGCCGGAGCGAACATCGCTGTTGTCTAAACTTCCATGGCGCGCAGCTTTGCGTCGAGCGAACCGATCCCCTCGGTCCCGAAGGTCGAGACATAGGCGGGCAAGAACTCGGGCGGCAGGAATTCGACGAGAACGGCGTTCTCGACCCATACCTTCACCACCTCGAACAGCCGCGCATCGACGAACTCGCAGCGCCAGCCCAGCCGTCCGGCTTTCGCCCTGATCTCTTCCTTGGCGTGCGGCGTGCGCACCAGCACATGGCTGCCGGCGCGGGGCCGCATGTCGTCGTCGAAGCCGATACCGAAGCGGGTGTCCGGGTCGAGGATGTTCCCCCACGGCAGCACTTCGAGGAACGAACCATTATCGTCGCCGTAGCAGACGAACCACGAGCCGTCCGGAAACGGCGGAACCGGCGCGCGGATTGCAGTGGCGTCGAGCATTTCCGCCAGTGCCTGGGCCACGTTTGCAGGTTCCCGCACGTTGAACGAGGCATGATACAGCATCGGTTACTTCTCCTGATTTCTCGGCACGGCCGCGTCGCCGTCGGCCTGGGAGGACGCGGAACGGCTTCTTGCGTGTTCGATCAAGGCCTGGATCGCCCATTGCGCCGCGTCGGCGGCCTCGGGCGAAGACAGGTCCCAATAATCCCTCATCGTTTCCCAGCCGGCGGCCGAGAACAGCACCTGCACGCTGGCCAGCAGCCGCATCCGTTCGGACAGATCCAGTCCGGCCAGGACGTCCTTCAGCGCCTCGCTGAATTTCTCGCGCCGCGCCTCGCCGCTACCGAGCCGAGCCGTCCGCCCATGCGGGTCGTGCAGCATCGCCCGCACCAGCGGCTCGCCCGCCTGGAAGGCGCCGAAGACCAGCGGAACCTGCTCGACCAGTTCCTGGGCCGAGCGGGGCGGCGCCGGCATACCAAGTCTTTCATTCATCCAGCCCCAAAAACTGCTCAGCACCGCTTCCTTGGTCGCATAGTGGCGATAGATCGTGCGCTCCGGCACTCCCGATACCACGGCAAGCGCCTTGAACGTCACGTCACCGCTGCCCGAGGCCAGAATATCGGCGACGCCGCGCATGATCCTGTCCTGCGTGAGCGCAGCCAGTTCGGCCCGCGCCGACATCGGTGTCGTCATTTGAGTCATCGCCAATCTCTCGTTCGGCGGCTCTAATGCCATATTAGCAGTAATACTGTCAACTCTTTTTCTGCGTCGATGTTCAGGCACCGAACCGGCCGCACGCGATGAAAAAAGCTGCGTGAGATTGCTCCCAGTGGGGATGATGCAACAATCACTTTTGACTTCCGGTGTGCATACCGTCAAAGTGAACGGAAGAGGAACAAAAGAGTCAAAAAGCCTGTTGACTCTGTCAGGAATGGGTTCCTAAATCGGTGAATGATACCACCAAACGACGCGACGAAAGCCGCCTCAACATGCTTACCAAGCCCGACCGCGCCACAATTTCTGCACTGCAGGAGCGTGTTCGCAGCCTTGAGGGTGGGGGCATGGGTAATCGAAATGTCCTGCCATTCGGGCTCGCAGATCTCGATCAACATCTGCCGGCCGGCGGACTGGCACATGGCGCTTTGCACGAGATTGCCGGCGGCGGCAATGGCGCAGTCGACGGGGCAGCCGCGGCGCTATTTGCCGCTGGCATCGCTGCACGAACAAAAGGCAAAGTGCTGTGGTGCGTAGCGCGGCAAGACCTGTTCGCACCAGCCCTTGCACGAGCCGGACTTTCACCGGACCGGGTGATCTTCGTCGAGGCCGGCGACGAGAAGTCTGTTCTCGCCTGTTTCGAGGAAGGACTTCGGCATTCCGGGCTTGGCGCCGTCGTGGCGGAATTGGCGCGATTGCCGATGACGGCATCACGACGCCTGCAGCTTGCCGCGGAAACATCATCGGGCATCGGCCTCGCCATTCGGCGATGGAGACGCCCCGCCGATGCGACCGATTTCGGGCAGTCGACTGCATCGGTAACGCGATGGCGTGTCTCGGTGCTGCCATCCCGTCCTTTGCCGGTGCCCGGCGTGGGTCGCGCCCGCTGGCGGCTTGAACTGATCCGCTGCCGTGGTGCCGAGAGTGCTGACTTCGAAGTGGAGGCCTGCGATGCCAAGGGTCGTCTCGCTCTTCCTTCCGCAATGGCCGACCGATCGCCTCAGAAGAAGATCGGACGCCGCATCATTGCCGCCTGACCGGCCGTTGGTTCTGGTCGGACGGGACGGCAACAGGCGCATTGTGCTTGCGGCGGACACGATTGCACTCAACCAGGGACTTCGCGTCGGCATGCCGGCAACCAAGGCGCAGGCGCTCGTGCCTGGGCTAGTCGTCCAGGACGCCAGGCCGCAGGAAGACGCCCAGGCGCTGGATCGGCTGGCGCTGTGGGCACTGCGCCGCTACTCACCCATCGTGGCTGTAGATGGGCTGGATGGGCTGGTGATCGACATCACCGGTGCCAGCCATCTACACGGCGGCGAGCAGGCGCTGCTTGTCGATCTGATGCAGCGACTCGACCATGCGGGCATCTCTGCACGCGTGGCCGTCGCCCAGAGTTGGGGCGCGGCCCATGCCGTTGCGCGCTTTGTTGGGCAGCCGACAAACGTGGTGTCGGCCGAGGCAACGCAGTCCACAATCGCAGAGCTACCAATCGCGGCGCTGCGGCTTGACGGTGCGATTGTAGACGGCCTTCGTGTGCTCGGTTTCGAGCGCGTTGGAGATCTGCTCGCGCAGCCACGAGCACCATTGACGCTGCGCTTCGGTCCTGAACTCGGCCGCCGATTGGACCAGGCGCTGGGCATCCTGAATGAGCCGATCGATCCGCTTCGACCAGCGGAGATTGTCGAAGTGCGCCGCAGTTTTGGCGAACCGATCGCCGCGGCCGAGACCATTGCAAAATACATCGGCAAGCTGGTCGGCGGCCTTTGCGGGGAGTTGGAAACACGAGGACTTGGGGCCAAGCGCCTCGACCTATTGATGCATCGTGTTGACAACACCATGAAGTCAATTCGCGTGAGCACCGCGCTTCCCGTGCGTGACCCCAAGCGGCTGAACAGACTGCTATGCGACAAGATCGAAAAGATCGATCCGGGCTTTGGCATCGAGTTAATGCGGCTGGCTGCGACGTGGGCGGAACCGCTTTCGCCGAAGCAGACGATTTCGTGGCTGATCGACGAGCCGGAGGCCGACATCTCCGATCTCATCGATACGCTCAGCAACCGTCTTGGCGACGGTCAGCTCTATCGCTTTGCACCACTACCCAGCGATGTCCCGGAGCGTTCGGTGCAGCGCGTGGCTCCCAGCGCACCGGAAGTCGGCGAATCTTGGCCGGATCACTGGCCGCGCCCGGCACGGCTGCTGACGCCACCGGAGCCGATCGAGGCTGTAGCGCTGCTTCCCGACCATCCACCGGCAAGCTTCACCTGGCGGGGCAGCCGGAGGCGTGTGAGGCGTGCCGATGGACCTGAGCGTGTCTTTGGCGAATGGTGGAAGCGCGACGCCGAACTTGCCGCCGTCCGCGACTACTTCCAGGTCGAGGATGATGCCGGCGAGCGCTTCTGGATTTACCGAGCCGGCGACGGCGAAAACCTCGACACCGGCTCGCATCGCTGGTTTCTGCACGGCATTTTTGCATGACCACCGCCCAATATGTCGAACTCCAGTGCACGTCGCATTTTTCCTTCCTTCGCGGTGCGAGTTCCAGTGAGGAGTTGTTTGCTCAGGCCGCCGTCATGGATATGTCGGCGCTCGGCATCGTCGATTGCAACAGTCTGGCCGGCATCGTCAGGGCGCATGAGGCTGCCAAGACCACAGGCGTCCGGCTGATCGTCGGCTGCAGGCTTGATCTCGCGGAAGGTGTTTCGATCCTCGTTTATCCCACCGGCCGCGCAGCCTATTCGCGCTTGTGCCGGCTGCTTTCGCTCGGCAAGAAGCGCGCGGGAAAGGCCAAGTGCGATCTGCGCTGGGAAGATGTGGCGGCCTACGCCGAAGGGCTGATAGCGATCTTCCTGCCCGATGAGGCCGACGACGACTGTGCGCTGTGGCTGCGGCGGATGCGTCAGACATTTGATGATCGGGCCTATCTGGCGCTCACCCTGCGACGGCGGCCGAACGATCAACTTCGCCTGCACGAGTTGGCCAACCTCGCGGGCGAGTTAAAGGTGCCCGCTGTCGTCACCAACGATGTGCTATTCCACGAGCCGGGGCGACGCATCCTGCAGGATGTCGTCACCTGCATCCGGCACAACTGCACGATCGATGATCTCGGCGCGCGACGCGAGCGCCATGCTGATCGTTATCTCAAGCCGCCCGAAGAGATGAACCGGCTGTTCGCGCGCTACCCCGAAGCGATTGAACGAACCGTCGAGATCGCCGATCGCTGCCGGTTCTCGCTCGACGAACTCGCCTACCAATATCCCGAGGAACGCGAAGATCCTTCACTGACGCCGCAGCAGACGCTTGAGAAACTGACCTGGGAAGGGGCGGCCACACGCTATCCCGAAGGACTGCCTGACCATGTCGTGTCGTCGCTCAGGCACGAGCTCTCGTTAATCGACAGGCTCGGCTATGCGCCATACTTTCTGACGGTCAATTCCATCGTCCGGTTTGCCCGGTCGCGCGACATCCTCTGCCAGGGGCGAGGGTCCGCCGCCAACTCCGCGGTCTGTTATGTGCTGGGCATCACGGCGATCGATCCGGCTATGAATGATCTGCTGTTCGAACGTTTTGTCAGCGAGGAACGCCGCGAACCGCCGGACATTGATGTCGACTTCGAGCACGAGCGGCGTGAGATCGTCATGCAATGGGTGTTCGACACCTACGGCCGTGATCATGCAGCCCTTTGCTCTACAGTGATCCGTTATCGGTCCAAGGGCGCGCTACGCGATGTCGGCAAGGCGCTCGGCCTTACCGAGGATCTGATCAAGATGTTGTCCTCGCAGGTCTGGGGCTGGTCGGAAGAAGGTGTCGAGCCGAAACATGTCGAGGAACTGAACCTCAATCTCGGCGACCGCCGCCTGCGGCTGGCGCTCGACCTCGCTCGCCAGCTGATGGGCGCACCCCGACATCTGTCGCAGCACCCTGGGGGTTTCGTGCTGACCAATGACCGATTGGACGATCTGGTGCCGATCGAGCCGGCGGCGATGAAGGACCGCCAAGTGATCGAGTGGGACAAGGACGATATCGACGCGCTGCGCTTCATGAAGGTCGATTGCCTGGCCTTGGGCATGCTCTCCTGCATGAAGCGCGCCTTCAACCTGCTCATCGAGCACAAGGGTGTAACCCATGACCTGTCGACCATCCCGCCGGAGGACGGCCCGACTTACGCGATGATCCGCAAGGCCGACACGCTCGGCCTCTTCCAGATCGAAAGCCGGGCTCAGATGTCGATGCTGCCCCGCATGAAGCCTTGGACCTTCTACGACCTGGTGGTCGAGGTTGCGATCGTGCGGCCGGGACCGATCCAGGGCGACATGGTCCATCCCTATCTGCGCAGACGCGAGGGCAAGGAAGCGGTGTATTACCCCAAGCCCGAGCTTGAGAAGGTGCTGGGCAAGACGCTGGGCGTCCCGCTGTTCCAGGAACAGGCGATGCGCGTCGCCATCGAATGCGCGGGCTTTTCCGCCGGCCAGGCCGATCAGCTACGCCGCGCCATGGCGACCTTCAAGTTTACCGGCGGCGTCAGCCATTTCCGTGACAAGCTGGTCAAGGGCATGGTCGACAATGGATATGAGCTGGAGTTTGCCGAGCGCACGTTCCGGCAGCTCGAGGGTTTTGGCAGCTATGGCTTCCCGGAAAGCCACGCGGCCTCTTTCGCCTTGATCGCCTATGCTTCATCCTGGATGAAGTGCCACCACCCGGAAGTCTTCTGTGCTGCACTTCTCAATGCCCAGCCAATGGGCTTCTACGCCCCGGCCCAGATCGTGCGCGACGCCCGAGATCACAATGTCGAGGTCCGACCGGTCTGCATCAACGTCTCGCGCTGGGACTGCACGTTGGAGCCATTAGAGGACGAGGCCTTCGCCGTCCGGCTCGGCATGCGCATGGTGCGCGGCTTGTCCAATGCAAATACCGCGACGCTGCTTGCCGCACGCGCTGATCATCCCTTTGCGTCTGTCGATGACGTCTGGCGCCGCGCTGGCGTGCCGGTCGCATCACTGGTGCAACTGGCAGAGGCCGACGCCTTCCGGGAAAGCCTTGGCCTCTCCCGTCGCGAAGCTCTTTGGCAGATCAAGGGTCTTCGTGACGAACCGCTTCCGCTTTTCGAGGCGGCCGCCCGACGCGCAGAAGAGAACATCCCCGAACTCACTGAGCCAACAATCGCGCTCCGCCCCATGACGGCCGGCAGCGAAGTGGTCGAGGATTATGGGCATGTCGGGCTTACCTTGCGTGCCCATCCACTTTCGTTCCTTCGCTTAGATCTGAGGCACCGCCGTATCGTCACTTGTCGCGATGCAATGAACGCCCGCGACCGCCAATGGATCGAAGCTGCTGGCCTCGTCCTTGTCCGGCAACGGCCTGGCTCGGCCAAAGGCGTGATGTTCATTACCATCGAAGACGAGACCGGCATTGCCAATCTCGTAATCTGGCCAAAGCTGTTCGAGCGCCAGCGCCGCATCATCCTTGCAGCCAGCGTGTTCTCCGTGCGCGGTCGCATCCAGCGCGAGGGCGAGGTGGTGCATCTGGTAGCGCATCAACTCACCGATCTGTCCGCAGAGCTTGCCAGCGTCGGCAGCCGGGATATGGCTTTCCCTCTGCCGCATGGTCGAGGTGACGAGTTCCATCACGGGAGCCCCGGCCTCGATCCACGAACGCTCCCGCCGAAGGGGCCGAAGGCGCGCGACATCTACATCCCCGACCTTCACATTGAGACCATCACGGTGAAGCCGAGGGACTTTCGGTGAGTGGCCACCAAGTTTCGCGAACGCAGGCCGTCACAGCTGTGATTCAATCGGCAAGTAGCGAACTAACCCGGCCAGACTCTTCCTGTAGATGCTGGCGCCAGGCTCGTGGCGATAGGTGTGCGTGCTGCCATCGACATCGTCCTGCCAACAGAGTTGACCGCCTTCAAGTAGGACGCGATAGCTGGTTTGCGAGGCCTTCTCGCCGTCGATCCGTTCGTTAAGTTCGGCGGTCAATCCCTCGTCCTCGAAAAGCACGCCCATCTCGGAATTGAGCGACACTGACCGGGGATCAAAGTTGAACGAGCCGACAAAGCCCATCCTTCCATCGACTGTGAATGCTTTCGTATGGAGGCTGGCCCCCTTCGAACCAAAGACCGAGATGTTCCTCTCGCCATTGAAAGGCTGCAGTTCGAACAGTTTGATCCCGGCCTTGAGAAGAGGAACCCGATAGTTGGCATAGGCACCGTGGACGAAAGCTACGTCGGTTGCGGCCAACGAGTTGGTCAGGACCGAGACATCAACACCACGCTCGACCAGCCCAGCCAGCAGTGACAAGCCCGGTTGGCCGGGAATGAAATACGGAGACACGATCTCGAGGTTCGATCGGCTCCCTGCAAGGATAGGCAACAACTCGTTTATCAGCCATTTTTCCGGCGTGTCGCCGAAGACCTTGCACGCTGGATCCGAGATGACGCGTGCATTCTCCGTCCAATGAACGCCGCTGCCCATTGAGATGAACTCATCGATGGTCATTCGGGCGCTGACATTACCGAAAATCTTGTCGTCGTCGCCAATGCTGCCGGCAGCGAGGCTGTCCAGCCGGTCGGCCGGCACTGAGGGATGGAGCGTGTCGATGCGCCGCGCTGCCGCGCAGTTCCAATAGTCCTCAAAGATATCTTGCGTCTGTTGGACCGCAGCCCCCTGAAGCAGAAAGTCAAGATCGCGAAAATTGGTCTCCGCGGCACCGAAATAGGCATCACCGATGTTACGGCCGCCGACAATCGCGATACGCTGATCGACCAGCCAGGCTTTGTGGTGCATTCGGCGGGTCATCGCAAACAGGCGGGAAACAAGCTCGAAATAGCGCAGCCAACTGCCGTTTCTCATTCCGCTGGGGTTGAAGAGCTTGAGCTCAATGTTCTCGTGGGCATTGAGTGCGAGATAGGCCGCGTCGTTTACCTGGGGGTTCATATCGTCAAGCAGGATCCGCACCCGAACGCCGCGTTCGGCCGCGCTCACAACCTCCTGCATCAATGCCCGGCCGGAATGATCGTCGTGCCAGAGGTAATACATCAGATCGAGGCTGTGGATCGCGCTGCGAGCAGCAAGCACACGAACCGCCATCGCATCGAAATTGTCGGAAATGAGCTGCAGGCCGGTTTTGCCAGCCTTGATCCTGTCGTCGGCGGATTGAGTGATGCCCAGGTCCATGCGATCCCAATGACACGTGTCAGCCTAGGTAACGTGCGAGAGCATTGCCGGTTGCGCGGCGGGCCGGGTTGCGCCGGAAAGGTTAAGTTGCGCCTTGAGAGGGAGATGATCGGAGGCCAGCCGCGCCAACGGGCTTTGATGGACTTCGATGCGCGATATCAGGCTCGCCGGGCGTGCCAGAATGCGATCGAGCGCCAGTAACGGAAAGCGGGAGGGAAAGCTTGGCAGGACAGCATGGATCGGCCCGAAATGCGGCAACAGCGTATTCAGCGACGACCGGTTGCGAACCCGCCATTCATTCAGATCGCCGAGCAGGATTGTGGGCTGCATGACCGGATGGGTCGCTTCCAGAAGCGCATGTGCCTGCCGCGCCCGCGACCGACGCAGCAGCCCGAAGTGTGCTGCGATAACCCTCAGCGCCACACCGCCAATCTCCAAGTCGACGATGAGGGCTCCGCGAGGTTCCAGGCCCGGCAGGTTGACCTGCCGAAAACCTTGAACAACGCCACGTCTGACGAGGATGAGATTGCCGTGCCACCCATGACTGTCGTTCCGTTGAGGATGTGTCGGGATGAGACCGGTCTTCTTTCGCAAGGCGACAAGGTCGAGAAGACCACGCCTGTCGCCGATACGTTCGTCAGCCTCCTGCAGCGCCACAACATCGGCATCGAGCTCGCAGATGACGTCGACAATGCGCGCTGGATCGAACTGGCCGTCGACGCCGACGCATTTGTGAACGTTATACGAGGCAATAGTCGTGCACGGGACGTCACCGTTCAGTTCGATCGATCTGGGAGCTTCCCGCCGAAATGCTGCGGCGAGAGATTGCGGCAGCGTCGGCGAGATTTCGATCGGCAATTCGTCAAGGGGCAATTTTTGAACCGTGAAGTGGTTGATGAATAAGACCTTCAAGACAATGCGACAACCGGCAAGCAGTTCCTCGTGGCAGTCAAGCTATGAAACAGTTCTGCCGCCCCTTCGCCTGGAACGCTGGTGATGGCGATTGCATTAGGGGTGATGCTCATCGCGACCTACAATATCAACAATATCAACCGACGCCTGCCAAATCTGCTTTCCTGGCTTGAAGCAAGGAGGCCGGATGTGGCCTGCCTTCAGGAACTAAAGTGCCTCGACCGCGACTTCCCCGCTGCCGCGTTGGCGCAGGCCGGCTACGGCGCGGTCTGTTTGGGGCAGAGAACATGGAACGGCGTCGCAATTCTTGCGCGCGGAACCGAGCCCGTTCTGACGCGCAACGCGCTTCCAGGCGACGACGCCGATCTGCGAGCCGATACATTGAGGCAGCGGTGGCAGGCGTCCTCATCGCCAGCATCTACGCGCCAAACGGCAATCCGCGGCCCGGTCCCAAGTTCGATCACAAGCTCGTCTGGCTCGACCGTCTCCAGAGGCACGCGACCCGGCTTCGCAAGAGCGGTGCACCGGTAGTGCTGGCCGGCGACTTCAACGTTGCGCCAACTGAACTCGACATCTATCCGACGAAGTCCTGGGACGACGATGCTCTTGTCCACCCCGAGAGCCGAGCGGCTTTCCGCAAACTGGTCGGTCGAAGTTGGACCGACGCGCTTCGCGCTCTTCATCCTGAGGGACGGATCTACACGTTCTGGGACTACAAACGGAATCGATGGACTAGGTGTCATTGCTATGGAGGTTGTCCGTCCGAGGCTTGGATGCGAGGTTGCGGTTACCACACACGCGACCGCCAGCCAGGAGCCTCGGATGGACGTTCATGACAATGCCAGAACAACACCGCGCAGTCGA
>NZ_JBIRCY010000102.1:0-15218 GCF_044326205.1 Mesorhizobium sp. IMUNJ 23232
TCCACGGTGTAGATCCCCTAACCCTCCTGCGCGAACCCCAGGAGGAAAATAGGTGGACGACTTTTACGCCGCCCGCAGCCGGACTATCCCGCCGCTACCGTGGCCGGTTTTTGCACCGCCGCGCTCAGATGGCCGAGCATCCATGCCGCGAGGCCGGCGGGGGAGTCATTGATGGCGTAACCGACCGTCTGCGGCCGCGTGCCCATCATCACCGCGTACGATCTGTTCCCCATTTTTGCGCCTGTGCTGAAGGCATTAAATGCCGTGCGCTCTTTCTCGCTCAGTTCGGCCGGCGCAGGCCCGCCGGCAGCGAGGATCGCCGCAATCTCGGGCGGCACGATCGCCGGCAAGTTGACATGGATGCCAAGCAGGCCTGCCGGCGCAAGGCGCCCCATGGCGTTCGAGACGGGGGAACCCCAGTCGCCGCCCTGGGCGACATAGCTTGTATAGCCGAGGCGTTTCATCAGCTCCGCCCAGGCTCGCGCGATACGGTCGGTGCCCCAGCCGGTGTCCGTAGGCTTGCCTGAGAAGCCGAAGCCCGGCAACGACGGCAGAACGAGGTCGAAGGCGTCCTCAGCGCTTCCGCCATGGGCAGTCGGATCCGTCAGCGGGCCGACGGTCTTGAGCAGCTCAAGCACCGACCCGGGCCAGCCATGCGTCATGATCACCGGCAGGGCGTTGGGATGTTTCGACCGGACGTGAATGAAATGAATGTCCACGCCGTCGATTGTCGTCATGAACTGAGGCAGCGCGTTCAGCTTGGCCTCGGCCTTTCGCCAGTCGTAGGCAGCGCCCCAGTATTCGACGAGCGGCCTGAGCTTCGCGAGTTGGATGCCCTGGGATTGGTCATTGACCGTCTCGCGATCCGGCCACCGTGTTTCCGCGATGCGCCGGCGAAGGTCCTCGAGCGCCGCTTGCGGCACCTGAGCTTTGAAGGGCCGGATCGAGCGATCTTCGGCCGCGTTGGCGTTGGCCAGGGCGGAAAAGATGCAAAGCCCGAATGCCAGCACAGCCGCCAGTTTGTGGAGCTTCATGGTTGAATCTCCTTGCCCGGAGAGTGGAATGTCACCGTTTGCTTGGTGAAGACGTTGCCTTCGGCGTCCACGACCTCGATCAGAACCTTGTGCTGGCCGCGCGGCATGCCCACCAGGATGATGGTGTCGCTCTGACCGTAATCCGCCCACGCCCAGGGAAGGTCGTCCACGGTGAGGTGCAGGTGCCCGACCCGCGGAGACACGTTGCGCGCGGCCGGCCCACCGACCGGCAGGATGCGCAGGTTCTCCACCCGGTATGGGATGAACACCACGCCCCCGGCCAACGGACCCGGAAGCGGCGGCTCCACGATCAGCTTGGGCGCGGGCTCGTTGTCAATGGGCACGACCGTGCTCTGGGCGAACGCACCCGTGGCGGACACGGTGCAAAGCGCGAGTGCGGTGAGCGTCTGGATGAGGAAGTTCATTCCGTTCTCTCCTTTTGGAGATGCGCTACGGGGTCAATCGCCAGGCGGAGGGTGACGCGCACGTCCGGCGCGCCATCCCCGCTCAACACTTCACGCCGTCCGCAACGTTTTGAACGATGCGCGCACGTCGTCGGTGAAGTACTTCGGCTGTTCCCATGCCGCGAAGTGGCAGCCCTTGGGCGGGTGGCTGTAATGCAGGAGCTTCGGGAACGCGCGCTCGGTCCAACTCTTCGGCGCGGTGTAGATTTCGCTGGGGTTCGCGCTCACGCCGACGGGAATGGTGATCCCTTTGGTGTCGAAGAAGCCGGCCTTCGCCGTTTGCCGGTGTTCCCAATAGAGCCGGGCCGACGAGATAGCCGTGTTCGTCAGCCAATAGAGCGTGATGTTGTCGAGGATGTCGTCGCGGGTAAGGCCCTCCGGCTCGCCATCGAAGGAGCGGGCTATCAGTGCATAACTGTCCGCATCGTGATCGAGAATCCATGACGCCAGGCCGGCGGGTGAATCGACGAGCCCGTAAAGCGTCTGCGGACGAAGCGCCATCTCGTTGGCATAGCCCAGGCCGAACTTGTAGAAAAAGGCGACCTGCTCGTAAGCGCGCTTTTCGTCGGGCCCGAGATCGGCGGGAGGCGGACTTCCGGCGGCAAGCGCCTTCACAATCTCGGGCGGAATGGTCGCTGGCATATTGGTGTGGATGGCGATCAGCTCGGGAGGCGCCATCAGAGCCATCTGTTCGGTGATAAGTGCCCCCCAGTCGCCGCCCTGTGCTACAAACCGGTTGTAGCCGAGGCGCTTCATCAGCACCGTCCACGCTTTCGCGATGCGAATCGGATCCCAACCGGGCTCAGTCGGCTTGCCGGAAAAGCCGTAGCCGGCATCGATGGGATCACCACGTCGAACGCGTCCGCCTCGGTTCCGCCATGCGCGGTGGGGTTGGTGAGCGGATCGATGACTTTCAGCAGCTCGATGACCGAACCGGGCCAGCCGTGCGTGATGATGACCGGAAGGGCACCCTGATGCTTGGATTTCACGTGGATGAAGTGGATGTCCAGCCCGTCGAGTTCGGTAACGAAATGCGGCAAGGCATTCAGGCGCGCCTCGCACTTGCTCCAATCGTATTCCGTTCCCCAGTACTGGATGACTTTCTGCATCGTGGCGAGTTGCACGCCTTGCGTGTCGCCGGCCGACAAGGTCGCCGAGGTCCGCCGAGACGCTGCGTCGGACACCAATTCGCGCTCGGGCCAACGCGTGGCAGCGATGCGACGGCGAAGCTCGTCGATCTCCTCCTGCGGGAAGCTGACGGTGAAGGGGCGGATTGAACTGGCTTCGGCCGCGGCCGCTGGCTGAGACGAGGTGAAGTTGAACGCGGCCGCGCCTGCCGAAGTGGCAAGCAGTGCGGTGGCCGATGTGGCAAGAAACTCGCGCCGATTTGGCGCCGGTGATGCCGTGGACATGATCAGTCTCCTTCGTTGCGCGATGCCATTAGAGTGGTTGAACACTTTAGTTGTGCTCTCACTCCAGTGCGCGCTCCATCGGACGTAGGTTGGTCGTGACCGCGTGTTGGTTTATGGCGGTCATACCTAGGTTTATAGGCCCTGACGGGCTCAAGCCTCCCTCGGTTGAAGGCGATGCGATTCGACGATTGGACTTGCGGTCTGCCGGGCCTGATCGCGCCCAGTGATCAGCGACGCGCTAGTCGCTCTCACCGGCATTGTTTTTCAATGCAACGTCGAGGCAGCGAGACAGCGTGTCGCCGTCAAAAGGCTTGCTCAAAAAGCAGACGACGCCTCGAACCAACGCTTGAGCGCGCGCCTTTTCATCGGGAAAGGCCGTGATGAAGATGATGGGCGTGTGATGCCCACGTGTGCGCAAGATATCGTGCAACTCGATTCCGCTCATCTCCGGCATCTGGATGTCTGAAATCAAACACGAGGTTTCAGCCAGTTGTCCCAAATGCAAGAACGCACGTGCGGATGGGAAAGCGTGGGCGACAAACCCAAGCGACCGAACAAGACTCGTAGTTCCGCTTCGAACAAATTCGTCATCGTCGACGATTGAAATAACGGGGGTGTCTGGCAAGCGACTGGTCCATCAATGCGTTCTGACAATGATATGAGTCGGCTGCGTCCGAAAGTCATACATAGATATGAGGCTATGAGAGCTTTTCCCGGCCAATACCGAGTGCTTCGGCCATTTTGACCAGGTCTGCCAGCGATTTCGCATGCATCTTCTTCATCGCGCGGCCGCGATAAATTTTGACAGTAATCTCGCTGAGGCCGACGTGAGCCGCGACCTGTTTGTTCATTAAGCCGGTGGCGACGAGCGCCATCACCTCCTGTTCGCGCGACGTCAGGCTGTCAAACAGGGCCTTTAAGTCGAGCCGTGCGCGATCGGCATCCAGCCTGGCCCGGTCGCGCGTGATAGCGGCGGTGACAGCATCCAACATATCCTGGTCGCGAAACGGCTTGGTGATGAAGTCGACGGCGCCGGCCTTCATAGCCCGCACGGACATGGGGATATCGCCGTGTGCAGTGATGAAGATGATGGGAACATGGACATCGGCCTTGGTCAACTCGGCATGAAGCTCGAAGCCGCTCAACCCGGGTAAGCGAACATCGAGAACCAGGCAGCTCGGAATCGGAGGCAGCTTGCTTTGCATGAGTTCGCTTGCTGAACCGAATAGTTCCGCGCGCAGACCGACCGATCGGAATAACAGGCCGAGCGAGTCGCGGATTCCGACGTCGTCATCGATCACATAGACAGCAGGCTCGACCTCCGTCATGGGCTGCAAACTGTTCGGTGCGACTTTGATCACAGACGGATCCTCGTCATGCGGAAACAGAGCGAACTGCGCTAAAATGAAATATAGCACCCTGGGGCGTGTTCGGGGCCGCCCACAACCGCCCATCGTGGGCTTCGACGATCGATCTGCAGATCGACAGGCCCATCCCCATGCCGTCGGGCTTTGTCGTGAAGAGCGGGTTGAATATTCGATCCACGTCTTGCGGACCAATTCCTGTTCCAGTGTCCGCAATCGAAACCGTTACGTGGCCATCGTCATGCAGCTTGGATTTCACGGACAGCACCCGCGCCCCGCCGACCGCAGCCATGGAATCGATGGCGTTCGTGATCAGGTTTACAAGCAACTGCTGTAGCTGGATTCGATCGCCTGTTACCCGCGGCAGGCGTTCATTCAACTCGGCTTCGACCATTATCCGGTGTTTCGCCAGACCCTCTCGCACCAAAGCGAGTGTTTCCCCGACAAGGCTGTTGAGGTCGAGCGGAGCGCGCTTGCGGTCTTCTTTCTTGAAGATCGTTCGAATTCCGTCGATCACCGCTGCCGCGCGATGACCACCGGCGGTAATCTGCTTGAATGCCTCCTTTGCTTCCTCCAGATCGGGTATCGAGCGATTGAGAAAGCGCAAGCCCGCATCGGCGCTCGTTATCATGCCGGACAGAGGTTGTTTGACTTCATGCGCAACCGTGGCTGCGACTGCGTCGCCGGTTACCAGTCGCGCCTCGCGCTCCTGACGCTGGCCACGGACCGCTCCGAGAAGCCGTGCATATAGCGTCGTTATCTCGTACAGCATGACAATTAGGACGAGACTACTCGAAAAGAACCCGATGATCCGAACAGCATACCAGTCAATGCTAAAGCGGACCGGAGTAGGGTAATAGCTTAAGGGTATCTCTATCGCGTATAGGAACATAACGACCATCAACCAAAGATCGAGCATCGAGCGTCGCCTGATCCAAAGTAGGACGAGGGCCACAATACTTACCATCGCGACGGGCGCCCCGACATAAGGCCACAGCGGGCTTAGGCGGAGGGAATCCAGCACGACGCGGGGCAACATCGCCTCAAAAGCCACGCAGACATACGCCGCAGCCAACACGACTACTGCCGTTAAGGCCACACTCATGGCGATCGCCGCACCCACAGTACCCCGCCAGAACCGCTTGTCGGGGCCAGCATCCTTTAGCAAGGCGTACCCTATTACGAACATGGAAAAACCGGCGTGCCACGAAAAGTAGAGCCAGGATGTACTCTGCAGACCGCCAATCAGACCCCTACCGGGCACAAATACACCTGGAAACGCCAGGATCCACGGAATGAGGATAAGGGCCGTGAAAACATAGCCACTCGCGATCACGAGGATGGCGCGCGAGCGGAGAATGGAGAACTGGGCGAACAGGAGAATCGCGGTGATCGAGTCGTTCACGAACATCGCCGTCGTGTAGGCCGGGACGAAGGCGTCGATCCGGCGTGGCTCGAGGCTTGAGAGCGGCCCGGCGGCGATGAATACAAGGACCAATAAGCCGAGCACGACAGCAAGAGCGAGCCATTTCTGCGCCGAACCTGGCGACAGGTCTGAGAGGACAAGAAATTCTTCCTCTGGGGCAGTCACCGCAGTTCTCTCCATTGGATACTCTTCGCCGCGGCTGCTGCTCGCGGCACATCTTAGCACCGCTCGTCGCAGCCGTCGCCGCGTTCCGTCGTGGATGTTATCTCGACGGTCAGGTCATTGTAGGATCGGTGTTTGGGCTATGCGCCCTGCAGGCAATCCGGTTGGCGAGCGCTCGAAAGCTTCTCCCTCGGCTGCCGTCTCGCCCCCTTCACCAGCTTGAGGATGAGCTGGTGGATTTTGCCGCCATTGGTCATTTCGACCCGATCGAAATCGCGGTTTCGCTGCTGATGCACACAAAGAGCCCGGAAAGGCGCTTTTTCAACTCAGCCTTGATCTTGAGGTATTTGGGATCGCGGGGAACTGACATGCCCACGGTCGCGGCCTCGATGTCCTCCACCAACTTCTTGATCATCTCGCCTTGGATCGGCTCAACCACGACCTCCAGCTTGGTTGTCGGCGGTGTCCGCTTCTGGGTCGCGGTACAGCTGATCGCTACGGCAGACATGGGGGCGCGAAGCTGCCGATCCGCATCGTCCGCGAGAGGGCGGCCTTTGTGTGCCGCTGGCGACTATGCACATGTTCAATCATGAAATAATTGGGCTTTTCCCTATTCACCCTGCTGAACACAGTTCGCGCACTGCAAAATCTGGATGGCCAATCAAAAAGAACCACCTATAACAGCCGGACTACGTACCTCAGGGGAGACGATGCGCTACATACGTCCGCTGTCCATAGACGATGCCGTAGCACTGATCGCAGGATCGCCTGGCACGGCTGCAATCCTCGCCGGAGGCAGCGACCTCTTGGTAAGAATGAAGGGCGGTTTCATCGAACCCGACCTCATCGTCGACATCAAGGCGATAGAAGGGTTGAGTGAGATCCAGGAGATGCCCGAGGGCTTCAGCATCGGGGCTGCGGTTCCCTCTGCCGTCCTCGGAGAGAACATGGCACTGAAAAAGGCGTGGCCAGGCGTCGTTGAGGCGGCCACGCTCATCGGCTCGAAACAGGTGCAGGGACGCTGTACCATTGTCGGCAATCTCTGCAACGCGTCCCCGGCGGCCGACAGCCTGCCGGCGCTGGTTGCGGCGGGCGCCAGGGCGTCGATCGTCGGGCCGCAAGGGCAGCGAATCGCACCTGTGGAAAGCATACCCGTTGGTCCCGGGAAAACATCGCTTGCGAGGGGCGAGATCATCGAGGCGATCCTGCTGGACAACCGCGCCCCGCGCTCGGGCGACGCCTATCTACGCTTCATTCCGCGCACGGAGATGGACATCGCGGTGGTCAGCGCGGGCGTCAACCTGACGCTTGACGGGGATGGCGCTGTCGTGTCGGCACGCGTGGCGCTAGGCGCCGCTGCGCCGACGGTACTCCTGGTTGAGGAAGCGGCCGAGGTTCTCATCGGTTCCAAGCTCGATGAAGTGACATTCGAAAGGCTGGCCAGAGTCTGTTCGGAGGCCTGCCGGCCCATCGACGACAAGCGGGGAACCATCGATTTCAGACGGAAAGTTGCGGGTGTGCTGGCGAAGCGGGCCGCCACGGCCGCTTATGCGCGCGCGGGAGGCAAATAATGGCTGGCATAGCAGTTTCAACGACAATCAACGGCGACAATGTCGAATACCTCTGCCAGCCGGATGAGACGCTGCTGGACGTTCTGCGCGATCGCCTCGGGCTGACCGGTGCGAAGGAAGGCTGCGGCACCGGTGACTGCGGCGCCTGCAGCATCATCCTCGACAACCGGCTAGTATGCTCGTGCCTGGTGCTCGGTGCCGAGGCCGAGGGCCGGAGGGTCGAGACCATCGAGGGCATGGCGCATGGCGACAGGCTGCATCCGCTACAGCAGAAATTCATCGAGCATGCAGCGCTACAATGCGGCATCTGCACGCCGGGATTCCTTATCGCGGCCAAGGATCTCCTGACCAAGAACCCCGATCCGACCGAGGAAGAGATCCGCTTCGGCCTCGCCGGAAATCTCTGCCGGTGCACTGGCTATGACAAGATCGTGCGTGCCGTTCAGGACGCCGCCAGCATGATGAGGGCAGCATGACCGTCGCTTTTGATCCACGTTACCTCAAACGCGATTTTAACTCGGTCGGCACGAGGCCCCTGCGTCCCGACGGCATCGACAAGGTGACTGGCCGCGCGCGCTACGGCGCGGACTTCAACGTGTCCGGCCAGTTAATTGGGCGCATTCTCCGGAGCCCACATGCCCATGCCGCGATCGAGAGGATCGACACGTCGAAGGCCGAAGCGCTTCCTGGCGTCAAGGCAGTGATCACTGCGGCCGATCTGCCGAATCTCACCGACGGCGATGCTGCTATGTTCGACATCCTGGACAACTGCATGGCGCGCAAGAAAGCACTTTACGACGGCCATGCGGTAGCTGCGGTCGCGGCCGTCGACGCGCGTACGGCAAGACAAGCTCTGAAGTTGATACAGGTTGAGTATCAGGTGCTGCCGCATGTGACCGATGTCGACGAAGCGATGAAGGACACCGCCCCGGTCTTGCACGAGAGCGTGCTCACAGAGGGTGTGGAATCAAGGCCGAGTAAACCGTCAAACGTTCCCAAGCGGACGCAGTACGGTCACGGCGACATCGAGGCCGGTTTCGCCCAGGCCGATTTCATTGTCGAGCGTTCCTTCAAGACCGAACAGACACATCAAGGCTACATCGAGCCACATGCTTGCGTGGCAAATGTCGGTCCAGACGGCACCGCCGACCTTTGGGTGTGCACGCAAGGCCATTTCGTCTACCGCCAGCACTGCGCGCAATTGCTGGGCATGGACGCGTCGAAGCTGCGCGTCACCTCGTCGGAGATCGGCGGCGGTTTCGGTGGCAAGACCCATGTCTGGGCAGAGCCGGTCGCGCTGGCGCTGTCGCGCAAGGCCGGACGGCCGGTCAAGCTGGTAATGACGCGTGACGAGGTGTTTCGCGCTTCGGGGCCGACAAGCGCCACGTCCATCGACGTCAAGGTCGGCGCCCGCAAGGACGGAACCATCGTCGCGGCCGAGGCGACCTTGCGCTATTCCAGCGGCGCTTATGGCGGCATGTGGGCCGAACTCGGCGCTATGACCGCCTTCGCCTGCTATCGGCTCGAAAACGTCAGGACAGTCGGCTATGAGGTACTGGTGAACAGGCCGAAGACCGCGGCGTATCGCGCGCCGTCGGCGCCGATGGCGGCCTTTGCCGTTGAAAGCGTGGTCGATGAACTCGCCAAGCAGATCGGCATCGACGCGGTGGAATTCCGGATCAAGAACGCCGCGAAGGAAGGCACGAGATCTTCCTATGGCCCGATCTATGGTCCGATCGGTATCGGCCCGACCTTGGAGGCGGCGAAGAACCACCCGCACATGAAAGCGCCACTGGGCGAGAACCAGGGGCGCGGCATGGCCTGCGGATTCTGGTTCAACTTCGGCGGGCAGACCTGCACGGATCTCAACATCGGCATGGACGGCACGGTTTCGCTTGCCGTCGGGACTGTGGACGTCGGCGGCTCTCGCGCCTCGCTGTCGCTGGTGGCGGCAGAGGAGCTTGGCATAGATTACGGACAAATCAGGGCGGTGGTCGCCGACACTTCCAGCCTCGGCTACAACGATATGACGGACGGCAGCCGCGGAACGTTTTCCTCCTCCATGGCAACGATCTCTGCCGCCCGCAACGCCATCAGCGTCCTGCGAGAACGCGCGGCGCAGATGTGGGACATCCCGGTTGGCGAGGTGGTCTGGGAAAAGGGCCATGCCGTCGCTGTGGGTGAGAAACACGGCAATCTCGGGCGGCTCTCGCTGAAAGAGATCGCGGCTGCGTCAGGCAAGACCGGCGGACCAATCGCCGGTCACAGCGAACTCGTCGCCGACGGTGCCGGAGTCTCCTTCGCCACGCATATCTGCGACATCGAGGTGGACCCCGAGACCGGCGCCACGAAAGTGCTGCGTTACACCGTCGTCCAGGACGCCGGCAAGGCGGTACATCCGACCTATGTGGAGGGGCAGTATCAAGGCGGTGCAGCACAAGGCATCGGCTGGGCGCTCAACGAGGAGTATATTTACGGCAAAGACGGCCGGCTGCAGAATGCCGGCTTCCTCGACTACCGCATTCCGGTTTGCTCTGATCTGCCTATGATCGACACGCAGATCCTCGAAATCCCCAATCCCAACCACCCCTACGGGGTGCGGGGTGTCGGCGAGACCTCGATCGTGCCGCCGCTGGCGGCGATAGCCAATGCGGTGTCGAACGCGGTCGGCGTGCGTATGACCCACATTCCGATGTCGCCGCCGCGCATTCTCGCGGCGATCGTGGCTGCGGGGAACGGCTGATGGTCGAAGTGACGCTCTGGGGATCGCTCGGAGTGGCTGCGGGCGGCAGAAGCAAGATCGAGGTCGAGGCCAAGGACATCAGGGAGTTGTTCAGGAAGCTGGCTGAACGGTTCCCCGGCATTCAGCCCTGGATCGACCGGGGAATCGCCGTGTCCATCGATGGGACGATCTATCGCGATACATGGTCGAAGGAACTTCCCAAGGACGCCGAGATATTCCTCCTTCCGCGTCTTGCTGGCGGATAGGCAGGAATTAGTCTCTTGCAATCGGCGCTCGAGTTTAAGTTGTTGTCCGGCTCGAAAACCGGCCAGGTAATACGGCGATAACATCTGGCAGGGTTCCCAAACCGAATCGATGTTCGCTCCCAATAACGAGATTGAGGCTGTCGATCATTCGGCAGGTTTGGTTAGCGATACCTCGGAGCGAGAAGGGTTTGGCATCGTGCCTTCACTGCGCTCGCTCCGCAACTTGTCCACGCGCAGCCCGCAAATTTGACGCTCTCGAGTGCTGCTCGCGGCGATTTCGAGTGTGGAGATCCTTGGTACCACCCAACATTCGCAGTGGCCGCGTCCCGATTAGTGCCCTTCGACGTGGGAAACGCTATCCAGTCTTGCCAAGGCTCCTTGTTCGTACCAACATCAGGAAACTCTCTTTCATTTTTAAGGATTGAGTTTGCGTCCCTTGCGGAGGGTGGGTTTGAGTCATCCCGTCATCGAGTTCAGGAACGTCACCAAGCGGTTCGGTAACGTTTTGGCGGTTGCCGAGAACAATCTTGCTGTAAGAGCCGGCGAATTCCTCTCCATTCTCGGGCCGTCCGGCTGCGGGAAGACGACAAGCCTGCGTATGATGGCTGGGTTCGAGCAGCCCAGCGAGGGCAACATCTTCATATCGGGCAAGGACGTGACCGGGGTTCCAGCTTATAGGCGCCCGGTCAATATGGTGTTCCAGCACTACGCTCTGTTCCCGCATCTGTCGGTCAGCGACAACGTCTCCTACGGCTTGCGCCAGCGCAATCCCAAGCCGTCGCGCGGCCACCTCGCAAGCGAAGTCGCCAAAGCGCTCGCCATGGTACGACTCGAAGGGTACGAGAATCGGCGAAGTCACGAATTGTCGGGCGGTCAGCAACAGCGCGTCGCCTTGGCCCGCGCACTGATAAACCGCCCCGCGGTGTTGCTGCTGGATGAACCGCTCGCGGCCCTCGACCGCAAGCTGCGTCGCGAGATGCAGATTGAACTGCAGAACCTCCAGCGCGATGTTGGCATAACCTTTCTTCTGGTCACCCATGACCAGGAAGAAGCGCTGTCGATGTCGGACCGCGTTTGCGTCATGCGCGAGGGCCGCATCGTCCAGTCGGGCTCGCCGCGGGAGCTCTACGACAGGCCAGTGAACCGCTACGTTGCGGACTTCGTAGGCAAGTCGAACTTCTTTGCGGGTCCCACCGAGGACACCATCATCAGCGTGCGGCCCGAACTCGTCGAAATCGCCGCAAAGGAGACGGAACTGCCGCCTGGCTTGGGTGCTCATTTTTCGGTCAAGGTCCTCAACAGGATCTTCCTCGGCGAGACTACGGAATACCGCGTCGTGCATGAGAGGCTGGGTGAATTCATGGTGCTGACGCCGCGCAAGTCCGAGCGCAGCAGCGGCATCTTTGAAATTGGCGACATGGCCGCGGCCGGCTGGCGGCCGGAAGCAGCCCTTACATTGGCCGCGAACTAAGAAGTAAAAACATAAGGGGAAGATAACATGATCAAAAACAACAGCATCATCACGCCGCAGCAATTTGTCGACGAGCTGCGCCGCTACCAGAAAGGCTCCGTCACCCGTCGCCACTTCCTCGGCGTTACCGGACTCGGCCTAGCCACCGCCGTCTTGGGCGCCGCCGTTCCCGGTCTCACCTCGCGAAAAGCCTATGCAGCGCTGTCCGGCACAGTGAATTTCACGACCTGGCCGAGCTATTTCGCACAGGAAAACATCGACAAGTTTACCCAGGACACGGGGGTCAAGATCAACATCGCCGTCTTCGGCTCGAATGAAGAAATGCTGGCCAAGCTGCAGGCGGGTTCCACCGGCTGGGATGTCTTCGTGCCCACGAATTACGCGATCTCGACCTATAAGGAACTGGGGCTCGTTGAGGAACTCGATCTGGCCAAACTTCCAAACTACGACGCGTCGACCCAGGAGCAGCGCTTTACGGCGGAAGGCGTGATCGACGGCAAGACGTATGCCGTGCCAAAAGACTGGGGTACCACCGGCTTTGTTTATAATTCGAAGTCGATGCCGCAGAAGCCCGCGAGCTGGAAGGAATTCTGGGACCTTGCGATGAATGAAGCCACCGGCCGTGCCATGGTCCACGACTATCAGCTCACCACGATCGGCAACGCGCTGAAATACTACGGCTTCTCATTCAACTCCAATGACGAGAAGGAACTGGCCGAGGCCGAGAAGCTGCTGATCGCCGCCAAGCCGCATCTGTTCGGCATCAATTCCGACTACAAGCCTTCGCTCATTTCAGGCGATGCCTGGATGAGCGTGTGCTGGACGGGCGACGCCACCCAGTTGCAGCGCGACATGCCAGAGATGCTCTATGTGCTGGCCAAGGAAGGCGGCGAGATCTGGAGCGACTTCTACGCCATCCCCAAAGGTGCGCAGAACATAGAGGCGGCCTATGCCCTGATCGATTTCCTGTTGACGCCCGAGATCAACGCCAAGGAGGTTGTGGCCCACGGCTATCCCTCGACGGACTCGCGTACCAACAAGCTGGTGCCGAAGGAGATGCTGGAAAATCCAATCCTTTATCCGGCAGCTGAAGCTCTTTCACCGCTGGAGTTCGGCGCTGCCGCGACCCTGACCAATCCGCTTCGTGCCGAGATCATGGCGCGCTTCAAGTCCGCCTGAGTCTTCTCTCCCTCCCACGCATTGGCGCTGGAGGGAGAGCCCGCTTTCGCGATATGAGCCGCCATTGACAGCAGCGCCCGCCCGTTCCCGCGCCGTGACAGCGCTGCTTGTTGCGCCTGCAGGGCTCTTCTTCCTGTTCCTGCTGATCTTGCCGTTAATGGTGGTCGTTGTGTTTTCCTTCGGCGAACGGGCGCCGGCCGGTGGCTATTCGCCCGCTTTCACATTTGAGAACTACCTGAACCTTGCCGCTCGCGGGCAAGCCTTCCTAAACACGCTGACGCTCGCGCCACTTGCGACGCTGCTCACCGCCATCTTCGCATTCCCCATGGCGTATTTCCTTGCGGTGAAAGTGGATCCGCGGTGGCGCGTCTCACTGCTGGTACTGGTCATGGCGCCATTTTGGACTAGCCAGCTTCTGCGCTACTACGCTTGGATCATGCTGCTGGGCGGCAAGGGCATTCCTGCCTGGTTTTCTTGGATCGGCATCGACAATGTCCGAATTATCAACACGCCGTGGGCCGTTCTCATTGGCGCCGTCTATGGTTTTCTGCCGCTCATGGTTCCGCCCATCTATGTCAGCCTCGAGAAACTCGACAAGCGCCTGCTCGAGGCTTCAGCCGATCTCGGTGCCACGCCGGTCCGAACCTTCTTCCAGGTGACGTTGCCACTGGCGTTGCCGGGAGTTGCCACCGGCTCGATGCTAGTATTCATCCTGTTGATGGGCGATTATATCCTCCCGCAGTATCTCGGCGGCGGCAAGGTCTTCTTCATCGGCAACGCGCTGGTCGACCTTTTTCTTCAGTCCCGCAACTGGCCCTTCGGGGCGGCGGTTTCGGTAGCGCTGGTCGCCATCATGTTCGCAACTATATTCTTCTACATGCGCTTCGTGCTCGGCAAGACCGGCACGCGGCGGGTGGCGTTGGTGTAGCTATGCGCCTCTACGCCATCCTCATTTACGTCTTCCTGTACGCTCCGATCGCCTTCATCGTCGGGGGATCATTCAACGCCGGAAGGCAGGCGATGGTCTGGCAAGGCTTCTCGGTGGAATGGTACGGCAAGGCCTTTTCCAACCCGCTGATCACCGAGGCGCTGACGACCAGCCTGACAATAGCGCTCACCACTGCCGCGCTTTCTGCCATTTTCGGCACGCTCGCGGCCCTTGGTCTCGAGCGCATGGGCGGCTGGCTTCGGAGCGTCTTCGACGCCCTGATCTATATCGCCATCCTGGTACCGGGCGTTGTCATCGGCATCTCAACCCTGATCGCCTTCGTTTCCTTCTTCGACATCGTCAATCCGTATCTCGCAAGCGCTTGGAACATCCGTGTCGAAATGGGCGTCTGGTCGGTCGTCGCCGCGCACATGCTGTTCAATATTGCGGTAGTCGCACTGCTCGTGCGGGCACGATTGCAGGGTATGGATCGCAGTCTGGTAGAAGCCTCGGAAGACCTCTACGCAACGCCACTGGGAACTTTCCGCCAAATTGTGCTGCCATTGCTCACGCCTTCCATCATGGCGGGCTTTCTCCTTGCCTTCACGTTTTCGTTCGAGGATTTCATCATTGCCTTCTTTGTGGCTGGCCCAAACGTGACGTTGCCGATATATGTCTTTTCCTCAATTCGCCGTGGAGTCACCCCGGAAATAAACGCGGTAGGAACAGTGGTCTTGCTGACCTCGCTTATGCTGCTTGTCGTCGCGCAGCTGATTTTGCAGCGCGGAAGCAGAACAACGGCCCGGTAACGTGTGCGACACGAAGATCCGGCGCGGTGTGGATATTCCTTTCCAATCGCAGGTCCCTAGGCGCGCGCCATCGGCAGACCTCGTGACTGCGGACGTGGCAGTTGTCAGCCTGGACGTTCACGGCCATCGACCATGAGAGCCTGCCCCCTCTCGAAAGCTCCAGCACTACCCTCGTAATGTCTGCTTTTAGGAGCGCAAGGCGGTTCTCTATGGCGGATATGGGGCGCGTTGCCGACCGGCTGCTTAGGGGCCGAGGCTGTGTGAAAACTCAGCCTGGACCTTCCGTATGAGAATGTGGTTCCTGACGGAGCCTAGACTTAGAACATCGATCTAATCCGGAGCTGCCAGAAACAGATTTTGAGAACAGAATTTTACGATCTTAGGCGTGAGAAGCGTTTTCACACAGCCTC
>NZ_JBIRCY010000103.1:0-14650 GCF_044326205.1 Mesorhizobium sp. IMUNJ 23232
CAAGCCGGGCCCGGTCCGCTTCCGGCGTTTTTCGCCGCTGCGGCGCGGGCGGCCGCCCGGCGGAAGATTGCCGCGCTTCGACCCGGATGCGCCGAAACGCAAGAACATCCGCGAGGTCGACGAGATCTTGGCGCATGCCAATGCGATGGCGTTCTACGCGCTGGAGCCGCCGAGGCGCGATTCGTCCTGATAACGGCGCAGGCCCAGCGGACCTCGAAAAGTAAAGCATCTCAACGGCTTAATGGTCACCGGGCGTGGCGGCGATGACGGTTGCCTGCAGGGGACAGTTTACTTTTCCGCAGAAGGGCGCAGCCGCTTCAAGGCTGGCGCGGGCGGAAAAGTAAACTGTCCCCGGCGTTTGCGCCCGCGCTTTCCGGCCCGCAAAGACCCGCGGCCCCATCGTCCCGAACGATGTACGCTGCCGGTCAATACGGGCTGGCGACGTCGCCGGTCTCGACATAGACCGATTTCACCTGCGAATAGTGCCGCAGCGCGTCGAGCGCGTTCTCGCGGCCGATGCCCGACTGCTTGTAGCCACCGAAGGGAATTTCGACCGGCGTCAGGTTATAGGCGTTGATCCAGCAAGTTCCCGCCTGCAACTCGGCGATCACCCGATGGGCGCGCGGCAGGTCGCGGGTGAAGACGCCGGCGGCCAGCCCGAATTCGCTGTCGTTGGCGCGCGCAACAACTTCGTCCTCGTCGTCGAACGACAGGATCGACATGACCGGCCCGAATATCTCCTCGCGCGCGATGCGCATCCGGTCGGTCACACCGGTGAAGACCGTCGGTTCGACGAAGAACCCGCCCTCGAAACCCTGCAGCGACGGCACTCCGCCGCCATGTCGCAGGTCGGCGCCCTCCTGCTTGCCGATGCCGATGTAACCCAAAACCTTGTCGTGCTGCGCCTTGCTGATCAGCGGCCCCATCTGCGTCTCGGGGTCGAGTGGATCGCCGATGCGGATCTTTTTGGTGCGCTCGACTAGCCGCTCGACGAACCGATCGTGCAGACCCTTCTGCACGAAGACGCGCGTGCCGTTGGAGCAGACCTGGCCGGTCGAGTAGAAATTGCCGAGCATGGCGCCGCCGATGGCGTTTTCGAGATCGGCATCGTCGAAGACGATGAGCGGCGACTTTCCGCCGAGCTCCATCGTCGCATGCTTCATCAGCGACCCGGCCAGCCCCATCACTTTACGGCCGGTCGGCACCGATCCGGTCATGGAGATTTTCGCGACTGCTTCATGACTGGCGAGAGCCGCGCCGACATCGCCAAAGCCTTGCACGACGTTGAAGATGCCGTCGGGCAGGCCGGCCTCCGAATAGATCTCGGCCAGTGCCAGCGCGGTCAGCGGTGTATTCTCGGAGGGCTTGAACACCATGGCGTTGCCCATGGCCAGCGCCGGCGCCGACTTCCAGCCGGCCACCTGGATCGGATAGTTCCACGCGCCGATGCCGACGCAGACGCCGAGCGCCTCGCGCCTGGTATAGGCGAACGGCCCGCCGAGATCGGAATATTCACCGCCGAAGGCCGCCACCGCTCCGCCGAAATACTCCAGCGCGTCCGCCGCCGACGCCGCGTCGGCCACCAGCGTCTCCTGGATCGCCTTGCCGGTGTTCAGCGTCTCCAGCCTTGCCAGTTCCGCATTACGGGCGCGCAAAATGTCGGCGGCGCGGCGCAGCACGCGCCCACGCTCCACCGGCTTCAGCCGTGCCCAGGCCGGCTGCGCCGTCCGCGCCGCCTCGACCGCGAGTTCCACGGTATTCGGCGTCGCCGCATGCAGCGTCGCGATGGTCTCGCCGGTGGCGGGATAGATAACCGGCAACTCGCGGCCCTGTTCGTCCTCGACATGGCTGCCGTTGATGTAATGCGAGGCTTTCGGCTGGGCGTTCATTTGCGGTCCACCGATTTGAGTTTGCGTTCAGATACAGCGTTGTTCGTCGTTCGTCATGCGTTGATCGGCCGGCGAACGACGATCCCATGGAACTCACCGGTCGCTCATGCGCCAGCGCGGATTGATCCACGGTTCCTGGTTGGACGGCGGCAGCATCGGTCGTCCGAGAATATGATCGGCCGCCTTTTCGCCCGTCATGATCGACGGCGCGTTGAGATTGCCGTTGGTGACACGCGGGAAGATCGAGGAATCGGCGACGCGCAGGTTTTCGACGCCGATCACCCGGCATTCCGGATCGACCACGCTCGTCGGATCGTTTTCGCGACCCATGCGGCAGGTGCCGCAGGGATGGAACGCGCTCTCGGCATGCTCGCGGATGAAGGCGTCCAGTTGCTCGTCGCTCTGCACCTCCGCGCCCGGCGAGATTTCCCGGCCCCGATAAGCGTCGAAGGCGGGCTGCTGGAAAATCTCGCGCGTCAGCCGGATGCAGTGGCGGAATTCGTCCCAGTCGTCGGGATGCGACATATAGTTGAAGCGGATTTCCGGTTTTTCCCAAGGATCGGGCGAGCGCAGCGTCACCGTGCCGCGCGACTTCGACCGCATCGGCCCGACATGCGCTTGGAACCCGTGCGATTTTGCCGCCGCCTTGCCATCGTAGCGCACGGCCGCCGGCAGGAAGTGGAACTGGATGTCGGGATAGTCGACGCCCGCCTTCGAACGGACAAAGGCGGCCGCCTCGAAATGGTTGGTCGCGCCGAGCCCTGTCTTGAAGAACAGCCATTCGGCGCCGATCAGCGCCTTGGAGAACGGGTTCAGCACGGAATGCAGCGTGATCGGCTGCGTAGCCTCCTGCTGGATGTAGAGTTCCAGATGGTCCTGCAAATTCGCGCCGACGCCCGGCCGGTCGGCGACCACTTCGATGCCATTGGCCTTGAGGTGCGCAGCCGGGCCGATACCCGACAGCATCAGCAGTTTCGGCGAGTTGATCGACGAGGCGGCGACGATGATCTCGCGCTTCGCCCGCACCACCTCCACCTTCCGCCGCATCTCGATCTCGACCCCGACGGCGCGTTGATTCTCGATGACGACTTTCCGGGCGAAGCCGTTGACAAGGCGGATATTTTTCCGTTTCAGCGCCGGCCTGAGATAGGCGTTGGCCGCCGACCAGCGGCGGCCGCGATGGATGGTCTGCTCCATCGCGCCAAAACCTTCCTGCTTCGAGCCGTTATAGTCCTCGGTCAGCTCGAAGCCAGCCTGCGCGCCGGCTGCCACGAAGGCGGAATAGAGCGGGTTGGTGCGCCTGCCGCGCTGCACGAACAGTGGGCCGTCGGTGCCCCGCCAGCCGTCCTCGCCGTCCCGTACGTTCTCCATGCGCTTGAAGTAGGGCAGCACGTCGGCATAACCCCAGCCGACAGCACCCTGCTCGGCCCAGTGGTCGAAGTCGCCCGCGTGGCCGCGCACATAGACCATGCCGTTGATCGACGACGAGCCGCCGAGCACTTTTCCGCGCGGCGTGACCAGCACGCGGCCGCCGAGATGCGGCTCCGGCTCGCTGGAAAAACCCCAGTCGTAAAGGCTCATATTCATCGGAAACGACAGCGCCGACGGCATCTGGATCAGTGGGCCTATGTCGGTGCCGCCATATTCGATGACAATCACCGAATGTTTGCCGTCCTCGGACAGGCGGTAGGCCAGTGCCGAGCCGGCCGATCCCGAGCCGATGATGACGAAATCAGCCTCAAGCATTTCCGACATGCTTCATGAAATCGGCGAGCGAGACATTGCCGCCGCTCGCGATCACCACAACGGTCTTGCCCTTCACGTCGACCGCGCCGGAAAGCAGCCCGGCCAGCGAGGCGGCGCCGGACGGCTCCAGCACCAGCTTCATCCGCTCGAAGGCGATCTTCATGGCCGCGCGGACGGCAGTGTCCGGAACCGTCAGTCCCCGCACACCTGCTTCCTGCACCGCGGCGAAGGGGGCGACGCCTGGACGCCGGGCCATCAGCCCGTCGCAGATCGACGGCGAGACGAGCGGCATGGTCTCGATCTCGCCATGGGCGATCGAATTGCCCATGCCGTTGAAACCTTCCGGCTCGACGCCGTAAATCTCGGTCTTCGGCGAGAGATAGTGGAAGGCGAGCGAGACGCCGCCGATGAGCCCGCCGCCGCCGACCGGGCAGAACAGCACGTCGGCCTCCGCGTCGCGTGCCGCAAGCTGGTCGAGCGCTTCCAGGCCGGCGCCGGCCTGGCCGGCGACGATCTCCGGATCATCGAACGGATGCAGCAGCATCAGCCCTTGCTCGGCCGAAATCTGCCTGGCGCGTTCGGACGCGACTTCTTCACGCGCGCGCTGGCCGTGGTCGGTAAGCACCACCGTCGCGCCATAATTTTTGGTTGCCTCGCTCTTGGCGACGGGAGCGTCGATCGGCATGACGATGGTGACCGGAATGCCGAGCGCCTCGCCGGCCGCCGCCAGCCCCTGCGCGAAATTGCCGGAGGAATAGGCGACCACGCCGCGCTTGGCCTCCTCGGGCGAAAGCTGTTTTAGCCGCCAGTAGGCGCCGCGCACCTTGAACGAACCCGCCCACTGAAGCGATTCCGGCTTGAGGAAGACCCGTGCCGCGCCGGTCTGCCGCGCCAACGCCGCCGATTCCAGCAGCGGGGTTATCTGCGTGGCCCGCGCGGTAACGGCATAGGCTCGTTTGAGATGGTCGAGATCGGGGATCATTTTGCCCTCTGGCTTTCATAGGAAACCATGACGTGCTCGGCATAGGCCGGCCGTTGCTGGAGCCGGTCGTAGTAGGCGCGCAGATGCGGGGTATCGGTACGGTCGAACTCTAGCGTGAAGTAGCGATAGAGCGGCGCGCCGACGACGATGTCCGCGAAGCAGATTTCGTCGCCGCCGAGGTAAGGTCCATCGGCGAGGCGGGCGTCGAGCATGGCCGCGAGCGGTTTGAGTTTTTCAGCCGCAGCCGCGATGCTGGCGTGGTCGCGCTTGGCTGGCGGGGCGGCGACGATCGGCCAGAACAGGCCCGTTGCGAGCACTGGGCCAAAACTCGTCTTGATCCATTCCGCCCACATGTCCACTGGAGCCCGCTTCGCCGGGGACGACGGCCAGAACTGCTCGCCGCCATAGGTCGCGCCGAGATAGCGCAGGATCGCCGCGCTCTCCCACAGGAACGGCCCGTCACCGTCGCGTAGCACCGGCACCAGCCCGTTGGGATTCATCGCCAGGTATTCCGGCGTCCTGTTGCCGCCGAAGGCGCCGCCGACGTCGTGGCGCACCGGTTTCAGCCCAAGCTCGGCCAGCGCCCACATGACGATTTGGACGTTGCCGGAGGTCGCTCTGCCCCAGACGGTGATCATCTCATTCTCCTCGTGGGTAGCGTTTGCTTTCCTCGAGATTGTCGAGGTTCATGTGGTTGCGCATGTAGCGCTCCGACGCCTTCTGCAGCGGCTGGAATTCCCACGGGTAGTAGGCGCCGTTGCGCAGCGCGGGATAGACCGCCCATCGCCGCGCCTGGCTCTCGCGCACGGCCGCGTCGAAAGCCGCCATGTCCCAGCGGGCGCGAACCTTTGCCATGAACGCGGCGACCAGAGCCGCATTCGCCGGGTCCTCGGCGAGATTGACCCGCTCCTGGGGATCCGGTTCCAGATCAAACAGTTGCGGCGGGTCGATCTCGCAAAACACGAACTTGTAGCGGCCGTCGCGAATCGCCACCATCGGGGCATAGGAGCCTTCGGCCGCATATTCCATCAGCACCGGCGTTTTCCGCGAGCCGCCCGCAATCAGCGGGATCAGCGACTCTCCGTCGGTCCATTGCAGGATCGACGGCATGTCGATCCCGGCGAGTTCACAAAGCGTCGGGCAAATGTCGAGCGCCGATACCGGCGTCTCGATGAGGCCAGGCGAAATACCCTTGCCGGCAATCATCAGCGGGATGCGCGCCGACCCTTCGTAGAAGCACATCTTGAACCACAGCCCGCGTTCGCCGAGCATGTCGCCATGGTCCGAGGTGAACACGACGATCGTGTCGTCGAGCATCCGCGTCCGCTCCAGCACCGACAGGAGTTCGCCGACCTTGTCGTCGATATAGGAAATGCTGGCGAAATAGCCGCGCCGCGACCGCCGCACCTGGTCCCGGGTGATGTTGAAGGCGGTGTGGTCGCATGCCTCGTACAAGCGCCGCGAGTGCGCATCCTGATGCTCGTAGTCGATGTGGGCGACTTCGGGATCGAGCGCCTGGCAATGTTCGTAGAGGTCCCAGTGCTCGCGCCGAGCGACATAGGGATCGTGCGGATGGGAAAGCGATACCGTCAAACACCACGGCCTGCGCGCGGGATCGTTCGAGGCGCGCGCCAATTCGTAGAGTTTCTGCGTGGCGAGGAAGGTGGCCTCGTCGTCATATTCGAGCTGGTTGCTGGTCTCGGCCACGCCAGCGCCCGTGACGGAGCCCAGATTGTGATACCACCAATCGATGCGCTCGCCCGGCTTGCGGTAGTCCGGCGTCCAGCCGAAATCGGCGGGATAGATGTCTGTGGTCAGGCGTTCCTCGAAACCATGTAACTGGTCCGGTCCGACGAAATGCATTTTTCCGGAAAGGCAGGTCGTGTAGCCCGCCGCGCGCAGGTGATGCGCGAAGGTCGGTATCGACGAGACGAATTCTGCCGCGTTGTCGTAGACGCCCGTCCGCGACGGCAGTTGCCCGGTCATGAAGGATGCGCGGCCCGGCGCGCAGAGCGGCGAGGCGGTGTAGGCATTGCGAAAGCGTGCCGAGCGCGCTGCCAGCGCGCTGAGGTTCGGGGTGTGCAGGAACGCCGCCGGCCCGTCGGGAAACAGCGTCCCGTTCAACTGGTCGACCATGATGACGAGGATGTTGGGCTGGCGCTTCATGGGGCTGGGTGGGCCTGGGCGAGTTTGGTTTCGACATAGTCCTCGACGAGCGCGGCCGCACTCACCGGATGGGGCAGGCCGTCGCGAAGCGCGCGGCGGATGTAGAGGCCGTCGATCATGGCGGCGATGGCTTCCGCCATGCGCTCGGCTTCCCCGCGCTCGACAAGCGGCAGCAGCCCGCTCATCAGGTTGGAGTAGAGCCTGTGGCTGTAGACCCTGAGCAGGCGGCGCAACGGCGCCGACCGCTGTGCCTCGACATAGAAGGCGAGCCAGGCCTGCACCGTCTCCTGACGGAATTGCCCGACCGAGAAATTGACGCGGATGACGGCGGAGATGCGGGCGCGCGGCGTTGGCGCGCGGCCAAGCGCGACGATCATGTCCCGGCCGAGATCGGCGAGCAGGTGCCGCATCGTCGCCTGAAGCAGATCCTCCTTGGCGCCGAAATAGTGATGAGCCAGGGCTGACGACACGCCGGCCCGGCCGGCAATGTCCGACATCGTCACGTCGAGCGAGCCGCGGTCGCCGATCGCCGAGATCGCCGCATCGATCAGCGCACGGCGGCGCATGGGTTCCATTCCGATCTTGGGCATCGATCCCTCCCGTCAGATAGGATTATTTTTTATTGACGGATCAATCAATGAAAAATTGATCGCTCAGGCAGTTCGCAACAATAACGCGTTTTCAAACGGGTCAGAGCAGCACCATCATGCTTGTCAGAGGATACATCGCACCACATTGTACACATATCATGTGTATGCTATGACAGCATGTGGAGAGTGTCATGCCCAGACCTGCCGACGACAAGACCAGCCGCTACCAGCTTCGCATGCCGCCGGCGCAGAAGGTGATGATCGCCCGCGCCGCAGCCTTGCAACACAAGGACATGGCTGATTTCATCCTCGACAAGATCGTGCCCGAAGCCGAGGCCGTGATCCAGGCAGCCGAAACCATCAAACTGTCCGACCGCGACTTTATGCGCATCCTCGACCTGCTGGAGCACCCGCCGAAGCCGAACGCGAAGTTGCGCGCCGCTATAGCTGCCCTGCCGGATACTTTGTGAGGCTCCCGCCATGGCATGAGGAACCGATCGCGAAATCGCACGATCGAGCCTCCTTTGATTGCGGCGACCCGCGAATGAACGAGTTTCTGCGTCGCTTCGCGCGGCAGAGCCATGAGCAGAATGCTGCCAAGACCTTCTGCGTGGTCGAAAGCGCGACGCCCACCCGCATCCTCGGTTTCTACACCATTGCCCCCTCGGCGGTGGAGCACCAGGCCGTGCCCTCGGCGATGACCAAGGGCCTCGCGCGACACGAGGTATCGGGTTTCAAGCTGGCGCGGCTCGCGACTGACCGGACCGTCGCAGGGCACGGTCTCGGCGGCCAACTTCTCGCAGCGGCAGCCTTGCGTTGCCTGCGTGTTGCGAGCGAAGGCGGCGGAATCCTGCTCATCATCGACGCCAAGGGCGAGCGCGCCGCGCGCTGGTATGCCAGCTATGGCGCCGAACCACTGCAGGGAAAGCCTCTCACCCTGGTCATGCCGCTGGCAACCTTCGCAGCCGATCTGAAGGCCAAAGGACTATTTTAATCCGCATCGAGGATGAGACATGCGGGTTAGGTCCTTGGCGTTGGTAGTCCTCGATGCGGGGACGTGCACGGCGCCGATTCCTGCTTTACGATATGGGCAAAGAAGTTCATCTTTGAACAAAGCTGAAAATAGCCGGCCTTCGGCCCGCCCTCGAACTTCAGGGAGATCACTATGACCGCATGCATCGTCGGTTGGGCGCATTCGCGCTTCGGCAAGCTCGAGGGCGAGACGCTCGAAAGCCTGATCACCAAGGTTGCGGCGGAAGCGCTTGAACATGCTGGCATCGGTCCGGATGATGTTGGCGAGATCGTGCTCGGCCATTTCAATGCCGGTTTTTCCGCCCAGGATTTTACGGCGAGCCTCGTGCTCCAGACCGACGACCGGCTGCGCTTCAAGCCGGCGACCCGCGTCGAGAACGCCTGCGCCACCGGGTCGGCGGCTGTACGCCAGGGCATCCGCGCGATCGATGCCGGTGCCGCGAAATTCGTGCTGGTCGTCGGCGCCGAGCAGATGACGACAACGCCTGGTCCCGAGATCGGCAGGAACCTGCTGCGTGCCTCCTATCTGCCGGAGGACGGCGACACGCCGGCCGGTTTCGCCGGTGTCTTCGGCAAGATCGCCAGTGCCTATTTCCAGCGCTATGGCGATCAGTCGGACGCTTTGGCGACGATCGCCGCCAAGAACCACAGGAATGGCGTCGACAACCCCTATGCGCAGATGCGCAAGGATTTCGGCTTCGACTTCTGCCGTCAGGAGAGCGAGAAGAACCCCTTCGTGGCCGGTCCTCTGAAGCGTACCGATTGCTCGCTGGTATCCGACGGAGCGGCTGCGCTGGTGCTGACGGACGCTACGACAGCGCTGTCCATGCGCCGCGCCGTCGCCTTCCGGGCCAACGAGCATGTCCAGGATTTCCTGCCGATGTCGAAGCGCGACATCCTGCTGTTCGACGGCTGCGAGCAGGCTTGGTCGCGGGCGCTGAAGAATGCCGGCGTGACGCTCGACGACCTGTCCTTCGTCGAGACGCATGACTGCTTCACCATCGCCGAGCTGATCGAATACGAGGCGATGGGCCTTGCGCCGCGCGGGCAGGGAGCGGCGATCGTCGCCGAGGGCCAGACCGAGAAGGGCGGGCGCCTGCCGGTCAATCCGTCGGGCGGATTGAAGGCCAAGGGCCACCCGATCGGCGCCACCGGCGTTTCCATGCATGTGCTGACGTCGATGCAACTTGTCGGCGAGGCCGGCGGCATCCAGGTCAAGGACGCAAAACTCGGCGGCATCTTCAATATGGGCGGCGCGGCGGTGGCGAATTACGTCTCCATCCTCGACCGGATCAGGTAGAGCATTCGGCGCTGGCCAGGATGGCGTGAAACGGTCATATTCCCGCCGGGAATGGCGGGGTTGAACCCGCCGGTATTATCCGACGCGCGAATTCCTTGAGGACAGCAAATTGCCGATCATGCGGTTCTGCCTGCTGGCAGCCTCGGTCGCCTTGACCCTATTCGCCATGCCGGCGCGAGCCGACACGGCCGCCGGGGTGGCGACCGCCTTCTGCGCGACCCGTACCGCCTTAGACGAAGCCCGACTGAAGCCGCTTCTGACGCCGTCGCTGCTCGCGGTCATCGCCGAGGCCGAGGAGCGCAACCGCATCATCGCCGAGGCGACGCCCGACGAGAAACCGCCTTTCGGTGACGGTATTCCGTATCAGAGCTTTCCTGACCGACCCGACACATGCGAACCGGGAGCGCCTGTCGAAAGAGCGGGGCGGACGGAGGTCGCTATTGCCTATGGTTTCGCGAAAACGCCGCGCGCCAACTGGACCGACACGCTGATCCTGATCTCGGCCGAAGGGCAGGCCCTGATCGACGATATCCGCTTCCGGGAGTCGGCTGATGGCAGCGGTGCATTGACGCTGCGTGAAATCCTGCACGACGCGTTTGACCAGTAGCGCCGCTTTGCGGAATGGAATCAAGCATGAGGGTGAAATCGTGACCAATCCGGTGCTTGTGGAAGTGCTGCGCGGTGACATCGTCGAGAGCGTGCATCGCGGCGCTGTAGCCGTCTTCGACGCATCTGGCACATCCGTGCTGGAAATCGGCGATGGCGGGCAGCCGGTGTTTCCGCGCTCCGCCGTCAAGGCGATCCAGGCCTTGCCGCTGGTGGAAAGCGGCGCGGCCGATGCTTACGGCTTTGCAAACAAGGAATTGGCGCTGGCCTGCGCTTCCCACGGCGGCGAGCCGGCGCATGTCGACCTGGCGGCCTCGATGCTTTCCAAGGCGGGTCTCGACGGCACGGCGCTGGAATGCGGAACGCATTGGCCGAGCCATCAGGACTCGACCTTGACGCTGGCGCGAGCCGGCCGCCAGCCGAACGATCTGCATAACAATTGTTCCGGAAAACACTCGGGGTTCATCTGCACCTGCGTCCACCTTGGCGTCGACCCGCGGGGCTATGTGGCGGCCGGACATCGCTCGCAGCAGATGGTGCGCGAAGCCATGCAGGGTGTGACGGGCGCCAGACACGACGCCGACCACAGCGGCATCGACGGCTGCTCGATCCCGACTTATGCAATTCCGCTCAAGGACTTGGCCGTCGGCTTTGCGAAAATGGTGACGGGGCAGGGGCTGTCGCCCACCCGCGCCAAGGCGGCGAAACGGCTGATGGCGGCCTGCATGGCCGAGCCGTTCTATGTGGCTGGCACCGGTCGCGCCGACACGCGACTGATGCAGGCGGCGCCCGGGCGGATTTTTGTCAAGATCGGTGCGGAAGGGGTCTATTGCGCGGCCCTGCCGGAACTCGGCTTCGGCATAGCCCTGAAGGCCGGCGACGGCGGCGAGCGGGCGGCGGAGGTTATGGTCGCGGCGGTTTTGAGCCGGCTGCTGAAGCGGGACGAGGAACTTTCCAAACGGCTCGCCGGCATGGCCCGGCCGCCTGTCCTCAACCGCAAGGGGCTTGCTGTTGGTGCGTTGCGTCCTGCGGAGGCGCTTCTGGCATAGGCGAGGGTCGCGCGGATGCGAAGCCGTTGACCCGACGCACAAGAGGCGGTTCTGCCATAGCCGGACACCGCCTCAGCTTACATGGTTGCGCTCGATGGTCAGGTGGCTGTAGCGCGTCGCGTCGGCGGCGGTGAGGTCGCCCGTGGCGGTGTCGCTCCAGCGGAAGCCGACGATGGCGCCGTCGGGGGTCGCCTCGATGACGTTGTCGGTGATGACAGCCGGACCGGCGCCCTCCACCACCGTGACGGCGATGCCGACGCCGGCCTTGCGGATGACATTGCCGGTCGCCGAGACGTTTTGCAGGTAGGGACCCCAGCCGAGCTGCATGCCGTAGCGGGCGCTTTCCTCGACCACGTTGCCGGTGAGCGTGGTGTCGGCCTCGACGGTGATGCCGACGCCGAACATCGGCCGGTCGAACGGATAGGGGCCGACATTCGAGATGTTGCGGACGATGTTGCCGTTGCAGACAGCCAGCCGCCCGCCTTCGTTGAAGTTGACGATGGCGATACCGTTGGCGGCGCCGTCGACGATGTTGGAACTGATCACCGCGCCCTGGAACGAGAATTCCGAATAGATCGCGGTCTCGCCGCTGCGGCTGCAATTGTTGCCGAGGATTTGGACGTCGCTGGAGCTGTTGGCGCGGATGGCGGAAAAGGCGCAGTCGGCGATTGTGTTGTTGGCGATCATCACCTTGTCGGCACGGAAGGCGTTGATGCCGTTGCCGTAGGGGCCGGTGCCGCCCTTGCGCGCGGCGATGCGCTCGACCCGGTTGCCGGTGACCATGGTGAAATCGTCGGCCGGTTGCCAGCGATGCACCAGGATGCCGCCATTGGCGCAGTCGGTCACGCTGTTGCCTGTGATCGACAGCCGGCCGGCCTCGACCGAATAGATGCCGGATTCGGCGGCGCCCGAGATGGTCGTGCGTTCGATGCGGCCCGATACGGTCTCCAGGGCCAGCCCGTTGCCGCCGCTGCCGACGATCTGGCAATTGTCGACGACAAGGTTGGCGACCCGGCGAAAGTCACCCAGCCCTTGCGCGTAGTCGCCGATCCAGCGGTTGGCGCCGTCCAGCATCAGCCCGGTCAGTTCGATGTGGTCGGCGTTTTCGGCACGCAGCAGGTACCCGTCGCCGCCGTAAAGCAGTCTTGTGGCACCGGGCACGCCGGAAAGCCGCACGCGGCGGGGCAAGGTGATGTTGGAGACGATGTAAGTGCCGGGCGGCAGGAAGATCGGCGTTTCGTTTTCGGCCGATTTGTCCAGGAGTTTTGAAAAAGCTTTGCTCTGGTCGTCGAGCGTGCCGGGCGCGACGCCGAATTCGCCAGCGCTGATCGCGCCGCGCAACGCCGCCGTTTCGATGCCGGCCGGCGTGCGCGAGATCGCCGAAGCAGGCACGGAAAAGCCCGCCGCCGCGAGGCCGGCCGAACCTGCCAGAAAGGAACGCCTGTTCAACATCGGCACAGATTCCGCCAATCGCCTCCCGCTTGCCCGCGCCACGCAGGATATGTGCCAGGCGCGCGGTTCGCGGCTTGTCCAAGACGTGGCAAAGGCCTACGCTCCTCGAATGAGCAGAGCATTCACCCGGGAGGACGACAACGAGGCCATCGCCGACATCGGCGAGCGGCCGGTGAGCCCGCACCGCAATCTCGTTACCGAAAAAGGCCTGGCGCTGATCGAGAAGGAACTCGCGAGACTGCGCGAGGAACTGGGCGATGCCGAGCGCAAATCCGACCGCGAGCACATCGCGCTGGTTTCGCGCGACCTGCGCTACTGGACGGCGCGGCGCGAGACGGCGGAGGTTTCGGTACCCGAACCGGATTCTGACGTCGTTCGCTTCGGCATGACGGTGAGGTTGCAAGGCGAGGACGGCAAGCACCATACCTGGACGATCGTCGGCGAGGACGAGGCCGACGCGGCGCACGGCACGATCAGCCACGTCTCACCGATGGCCAAGGCGCTGTTCGGAAAAGGCGTGGGCGACGAGGCGACGGTGAACGGCAAGATATGGGAAATCGTGGGAGTGAGGGTGTAGCGGCAGAGAAGGCGCCCTATGTGGCGCAAGCCATGGCCACGCTCGCGTTCGAAAAGACGAAGAGCAACAAATGAGATTGACGACGTCGTCAGTCTCTGTTCGCGATGAGCGCCAAGGCTCGACGGATGACGTCAGGCGCAACTTCCGCCGGTTCAGTAGGGCTTCGTCTGAACACAACGATAGTAACCTTTTTCCGACGATGCTGCTCCGGTCCGTATCGCGCAGCCTCAGCCAACGCGAGTACGAGGCCGACTAGGGCCAAGGACGAGTTGATCCCGCCGTGGCCTGCCCCCATGACCGGCATCACAACCTGGTTGAGGCGTGCATCAGCCAATAACGTGAAGAGTTCGCGCATCCCGTCAAACAAATAAGAGATGCGGGAAGCCAATCCCTGTCCTGATCGTTGAGTTGTAGTCGAAACTAAAGCTACCGGAGGGGATTCTCCAAACGGCGCCGAAATTAAGATGCAGCGGCCAACGCCGAAGCTTTTCGCAGTCTCGTCTGCTGTCTTTTGTTGATCAGCGCCATCACCAAACTTACGCTTGCATTGTGCTTGGATCAACGCGGCAAAAGAAGAAGATCGTTCTCCATAGTGTCGATGGACGTAAGCTCCCAAAGTGCTGCGGCCATCATCGATACATCGATCATCAAAATATTCGTTGCAGGGAAGCGCAAAAACGGTTTCCTTGTTTATCGGATAATCCTCAATTCGTCCGGAAACGACGCAAATTTCGCATCCGTTTACGACGGTTCGAAGTTCACCATTGCCTTCAGAAACATTGTTCAATGCGAAGCCGGTGCGCGCAATTGTTGCGATGAATTGACAAAGCAAGCGGTTTTGAATGGCCTGAGCGTTTTCAGGCTTGGCGATCGAAAAATGATCTGAGCCCGCAATCCTGAGAGCATCGCCGAAGTAGGTCGCGCCGCTAATCGGGGGAACAACCTGCTTGAAGAAGCCGAACCGCTTCAAGACTACGAACCGGTCTTCGATCAACTCCTTGCCATATATTACCAGTTTTCCTCGTGCCAACATGTTGCGGAAATCGTTGTTGAGGTCGTTAAGCCAAGTGTTGTTTTCGCAAAAGGCTAGGCCTCGTGGACAAAGGGTAACCAAAGCTTGACTGCTGCGATGGTGACGAAGCCGAGGTAAGACTCCTTTGTCTTGTCGTATCTGGTGGCGACGCGGCGCCAGTTCTTGAGCTTGTTGAACAGCCGCTCGATCAGGTTTCGCCACTTGTATTTCTCGGCATCGTGTGGCGCG
>NZ_JBIRCY010000104.1:0-14138 GCF_044326205.1 Mesorhizobium sp. IMUNJ 23232
GCGGTCCACATCGGCGCATTCCTTCTCGAATCATGCCGAACAAGGAATCACAACCGATCCAAAACCAGAAACTCAAAATCCGACAACCGATTCTGCCCGCTCACAAAGTCCCCGGACGGACACTTAGGCCCAAGCGCTCATCGCCGCATCTTCCCGCGCTCCTAACGGCCTACGCGCGTATCATGACCGATATACATCATTTTGTGCGCTGGTCCGAAATCGTGTCAGCTTGAATTTCGCTTACGATCCCAATCAGAGACCCTGACGCTCCGGCCGGGATAGGCAACCCTTGCGCGCGCAGCTGGATCACTGACTTATCGAACTGGCGGCCCTTGAACATCTAATCCTCCGAAAATGTCGAAGGGGACTTGCTATAGCGCCGGTAATCGAAACGTTGCAACACATCCTCACGGGGTGCTCACCTGCTCCTGCAAACGCGCACGCAAACCCTCGACGGCACGCTGCGCAAGACCTTCCAAGGTTGGTAGCCCGGCAAGGCCAGCGACACCAGAAAGGCCGACACTCACCAAGCCGCTACGTGACCGCCCCCTCAAATCCTCATGATGCCCCATCATCCGAACTCGAACGATCAATTAGCTCCTTATGCGTGACATGATGCGCGCCAGCGACGCTCGGTCGCGAAGCTTACGCGCGGATCGGGATGGAGTCGTGAAGTCGCGACATCTTCCTGAGGGGCTCGAACCAAGTTTGCCGCCTTGCGCACGGAAGTGCTGTCGCAGGGTTCGATGAAGCCGATCGACTGCGGGGACCGGGCCAAACTGGGCGTGCAGCTAGGCGCCGGTCAAGACCTTAAGCCTGTCCAGCGCCGCGGCCAGACCTTTCAGCGAAACCGACAAAGCCACTTCCTTCTGGTCGATGCTTTTGGCTTTGATCCTAAGGGTCGTACCCGTCCGCAGGGCCGCAATCGTCTTGGCATCGAAGCTGAGCGGCACGAGGCAGCCGGCGGGCAGGCACGTCGAGAAGCGCACAGGCTCGCGCGGTTTTCCGTCATCGATCTGAAGCGTGACACCAGCATCGAGCAGCAGGCCAAAGGGAAGGAAAAGGTTGCCTGCGACGCTGCCGTCCGCACCCTTGAGCAGTTCGATCGCCAGCACGCGCTGTCCGTTTTGCTGCGTCTGCTGCTGGGAGATCGAGCAGGCTGTTTGGGGCGCGCTTTGGCAGGCGAGCTTCCAGTCCTGATAGGTCTCCTGCAGCGAGGAAGCCCCGCCAGGTAGCGCAGAGCCGGCTTCCTGAGCGGCTGCCGGCGCTAACAGCGCCATGACCGCCGCCACCGCTGCCGCACGAACACTTGACGAACTGAACGTCTGCAAAGCCGTTTATCCTTCTGGTTGTAGCTGGCGGCAAGAACTGCCTGATCGAGATGCCGCAGGCAAGCGATCCGCTCCTGGTGATGCCGTCGAGACGCGACCGGACCAGACATTCCGAGACCAGATCATCAGAAGTGGAAGCCGACTCGAGCGCTGGCGGTTTGGCTCAGGAAGGACTCGCCGATGTCGGCCGTGTAGCCCGCCTTCACCTCGAAGCCACTGCCGCTGTAGAGTTGCAGGCCGAGATCGATCCGGCCCAGAAGATCCGGCGACTCGAGGTAGTCGGTGAAGGTTCCATTATCGAGGGTTGCGCTGGCAAAGCGCGCGTCGACCGTCCGTGTGTTGTCCGGCAGATAGCTGACGCCGAAGGCGGCATAGGGCCTGAGTGTCGTCTGCGCGTCCAGATCGAGGCGGCCGCCGACCTCCACCATCAGCGAGAGCGCGACGTTGGTGTCGCTGCTGCTGCCCAGATCCAGCGCGTAGAGCTGGGATCCCGACTCTTCCACCGCCGACAGGTGCGTGTAGATCAGGTCGAGATCGCCATAAGGCCGGACGTACCAGTGGTCAAAAGCGAACTGATAGCCGGCGCGCAGCCGCGCGCCCGCCAGGAAGACGCTGGGATCGCTCTCCAGCGGGGCGGTGAAGCCCGGCAGATTGACCTGGCGGTTGACGTCGAACGAGCCATGGGCCAGCGCAACCGAGCCGGCGAGGAACCATGGGCCTATCGTGTGCCTCAGCGCGACGGACCCGTCGAAGGTGTCGCCGTTGCCGGAGGAGCCGCCGTCCATCGAGGCCGAGCTCTGCCCGTAGGCGAAGGAGCCGCCGAGATACCAGTCGGGAGCGATCATCTGCTGGGCGCCGATGCGGTAGCTGGTGGTCGTGACATCGTAGCCCTGTATATCGTCGGTTCCATCCTGATCGCTCCAGCGCCCGGAGACGTCGAGCCAGAGACAGTTGTCTTCCTCGAGCAGCACCTTCTGGTCGACGAAGACCGGGCAGCTCATCGAGGCGCCGAGGATCGTGCCTGCCGAATTGATCAGGGCGAGCGACGGCGCGTAGATGTCCTTGCTCGAATATTCGTCCAGAGCGGCCGCATAGCCCCCCGCACCGGCGATTTGCGACAGGTTGGCGAAACGCTTGGCGAAGGCGGTGTCGGCGTTTTGCCAAGCCTGGCTGAAATGGTTGGCTAGCGAGGCCTGGCTGTCGGTCAGCGACACGCCGTCCGGCGTGAAGTTCGAGCGCGGCGTGATCGAGAGCGTGTTTTCAGATTGGGCCACATCCCAGCGAAACACCAGCGAATCCAGCCCGCCGGCCGTCGAATCGAGATCCCCGGCGGTCACGACCTGCACGGAACCGGGCAGAAGCGTGATTGCCGTCGGCACGATGACGCCGTCGATGGAGGCGGCGCCGTCGACCTGGAGGTGACTTGCGGCGTCGTTGAGGGAGTCGATGCTGACGCCGAGCCGGCCGCTCTCGGTCTGGATGAAATCGCCGGTGAGATGGGTCGAGCGGATCTCGCCCGGCAGGCCGATATTGACGGTGCCGCGATTGGCGAGGAGCGCGGCGTCGACCATCGCGCCGGCATGGTAGGTGCCGTAATTCTTGAAGGTGCCGCCGGCCGCGACGCTGGCGGCCGAGCTGCCGGTCTGCGGCGTGTTGCCGGTGAAGCGGCCGCCGCCCAGATAGGTCGAGCCCGTGATGGTGCCGTCGTTGGTGACGTTCGCATAGCCGCCGCCCGAGGCCAGGATCACAGTGCCGTCCCTGCCGGACACCGTATTGACGGAGCCGCCGGCGTTCACGGTCACCTGATTGCCGTTGCCGTTGTTGCTGCCGGACGGACTATCCACCACGATGCCGGCGCTGCCTGGTGTGCTGTAGGTGGCGCCTGCGCCGCTGCCGCCGATCACATTGCCGTTGACTGTGACGGCAACCTGCCCATTCCCACTTGACGTGGGGCCTGTGCTTTGCGCGAAAATACCGATGCCGTTGAGGCCTGTGGCCGCAACAGGACCATTCGTTGTAACGCTAACGGTGCCACCCGAGCCGACGGAGCCCCCAACCCAGTTTGCGGGAGAGCCGGCTTGGATCGAGTCCCCGGCGGTGACGAGCCCGCCCCCGGCGCCGATGCTTTGCGCGAGAATGCCGACCGCGCCCGCGCCGAAGACGTTAATGCTGCCGTCCTCCGTGACGTTCACGGCCCCACCGTAGCCGCTGGCTCGGGTATTGGAAAGGCCGGACAAGTCCGTATTCAGCGCCGGAGTGTCCCCGTCCGAGTTCACGAGGCGGATGACGCCACCGCCGCCGCCGATCGATTGCGCGACGATGCCGTGTGCGCCGATGCCCGTCGTGGTAATCGTGCCTTCGCTGACCAGACCGACGAAGACGGTGCCGCCGTTGTTGCTCGCGCCGGTGACCCAATTGCCGCCGATCGTCAGGATAGGGGCAGCCGAAGAGCTCGGCTGGCTTGTCACGATGCCGCCGCCGCCGCCGATGCTCTGCGCAAGGATGCCGAAGGAGTTATTGCCGGCCGTCGAGATGGCAATAGGGGTATCGGAATTGGAGTCCGGATGAAAAGTGACTGCGCCGCCGTCGCCGCTGGAACCCTCGCCGCCGCCCGCCGAGAGCGCCAGTGTCCCCGATTGCTGGAAATCGCCGACAAAGAGGCTGCTGCCGGCGCCTGCCATGCCGCCGCCGCCGCCGATCGATTGCAGGATCACGCCGTCGGCCGCATCGCCGGTCGTGGCGATGCTGGTGGAATCGGGATTGTAGTGGCTGACGGTGACCGTGCCGCCGTCGCCGGCAGGGCCGCTCGAACCATCGGTTGTGCCCCCGACCGAGAGCACGCCTGTCGCGCTGTCGGAGCCGTCGGCGCCGATGCCGCCGCCGCCGCCGATACTTTGGGCGATCACGCCGGCAGCGCCGAATCCGGCCGTGCTGATATTGGTATTGTAGTCCGAATTGTCATGGTAGCCCTGGCCCAGATAGACCGTTATCGGACCACCGGAACCGCCGGCCCCTCCTTTCCCGCCGACAGCCACATTGGTGTTTACGGTGACATAGGACAGCCCGCCCGTCCCGCTCGCGGCGGCGCTGCCGCCCTTGCCGCCGCCGCCGCCGATGCTCTGGGCGACGGCACCATTGGCCCAATCCCCGGCCGTCGTGATGGGAGCATAGAGTGCCATCCATACGGAGTTGCCGTTGCCGCCGGTCCCCCCCTTGCCTCCGACGGAGACGTTGAAGTTGGCAGCGAACGAGCCGTCCGACTTACCTTGGAGATAGTTCCCCCAGTTGCTCAGCGCCTGGCGTTGATCCATTCCTTGAATTACCGGGTTGTCCGCCGACGCGTCGGATCCGGCCGATCCGCCGAGCCCGCCGCCGCCACCGATCGACTGCGCCAGCAGGCCGGTCGCGTCGCCGCCATGGGTCGTGATTGGCGCATTTGCGGATACCGTAACGGCGCCGCCCGTGCTGCCGCTGCCGCCCGTGGAGCCCAGATTGACGTTCACTCCGACCGAATAGTTTGTGTCGTCCACCGTGAAAGAGGTGCCGACTCCGATAGAGCCGCCCTGGGATGCTCCGCCGCCGCCGCCGACCGACTGCGCCACCAAGCCGACCGCTCCAGAGCCCCAGGTCGTGATGCTGTTTCCGGTATACAGATCAACCCACACGCTGCCGCCTGCTCCGCCAGTGCCGCCTTGCGAGCCCAGCGTAACGGTGAGCGACCCGTTGGTGCCGGTGCCGTAGGCTTGGGTGTTGCTGCTGCCGAACCCTGCGTTGCCGCCGCCGCCACCGATCGATTGCGCGACGAGGCCGTCGGCGAAGTCGCCATAGGTCGTGATCGAAGTTGGGGCGTTGCTGCCGGATTGGTCCGGCGCGGTCGTGCAACCGCTGCTTGTGCAGGTTTGCGTGCCGCCGAGCGCAATGGTGACAGCGCCACCAGTACCGCCACTACCGCCATTGCCGCCCACCGCGAACGACGCTTCCACGGATACGGAGTCGGAGCCCTTGGGCGTATCGAAATATCCCACCGCCATCGCAAGCGCCGAGGAGTCGCCGCCTGCGCCGCCGCCGCCACCGATGCTTTGTGCCAGGACCGCCGTCGAGCCCTGGCCAGCGGTGATGATCTTGGCGCCGTCCGACAACGCAAAGTTCACAGCCCCGCCGTTGCCGCCGGTTTTGCCCGTCCCGCCCAAGGCTGCCGATACGGACACGGCGACCTGATCGCCGGTCGGCGTCGGAACCGCCATCGCGAGAGACTGAGCGGACGCCGATCCGCCGTGGCCACCGCCGCCGCCGATACTCTGGACCACGACGCCGTAATCGTCGACCGGAAGCAGGTTGCAGGGCAGCGATGGGCAGGGACCTTGACTGGTGGTTCCGCCGCTCACGAGCAGCGGATTCTGGCCCGTCGCGATGGTGCCTCCCATCACCTGGGCCTGGGCCGGAAGGCCAGCGCCTCCCGACCCGCCGGAGCCGCCGACCGCCACCGAGGCGGAGAAACCTTCCCCGACCGAGCCGGCGAAAGCGTTGCCGCCGGTGCCGCCGCCGCCGCCGATCGACTGCACCACGAGGCCGGGCGACTTCGTCCCGACGGTGGTAAATGTCGGGTTTTCGATGTAGAAGCTGGCCCAACCGCCATTGCCGCCATTGCCGCCACTACCGCCGATGCTGACCTGCGCAAAGGGGGCAGCGCCGCTGGCATTGCCGGCATTGCCGCCGCCGCCGCCGATCGACTGCAGGACAAGGGCGGGCGAGATATCCCCGTTTGTGGTGATGGCCGTGTTATAGTTGCTCCAACTGGACACTGTCCCGCCCGCTCCGCCTGCCCCAGCTGTGCCGCCGACGCTGGCGAAGACACTCCCGGCGCCGCCGCCGTCGCCGCCGCCGCCGCCGATCGATTGTCCGAGGAGGCCGATTGCGGAAATGCCGGACGTGGTGATGGAGCCCCAGTTGGTGCCGATATCGACGGAGCCGCCATTGGCGGTGAGAGGGTTGGTGGTGGCGTCGCCGCCGACCGCGGCGACGACGCCACCTGCCTGCCCGCCGGCGCCACCCAAGCCACCAATGGACTGCGCCAGGATCCCTTGCGCGTTGGCTCCGAGGGTGGTGATCGATCCATTGTGCTGCACGGTCACCGTGCCGGCCGTGCCACTCGACGCACCTGTGCCGCCGCTGCTGTAGAAGCCGGTCCACGCGGAGCCCCCCGATCCGCCAGCGCCCGCGATCGACTGTACCAGGATGCCGCGGGCCGTCGTGCCCTTCGTGCTGATCGAGCCATAGTTCGCAACCGTCACATCGCCGGCGTCGCCGCCGTCCCCGCCATTGCCGCCGGCGACAATGACGCCGTTCGCGCTGCCGCCAGAGCCACCGGCGCCGCTGAGACTCTGCGCGATGATGCCCGAAGAATCGGTACCCTGTGTGCTGATCCCGGAGGCTGAGTCGAGCGTTATCGTCACCTCACCCCCGTCGCCGCCGTCCCCGCCATTGCCGCCGCTAGCGTCCGCTTGGCCGTAGATGACCCCGCCCCAATTGCCGATGCCACCCGCGGACTGGGCGACGATGCCGGGCGAGGAGTCGCCCGCCGTGACGATCGAGGTGCCGGTCAGGCTGATGTTGATCAAGCCGCCGCTGCCGCCCGCGCCGCCGTCGCCGCCGTCGCCGGTACCGGTATCGACTTGCGTACCGTTCGAACCGCCCCAGCCGCCCGCGCCGCCGAGGCTGAGCGCGCTGATCCCGGGCGAAGTGTCGCTGTTCGTCTGCAGGGTGACGGGGTTTTGCGTCGTCCCACTGAGAATAATGTCGAGATCGCCGGTGACATCGCCGCCGGCGCCGCCGTAGCCGGCATCATCGGAGCTGACATATCCGGAGTTGGTTCCACCCGGACCGCCGGCACCGCCCACCAGGTAGGCGGCGATGGCCGGCGAAACGGTGCCGTCCGTCGATATCGAGACCGCCTGCGTCGCCGCGGTGACAGAGATCTCGTTGGCCTGTCCGTTGGGGTATTCGTAGCCGATGACGCTTCCGCCATAACCGCCATTATTGCCCCCATACGAGTCGTCCGGTTCGCAGTAGAGGCCGGGGTTCCCAATCTGTTCCCCAGCCTGACATCCGCCCGTCCCGCCAAACCCGCCCAGTGAGAAGATCACAAGCCCGGCCAGGGAGTCGCCAGACGTCGAGACATTCGCGTCCGTGACATCGATTTCTGCCCCGCCGGCGCTCCCACCATTGCCGGCGACGACGTAGTCGTCGCCGCCCCCATATCCGCCGGTGCCGCCCTGGGCCGTCGCCAGGACGCCGCCGCCAGTGATGACGCCGGTCCATTGGGATGACGGGGGATTGCCGGTCTGAATGACGGTCACGCCGGCGCCCAGGGTGAGGACGGACTGCGCCCCGCCCGCGAAACCACCGTCGCCGCCGTTGCCCTCATTATACGCCCCGGTTCCGCCATTCCCGGCAATGGCTCCCACTATGACGCCATAAGTGGGGTGTTCGCTGTTGCTGACGTTGACATATTCGACCGATGTATTGAAGTTCGAAGGGGGTGCCACGCCGCCGAGTCCACCGCCATTCTGCGCATCGCCGTTTTCGTCCGTGCCGCCGTTCTGCCCGTACTTGATCCACTGGAGCTGGCTGCAGGCAGGGCTGCCGAATGTGTTAACCGCTTCGCAGTATACTTGGCTTTGCGCCTCGACATGGGGAGCGGCGAGCCATATCGCGACGCCGAGCAGTGCGGCGCAGAAGCCCTGTCGGATCATGTTTTGCCCCACTTGCATCGGCAGTCCTCAGCGCTGCGGTCCGGATTCGAACGGCTGGGTTGTAACGCACGACCCGCACCGGTCGGCTCACGGATGCGTCACAGATTGCGTCGCAGGCAAAAAAATCCCGGCGTTCTTCTGGTCCCTTCAGTTTTTCGCCACGGCCAAGGCAGCCGGAATGCGTAGCGCAGGCACCGCGCCCATGATCACGATGACGCCGCCCGCGAACAGAAGCGTGCTCGCCGGCACGACGGTCAGAAGGCTGGCGAGGATGCCGGAGCCGAACACGCAGAGCGCGACGCTGGCACTGGAAAGGCCCATGGCCCACCCGCGCTCGGTCTCCTCCACGCAGCCGGAGAGGGCGCTGAGCAGCGCGACGAAGGCGGGCACATTGGTCACGCAAATGAACAAAGTCAGCGCCACCTGCCCCCAGGCCGGCAGGGGAAGGGCGCTCAACAGGAGCAGCCCGCCACACGAGACCATCCCGAAGATGGCAACGGCGCGCTCGCCCGAAAGCCGCGAGGCGACGAGCTTGTAGAACACGCCGGAGCCGAAGGTGAAGCCGATGCCCATGACCACTGCGAACAGGCCGAGCCGGGCGGTGGAGAATCCATGCTCGCGCTGCATCACGATCAGGATGATGGTGTAGTAGATGAGGAACCCCATCTGGAACAGAAAGAACGAGGCGAGCGGCGGCACCACCTGCGGCCGCTCCGCGATGCGCGCGAACAGAAGGAAGGGCTGGCGCCAGTCGAACGAGATAGCCCGTCGCTGCGCCTCCTCGCCGAACCGGGCGCGCGCCAGCAGAACGGCATTCAGCAGACACAGGGCCAGCGCAAAAACCAACGGCAGGCGCAGGTCGACTTCGCCGAGCAACCCGCCAATGGCCGGCCCGGCCATGAGGCCCACCGTGTTCACCAAAGTGATCTGCGCCATGGCGTCGCCCCGTTCGCCGGCGGGAACCGCGTCCGCCATGCTGGCCTGCGCAATGGGCGCGGTGCCGGACATGAGCCCCGCCACCAGCCGCCCGAAGAAGAACAGCCAGAGCATCCCCACCTCCAGCGCCAGCCACATCAAGGAGTAGCCGAGCCCCAGGCCCGCCATGCAGATGACGAGCGTGCGCCGGCGCCCCAGCGCGTCGGAGAGGTCGCCGAGCAACGTGCAGCCGAAGAAGGCGCCCACGGGGAACAGGGCGAAGGCCAGCGACATCAGGGTGTCGCGCATGCCAGGCGCGGTGCCTGCGAGAAGCGGCGAGGTGTGGAACAGCCCGACGATCAGCGGGTACATCAGCCCGAATGAGAAAATGTCGATGAAGACCGCCAGAAACAACGCGGCATGACTGCGGAACATGGCAAGCTTCACGGTCCGTCTCCGAAAATGGGCACGTCTTGGCGCCGTCCGGCGTTGGCGACCCGAAAGCCGGGCGCGGGCGCCTGCCACGGCATCGATTCGAGTGCGCTCGGCGGTGAGTGCTCCTGTTTTCCCACCCTTACGCCTGAGCGGCAGTTGCGAAGCTGGCGAACGAACGCTGCATGCTCGAAGGTAAGACACTATAAATGAGTGGTGTCGTACGTCCTGTCACGGATTCAACTCATGAAGCGTGCGATCTTCACCGCTGACAGACCGGACGAACAGGCGGAGGTATCATGTGGGGCCTGAATAGGCGTTGCCGTCGTCGCGCATTCGGGAACCTGCATCTGGCGTCATCCGCCGAATTCCGTATCGTGCGCGAGCCCACCATTGGGGGTCTGCGATCATGAGCGCATTCAAGACGCCCGATAGCCGCGACGAGGCCGGGGGGCCGGCAAACGGCGCCGTGACGCGGACCGTGGATCTTGTCTCCGACGTTGCGGCGATCGGCGGCAACCAACAGGGTATGGTGGAAGATGCCGATCTGCGGGCGGGGGCGGCGAGCATGGCCGGTCTGGACTTCACCTCCGCCGGGGTCCTTGCGCTCGATGCAGGCACCGTGCCTGCGGAGGCCGCCCTTGTGTTGGACTGGCTCAACACGCTGCTCTACTCAGGCCGGAATCGGGAACTGCGCGACAGCATTCTCATGTTGCCGCCGCAGATGCGCGACCGGCCGTTGTTCGCGATCTGGTCGGCGTTCGCCCGCCTGCCCCACGAGCCGGCAGCCGTGCGCGATCTGCTGGCCGAAATCCGCCGCGCCCTCTCGCCGGACGAGGCGCCCGTCGAATATGTGCTGGCGCTTTCCGGCGAGGTCAATGCGACGCTTTCCGAATGGTCGGACTATCGAGAGCTGCCGCCGCTCATCGAAGAGATCGATCGCGTGCAGCCCGGTCTCGTCGGCCTGCCGGCGGCCCTAGAGCAGCGCCTGATTCTCGTGCGTTGCATGGCGATGCTCCTCGGTTGGCCCACGCATCCACAAATCGAGGCCGCACGCACGCAGATCGAGACACTTCTGCCGCGGCTGACACCGGGGTCCCAACTTCTGTTCGGCAGCGCCCTGATGAACTACCTGATCTGGTGGCGCGGCAACCTGACGGCCGCACGGCCTTATCTGGAGACCCTGGAGGTGCTCGCGCGCCGGGGCGACATGCCGCCTTTGGCCGTCATGGCCTGGTATTACGGCGCCCTGTCCTTCGCCTATCGCGAAGGCGCGCTGGACCGGGTGCAGCAGCTGACCGACGCCGCCGTCGCCTTCGCAGAGCAGCGCGGCGTGGCCCACCGGCTTTCCAACGCATTCTGGGTTGTGGCGCAGGCCTATGCCGACGCGGCCGACTTCGGGCGGGCCGAGGCCGCCATCACACGCTACGTCGCGAGCGCTCCTGAGCAGTGGAGACGCGCCGATCTGCTCGGCGCCCACTATCTGCGCGCCGTGGTGGCCCTGTGTGAATCCAACCCGGACAAGGCCATCGCCGAAGCGATGCACGGGCACGAATACGCCGGGCGATACGGAGGACCGCACCAGGCCGCGCATCAGGTCATGGTGCTCGCGAGGGCCACGGCCATGAAAGGCGATGAGCAGGCCCTGGCCCATATCGAGCATTTGCGGCTGATCGCGGAACGCACGGACAACGCCAGTTTCCGGATCCAGGCGGCCTTCGCGGAGACCGTGCTGGCGCATGTCCAGGGGCGCCGGTCGGACTTCGCGGCCGCGTGGCGCTCCGTGGCCGAGATCGCACTCCAGTTGGGCTGGCGGCAGATAACCGGAATGCAACGCGAGGTCACCGCCGAGCTCGCCAATGACGCCTTGGGACTGGGGGCGGGAACCGAAACCCGACGGTTGATCGAGCTATGGCAGCTCGTGCCGCCGCGCAATGGCGTAGTCCATGAGACATGGCCTTATCCGGTTCGGATTCGTTGCCTGGGCGGGTTTGAAATCCATGTCGACGGCCGGCGGTTGGAGGCGCAGGAGGGAAAGGCGCAGCGAAAGCCGCTGGAGCTGCTGTGGCATCTGCTGGCGCAGGCGCAGGACTTTCCGCAAGAGGCGCTGGCGGACTGGCTATGGCCGACGCTCGACGGAGACAGAGCGATGCACGCTCTGCGGACGACTGTCTATCGGCTGCGCCTTCTCATCGGATCCAAGAGCATCCGGCACGAGAACGACCATATCGGCCTCAATGCCGATCACGTGCGGACCGATCTTCGCGACCTGCAGCTCTCACTCGATGCCGTTGCCGACGCGGCGGCGCCGGAGGCGCGCCGGCTGGATGCCCTTGACGCCACCTTGCGGCTCTATCACGGCCAGTTTCTTCCGGGCATTCGGCTCGAGGCGATCGAGGACGTGCGCCGACGCACGCATGCACGGGTCAAATCGGAGTGCGTCAGCCTCCTGTTGGCTCAGGACCAGCGCGATCCTGCGACCGTTCTGCGCGCGAGCCGGCTCAGCGTCATCGCTCCGGAAATCACGTGGCCGACGCCGCTTTCGGTGCTTTCCCGGCAAGCCTAGCGGGCGCGCTGCGCGCCACGCCCCGGCATGGCCTCGACATCGCGCGCATAGGTTCCGTATAGCAGGGTGACGACGACCCCGTTGGCAATCATCGCGCCCACCAGCACCCCGAGAAACACCGGCTTGAGTCCGTAGATATCTCCCAGCCAACCGGCGCCGAGATTGTACATCGCCCACGTCAAGGATTCGACGATCGCCACCAGGATGGCGAAGGCGAGAGTGCGCAGCGCCGGCGGAACGACCGCCATGACGATCGGCCTGTTGACGCCGGGGTTCGCCCCCATCGCAAGGCCCATCAGGAACCAGAAGACCATGAAGATGGAGATCTGGCCCCAATTGAACTGGGTGCCGACGTAAGCGAAGCCGGCGAACAGAAACTGTGCCCCCTGAAGGAACAGGATGCGGCCTGTGCCCGGCCATCTCCTATGCATGCGATCGACGACCACCGCGCCGCCGACGGCACCTAGGAAATAGCCGAGGCCGAACGGCCCGAGAACCAGCGCCGCCGTCTGGTTGGAGAAGTGATAGACTTCGGTGAGATACACCACCCCGAAACCCACCAGCAGGAGGTGGCCGGACAGCAGCCTCGAAAGCAGCATGATGAGGAAGCTGGGGACCCGGAAAAGGGCGGCGAGCGCGCTGGATATCGATACGTCTGCACTTGGGTTTCGGCCGACCAGGGTTGTTTCCGATGCGCCGAGACCCGGGTCCCGGAACGTCACGAAGACGAGGATGCCTACCGCGATGTTGAGCGCCCCTACCGTCCAGAGCCCGATCCGCCAGCCGTTCTCGATGCCCGAAAGCTGCCCGAGCGCCGGACCGAGCACCGAGCCAATGAGGCTCAAGGCGCCATAGAGATATCCGACAGCCCGCCCACGCGTCGCATCGTCGAACAGATCCGCGAGGATGGCGGTAATGATCGGTACAGCGCCGGCATAGCCGGCAGCCAGGATGCAATAGAAAGCGAGCAGCGTGGCGAAGCTGTTGGCGAAGCCGGCGCCGATACCCCAAACGCCCCACAGGCCGGCGGCGGTGAACAGGACCGCCTTGCGGTTCCAGCGCCGCGCGAGCCATGCCCAAAGTGGGCTGAACAGCGCTCCACTCACTTTGGCACCGGCTGAGAGCACACCGAGGTCTGTCAGCGAAAGGCCGAGACTCGCCCGGATGGCGGGGAACAGGATGACGAGGATGCCGCTTTCGGCATTGTTCATCCCCAGCATGGCGGTGAGGACGGCGAGGTGCCGCCACCGGCGCCGAACGCGCGCCTTCGGCGGCCTGCCGGAGGGCGCGCTTTCTTGAGGGGTCCCGCTCGGCTGTTCCACGATCTCAGGCCGGCTCATGTGTCTCGCAGCCTCTCGATCAGGCGCCGACGGAGTTCGGAGGGGCCGTCACTGGCCCGTCCGCCGTCGGTGAGACAATCAAGCGAACCTTCATAAAAGGTAAAAGGCAACGGCGGCGCCTTGCCACGCCACAGATGCCCCACCAGGCGGAGCCGCGGGGCGCGACCTCGGGGTTCGCGCAGTGCTGCGTGTGCGCGGCTCAACTACCGGGCGAGATGAGGCCCATTTTCCCAGCACCGGCAGCGCCTCCGGCGAACACAGATATTTGACTAGCTCCCGTCCGGCTTCTGGCTGCCTGGCTTCGGTCGCAATGCCGGCGGAGTAGACCGTCAGGTGCTGCAACTCAGCGGGGATCCGCCCGATGAAGGTGAGCGTGTCATGTGGCGTGGTCAATGGTGTCGCGGACGATTCGCGCCGATGGGTCACGGATTCAACTCAAGTCGGCCGGAAGCTTCGCAACCTTGGAGCCACCTTCTCTCAAGGTTCCGGAGGCTGTTCGATTTTCCACGGTGTCTACCATCGTGAATGCCTAACAAGCAACGCTCGCTGGGCAGAAGCTAGGCCCGGGTCGCCGTCGAAGCCTGCCGCGCTCCATTCCAGAGCGCTGCAGCAGTTCTCCACCATCTCCGCGGGTCCCTGCATTGCCTTGGACGAACACCATGACAAAGTCCGTTCCTAGCATTACAGTTGCAATTTTTGCTTGAGATGGGTTTTCTGCGCGGCGGCTTGATGTGCCCGTCGCCATAGTGACCATGCGATGATGTGAGCGGGCTGAATTTGCCTTTGTGTCAGCCGGGTTGCG
>NZ_JBIRCY010000010.1:0-180675 GCF_044326205.1 Mesorhizobium sp. IMUNJ 23232
GCTTTGCCGCATTGATCGGATCGTTCTGCGACGGCGGCGGCGGCAGGGGGATGCGTGGCGCATCGTCGTCGATCGACCGGATGCGCGGGGCGGCATGCGCCGGCACATAGTTGCGGCGGATGCGGAACGGATATTTCAGCGCATCGAGCAGCGAAAGGTTTTGTCCACGCGGCCTGGCGGCACGCCGTTCGGCGACTTTCCGTTCGGCTTCATAGCGGGCAAAGTCTTCTCTCGACAGGGTGACGGCAAGGCCGAGGCGGCGCATGGCGGCCACCGTGTCGGAAATTTTTGGTTTTGGCTTTCGCGGACGGAACGGCGGCAGCGTCACCACGATGCCTTGCGCTGTCGCGATGATCAGGCGGCGGGCTGCGGATTCGGCCGGACGCAAGAGCAGAAGAATGGCGCGGTAGAGGTGGCGCGGCAGGCAGAGCGCCGCGGACGGCTTGTTCCTCCCCGTCTTCCCCGCCCGTCCTGGCCTTGGGGCGACAGCGGCTTCCCCGAGCACCAGCGACAGCGGCTTGCCAAAACCCATCTCGGCCATGCCGACGAGCATCAGCAGGATGTGCTTCAGCGCTCCCCGGTATCGCTCGATTGTCGTACTCGCGTCTCCAAACTCCAATGCCGCCTCCTCCGGACAAGGCCGGCATTCAATATGGAACATATAGGGAACAAATACAAGTGTCATAAGAAAATAATCCTTGATGATGACGGAAAGCCGAAGCGGCCATCACTCTGTCAGCGCAACACATTGAAAAGATTTGATTTTCGGAGGCAGCAGCCCGCCTCCCGGCCTGGGCGCGAGGCCGTTCGAAAAGAATGTCATGCTTGCAAAACCAAGCAGAAACAGATGGTTAGCTGCAACCCGTTTGGATTTTTGCGGAACAAGCATGACCAAGGAGGCCGACAAGGCCGGCAAAAGCGGTGATTGGGGCGATCCGTGCCGCCGGGCATCGCGCAATAAGCGGCGACTTCCCTTGTGGCCATCATATTCACGCATCCTGGATTTTAGCTGCGGCTCGCCAGTCATACGGCGCAGCAGATTCCGCACCGGCTTTGTAGCTTTGAGTGCGAGGCGTGGATTCCCGACACTCTTCGCTCGCTCACGAGGTCGGGAATGACGACAATCATGGTTTGCCTCGGCTAATCTCCGACGTTGACGCTTCGCTCAAACGGAAGACATCGACGATTAGCTGAAACGGCCCGTGACTGTCGTCATTCCCGACCTCGTGAGCGAGCGAAGCGAGCGGTGAGTGTCGGGAATCCAGGCCTCGGAGGTGGCGACGCCAGAGCCGGCAAAGAATCGGGTGAGTCGGCCGATCAGCGAGTCATAACCAAAATCCGAGATGTATGACTACGATAGGCCCCGGAGGTCCGAAGGACGCCCGAAGGGCAGGAGTGGGGCTTTCGGGTTATCAGGTAGACCAAGTAAAACTGTTCCCGGAATTGCCGGAGCCATCTGATCTCTTTTTGTTCCAGAATTCGCTTGGCGGCCGGCTGCGCCCGCGCTAGGTCTTTCGCGTGACCGACCAGAGCCGCGTCCTGTCCGCGAATGCCGCCGCGCTGCTGCCCGAACCATTCATAAAATGGTTTTCGCAGCGTGGCTGGTCGCCGCGCGCCCATCAGGTCGAGCTTCTGGCAAAGGCGCAGGCCGGCAATTCCGTACTGTTGATCGCGCCGACCGGGGCCGGCAAGACGCTGGCCGGCTTCCTGCCCGCGCTGGTGGATTTGGCCGTCCGGCCGAAGCGCAAGCCGGGAGAGGCGTTTCGCGGCGTGCATACGCTCTATATCTCGCCGTTGAAAGCGCTGGCCGTCGACATCGAGCGCAATCTAACCAAACCCGTTGCCGAGATGGGGCTGCCGATATCGATGGAGACGCGCACCGGCGACACGCCGGCGCACAAGCGCCAGCGCCAGAAGCTGTCGCCGCCCGATATATTGCTGACCACACCCGAGCAGTTGGCGCTGCTGATCGCATCGCCGGACGCCAAACGGTTTTTCGCCGGCCTGCGCTACGTCGTGCTCGACGAGTTGCATTCGCTGGTCACGTCGAAGCGCGGCCATCTCCTGTCGCTGGGTCTCGCCCGCTTGCGGCGCTATGTGCCTGGCGTCCAGGCGATCGGCCTGTCGGCCACGGTCGCCGAGCCGGACGAATTGCGACGCTGGCTGGTGCCGCAGGGGTCATCCTTCCCCCTTGAGGGGAGTGAGGAGGCGCGAATGGCTGATCTCATCACAGTGTCGGGTGGCGCCAAGCCGGATATTTCCATCCTGGATTCCGAGGAGCGCGTGCCGTGGGCAGGGCATTCCTCGCGTTATGCGATACCGGAAATCTACGACGCCATCAGGAAGCACGGCACGACGCTGCTTTTCGTCAACACGCGCAGCCAGGCGGAAATGCTGTTTTCGGAACTGTGGCGGGTCAATGAGGACACGCTGCCGATCGCGCTGCATCATGGGTCACTCGACGTCAGCCAGCGGCGGCGTGTCGAGAAGGCGATGGAGACGGGGAGCCTGCGCGCCATCGTCGCCACCTCGACGCTCGACCTCGGCATCGACTGGGGCGATGTCGACCTCGTCGTGCATGTCGGCGCGCCGAAAGGCGCCAGCCGGCTCGCCCAGCGCATCGGCCGCGCCAATCACCGGCTCGACGAGCCAAGCAAGGCGATCTTGATACCGGCCAACCGCTTCGAGGTGCTGGAGTGCCGGGCGGCGGTCGAGGCGAACTATCTCGGCGCGCAGGATACGCCGCCGCTGGTGGATGGCGCGCTGGACGTGCTGGCGCAGCACATATTGGGCAGCGCCTGTGCGGAATCCTTCGACGCCACGGAACTGTACGAGGAGGTGAGGGGCGCGGCGCCCTACGCCGCGTTGTCGCGCGAGACCTTCGATCGCGCCGTCGATTTCGTCGCGACCGGCGGCTATGCGCTTCGCACCTATGAACGCTACGCAAAAATCCGGCTGACCAAGGAGGGCAAATGGCGCATCTCGCATCCGCGCTTCGCCCAGCAGTACCGGCTGAATGTCGGCACCATCGTCGAGGCGCCTTATCTGACACTGCGTTATGCCCGCTCGGGCAGGGGCGTTGCGTCGCGCGGCGGGCCGGTGCTGGGAAAAATCGAGGAAGGTTTCCTGGAATCGATCTCGCCGGGCGACACGTTCCTGTTCGCGGGAAAAGTTTTGCGGCTGGAAGGCATCCGCGAGACGGAGGCGTTCGTGTCGAATGCCGTCGGCAATGATCCGCGCATCCCGGTCTATGCCGGCGGAAAATTTCCGCTCTCCACCTACCTCGCCGACCAGGTGCGCGGCATGCTGGCCGATCCCGCGCGCTGGAAGGCGCTGCCGGACCAGGTGTCCGACTGGCTTCGCCTCCAGTCCGAAAAATCGGTGCTGCCGAGGCGCGGCGACCTGTTGGTCGAGACGTTTCCGCGCGGCAACCGGCATTACATGGTCTGTTATCCCTTCGAGGGCCGTCTGGCGCACCAGACGCTCGGCATGCTTTTGACGCGGCGGCTGGACCGCGCCGGTGCCCGGCCGCTGGGTTTCGTCGCCACCGACTATTCGCTGGCGGTGTGGGGGCTGGACGACATGGGCGCGCTGTTCAAAAGCGGAAAACTGCCGTTGTCACAGTTGTTCGACGAGGACATGCTGGGCGACGATCTGGAGGACTGGCTGGCCGACAGCTACCTGTTGAAGCGCATGTTCCGCAATTGCGCGCTGATTTCCGGCCTGATCGAGAAACGCCATCCCGGCCAGGAGAAGAGCGGGCGGCAGGTGACGGTTTCAGCCGACCTGATCTATGATGTGCTGAGGGCGCATGAGCCGGACCACATCCTGCTGCAGGCGACGCGGGCGGACGCCGCGACCGGCCTGCTCGATGTCAGGAGACTGGCGGAGATGCTCTCGCGCATTCCGGGCCGAATCGTGCATAAGAATCTGGACCATATCTCGCCGCTGGCGGTGCCCATCATGCTGGAGATCGGCAAGGAGCGGGTGCCCGGCGAGGCCAACGAGACGCTGCTCGAGGAGGCGTCGCTGGTCGAGGAAGCCATGGGCAACGCATGACCGCAGTACAGCTTTTCAGGGGCAGGGAAGGGGACGGCGCCACCGAGTTCGCCGGCGAAAGCGCTGTCTGCGACTGGCGCGGCGCCCTGTTCTTTCCCGATCTCGCGTTGCTGGCCGTCTCCGACCTGCACCTCGAAAAGGGCTCGTCGGTCGCGCGCCGCGGTTCGCTGGTGCCGCCCTATGACACCGCCGCGACGCTTGCCCGGCTGAAATCGGCGATCGACGAGTTCGCGCCGAAAATCGTCGTCAGCCTCGGCGACAGTTTTCACGATGGCGAAGGCTCCGCCCGCATGCCGGACGTTTTTCGCGATGCGCTGGTCTCGCTGATGGCGGGACGCGACTGGTTCTGGGTAAGCGGCAATCACGATCCCGATCCGCCCAAGGGCGTCGGTGGTGAAAGCGTGCGAGAATTGTCGGTAGGCTCGCTGCTGTTCCGTCACGAGCCATCAAAGGATGCCGGCGAAGGCGAGATCGCGGGGCACCTGCATCCTTGCGCCCGCATCGTCCAGCGCGGCCGCTCCGTGCGCCGCCGCTGCTTCGCCGCCGACGGCAGGCGCATGATCATGCCCGCCTTCGGCAGTTATACGGGCTCGCTCAACGTGCTCGACCGCGCCTTCGCCGGCCTGTTCCGCCGCGACGGGCTGATGGCCTATATGCTGGGCGCCGATCGCACCTATGCCATTGCTGGCAGGATGCTGCGGCCGGGCTGATACGCTTTTCAACTCGTCGACGCGAAGGCGAGCAGCAGCATGGCGACCGCGCCGACCGTCAGGATAATCCGCAGGCGCCCATACCATTCCGGAAGCTTGTTCCTGTGGGTGGCCAGTGCATCCCACGCGCCGAGCGCGGCGAAAGCTACCGCCAGGATGGCGAAGGAGAGCGGCACCGGCACGACCACCGCTATCCAGCCGATGAATGCGGGCGGCAGGGCCAGCCACAACTCGCCCGGTCTCTTGTCCGCGCCTTCGGCCGTAAGTCCTGCGCCCCAGCGGACGCCGCCGAGAAACGACAGCACGACCGCGCTGTAGACGAGCAGCAGCAGGATCGTGCCGCTCCGCCAGGGATGGTCGGGTGCGATGCCGTAGAGCCAGAGCGACAGCACAATGAACGGCGTAAGCCCGAGCCAGCCAGCAACACGGCCGGCGGCCTGGAATGGACCGTCGGCCTCGGCCGCCTGATCCTTCATCTCTTCGGCGGCGTGATTAGTCACGGCGGAACACCAGGCGGCCGAGCCAGCCGGTGACGATCGCCAGCCCGACGGCGCAGATGCCGTAGAACAGGCTGTGGTTGTTGGAAAGCCTGAACAGCATCTGCTCGAAGCCGGACTTGACGATCGCCAGTTGCGCCGACGTTTCCTTGATGAAGACGCCATTGCGGAACAGGAAGGCGCGCGCCTTGTGTGTGCCGACGGGCACGTCCGGCGCGAGCCTGACGGTGGCGCGAAACAGGTTCGACGACAGGAACTGCACGCCGCCGACCCGTTCGTTGAAGAGGCCGACTGCCTCCTTGCGATCGCGCAGCGCCGCCCGGAACCTATCCAGCGTCGCCGGCGGCTGGCCCTCCTCGGCGGGCTGGATATGCAGAAAATCCGGACCGAGCGCCAGACGCTTGTAGGCGATCGGATCGGCGATGTCCTGCGGCGGCCGTGTCGTGGCGATCGAGTAGGATTCTGGCACGTTGACGAAAGTCTCGGACTGCGTGTTGACCCAAATGCCGAGCACCCGTTCCTTTCGCCGCACCGTCACCGGCCGCGCCGGTCCTTCCAGCACGACGATGACGTCGTAGCGGCCCTGGCGGGTGATCGTCGGGTCGGGGTTTTCGAGTGAACCGAAGATGGTCAGGTCGGCGCCTGAGAAGTCGGCGGTGATGCGGATGACGTCGGTCGACAGGCCGATCTGGATGCCTTCCGGCAGCCGGTCCGCGGGCTCCTGCGCCGACGCCGATCCGACGGCGCAGAGGAAGGCAAGGGCGAGGAGGGATGCGCGCGGCCGTGGCATCGTCAGATCCCGGGAGCCAGCGAGTAGATGTTGGGAGGCGGCAGGAACAGGTCGAAGGCAAGGCGGATGGCCACCGCCAGCACCAGCAGCGCCAGCAGCGCCCGCAACTGCTCGCCCCGCAGCTTTTGCCCGGCCTTGGCGCCATACTGGGCGCCGGCGACGCCACCGACCATCAGGATGAAGGCGAGCACCACGTCGACGGTCTGGTTGGTCGAGGCGTGGACGATGGTGGTGTAGGCGGCGACGAAGATGATCTGGAACAGCGAGGTTCCCACCACCACGTTGGTCGGAACCTTCAGCAGGTAGATCAGCGCCGGCACCATGATGAAGCCGCCGCCGACGCCCATGATCGAGGAGAGCAGGCCGATACCGGCCCCTAATCCGAGGATCGGGATGACGCTGACGAACAGTTTCGAGGCGCGGAAGCGCATCTTCAGCGGTAGCCGGTGGATCCAGTTGTGCTGGCCGGGACGCTTCAGCGAAGGCGGGACAGCGCCCCCACGCGAGCGCCTGATCGCATTGACGCTTTCGACCAGCATCAAGCCGCCGACCGTGCCCAGGAACACGACGTAGATCAGCGAGATGATGAGGTCGAGCTGGCCAAGGCTTCTGAGCAGCGAGAAGATATAGATGCCGATCGTCGACCCGAAGATGCCGCCGACAAGCAGCACCGTGCCCAGCTTGAAGTCGAGCGTGCCGCGTTTGACATGGGCAAGCGCTCCCGAGAAGGACGAGGCGATGACCTGGTTTGCGCCGGTCGCGACCGCGATTGCCGGCGGGATGTTGTAGAAGATCAGCAGCGGCGTGATCAGGAAACCGCCGCCGACGCCGAACATGCCCGACAGGAAGCCCACCGCTGCGCCCATGGCGAGCAGGACCAGAACGTTGACCGACATTTCTGCGATCGGGAGATAAATGCCCACCCGGAAACTCGACTGCAAATGCGGTACGGCGAAGCGTGCCGAAAACACCTTCGTGACTAGTAAGCACATGCGCCGACATTGCGGCGAAGTCAAACTTCGCCGCAAAGCCGAAACAAAAATTATCTCAACAGGTTAAATTCGCGCGAGGCGGTGAGTTCGGCCCCGCGGATTCGCAACGCTATTTCTTGGCGAGCAGCGTGCGGACGAGCTTTTCGTCGATCTCGCCGGTAGGCGCCATGTCGTTGTCCTTCTGGAAGGCCATGATGGCGTTCTTGGTCTTTTCGCCCATGACGCCGTCGGCGCCGCCGGCATCGTAGCCGTTCTTGTTGAGGATGCGCTGGATGTTGCCGATCGCCTTCTTCATGTCGATGCCGGCGGATTTCATGTCGACGGCGGCCGTGGTGTCGGGGCTTTCCTGCCAAGATTCGGGAATCTCGACCGAGTTGGTCTCTGGGTCGACCGGCTTGGCCTTCCACAGGTCGACCATGCCGCGCGCCTTCTCCAGTTGCTCGGGCCGCAGCGAGTTGGCGATCTCGTCGCGTTTGGTGGCCGCGTCGCGGTCGCCCGCCTTGGCGGCCAGCGCGAACCATTTGTAGGACTCCTCCAGGCTCTGCGGCATGCCGACGCCTTTCGCAGCCAGGATGCCCAGGTTGAACTGGCTGTCCTTGACGCCGAGGTCGGCCGCACTTGCAAACCAGCGCGCGGCGGACTCGTTGTCGGTGGTGCCATCGGCGCCCATCGCGTAGAGCACGGCAAGATTGTGCATGGCGCTGGCGTTGCCCTGTTCGGCGGCAAGCTGGTACCAGGTCTTGGCCTTGCCGACGTCGCGTTCGACGCCGAGCGCCTTTTCGTAGAGGTTGCCGATGCGGTACTGCGCCGGCGCGAAGCCGAGTTCGGCCGACTTCTCGTACCAGGTGGCCGCCTGCTTCATGTCCGCCTTGACGCCGCGTCCGTCAGCATAGCGCGAAGCAATCTCGAACAGCGCCTTGGCGTCTCCGGCCTCCGCGGCCTCGCGCAGGGCGATCGGCCCGGCATCCGCCGGGATTCCGGCGATGTGGGCCGGCGTCGGTTCTCCGGTCGCGGCTGTGGGTGATGCTTGCGCCGGCGTGGGCTCGGTGGCGGGCGTGGCCGCAGCCGGGGGCGCGGCGGCAACCGGGGCATCGGCCGGGCGGACATCCGCGTCAGCGGGCGCATCCATAGCTTCCTGCGGTTCCTCTATCGGCAGCGCCGCTGTCTCGACGCCCGCAGCCGCCTGCTCGCCATTCCCGCCCGCCGTATCCGGCAGCGCCGGGCTGGCCGCAACGTCGGCGGCCGCGGGCTCGGAAGCCGACGGTTCGAGCGTCTTTTCGCTGCTCGCCGTCTGCATCGGCTGCTCGGCGACGAGCGGAATGGAAGCGGCGACGACCGGTTCGTCGCCAGAGAGATAGGCACTGCCGAGCTGCATGCCAGCCAGGACGACCATGATGGCGGTCGCCGCCAGCAGGATCGGCTTGCGCTGCGTCTTCAGGATCTGGCCGATTTGCGAACCGCGCGAGGCGCGCGGCGTGCCGGCGCCACGCTTGTGCACCTCGGCCTCAGCCGCGGCCGCCTGGGCCGCGCGGCGGGCCGCGGCGATGAAATCCGACTTGGCGGCGTCGGTTTCCGAGGACTTGGCTGTCTGGCCTCGTTCCTCGCGCACCCGCTTCATGATGGCGTTAAGGTCTGGCGCGCCCGACCCCGGCTCGAGAGGCCGGTTGGCGATCTTCGGATCGAGGGGCTCGTCCAGCGCCGGTTCGACCGTCTGTTCGGCGGTCATACTCGGTTCGGCCGGCGGTTCCTTCTTTGCTACGGCCACGGTCTGCTTGCGGCCAAGAGCACGGGTCAGCCCGCCGAGCAGGGAGCGCGCGGTCTTTGCGGCGGGCCTCTTTTCATCAACTTCCCCATCGATTGCCGCGATTGCCGCCTCGGCCGCGGCTTCGGCGGGCGTGCGGGTCGTGGCGGGCGTGATCTTGGCCGGCTTGCTTTCGCTCGGCCGCGACGCGGAAAGCCCGCTATCATTGTGATCAGCATGCAGAGGCGGCGTGCTGCCGAGTTCCATCATCCGGGCCGGCGCCGGGGCCGGTACGGGACGCACTGGGGCGGTTGGCGCGACCTCCGCTGCGTCCATGGCCCCAAGCCTGTCGACGATCTTGATCAGCGTATCGTGGATAGCCTCGAACGTCTTGGCGTTGCGGTCGTCCGAACGCCGCGTCAGCGATTCCAGTGCGCGCAGATCCTCGGCAAGCCCGGTCACCGCGACGGTGTGGTTCTGCGAGCCGTCCAACGTCCTGACGGCATTTTCGGCGGCCTGGCGCGCCGCATCGAGGATGGAATCGCGGCTGCCGGCAATCGCGCGCTCCAACTCGTCGAGCCGCGGGCCGATGTCCTCGAATTCCGGCAATGGCGCGGACGGCCGGTTGAGATGATCGGCGAGCGCAGCCACCTGGCTCTCCAGGCTGCGGATGAGCCGGGGATCGATTCCGGCGAATTTGGCGGCGGAGGCATCGATGCGTTCCGAGATGCTCTCCAGCCGGTCCTCGAGCTGACGGATCGCCTCGCCGCTGCTATCCGCCGGCGTGCTGGCGATCTGGTTGGCGAGATCCGAGAAACGCGCATCGATGACATTCATGACACGCGTCGCGTCGAGCGAGTCGGCAGCGCGCACGTCGATGCGGTCGGCAACCTCGTCAAGTCTCCGCTCCAGATCACGGAACATCAGGTTGCCATGCTCGATGGCGTCCCCCTGACGCCGCTCGATCATCGCCGACAGAACGTCGAAACGCTGGTCGATGCTGTTGAGCATCGCGTCGTGATCGGCTGCCGGCGTCTGGTCGATCTTCTCGGCGACGGCGAAGACCTGCCGCGACAGCCGGTCGATGGCTTCCGCGGGCAGCCCGCCTTGCGCAGCGAGATCGTCCACCCGCTGCGACAGCGTGTTCAGCCGGGTGATGACTTCGGCGGTTGGACGGTCTTCCACGACCTCGTCGATCTGCCGGGCGAGCGCGGAAATGCGTGCCTCGATGCGCTGGAATGGTTCCGGATCGAGATGCGGAACCTGTGCCGCCGCAGTGGAAGCCACGATGGCGCGCGAAATCTCGTCAAGACGCTCCTCGATCAGATGAAAGGTTTCGGGCGCCTGGCTGTCCTGCTGGCGCACGAAATGGTCGATGGCTCCGGCCAGCGTCCGGACCTTTTCCTCGAGCGAACGCAGCGACAGCGATTCGGGCAGGTTGTTGACCGCCTCGCTGATCATCTGCAGTCGGTCGGACAGCGCCGCGATTTCCGGGTCGTGTGCGCTCTGCCGAGCGTCGACGCGGCTTTCGAAAGCCGTCCAGCGGCGGTCGAAATCGTCCCAGCGGCGGTCCGATGACCGGACCGTGTCTTCTCGCGCCAGCGTGTCGAGCGCGCCGCGCACCTGCTCGATGTCGTCGCGAAGCGCATTCATGCCCTTGTCGTCGGTGCGTTCGGAAAGTTCCCGCACGCTGCGCGAGATGCGGTCGAGTTCCGCGGCGAATTCTGATCCGATCGCCGCGCCGCCGGTCGAGGCCATCATGCGGCCGATCTCGGCGCGCAGCGTCTCGAATTCGCGCTGCATGTTCGAAGCCATCTGCTGGCGAAAATCCTCGCGCAGGCTCTTCAACTCGCCGGCGATCCGGCTGGCGGAGGCGACGCCTTCCTCCTGGCCGCGCACCCTGTCCAGGTCGCGGGCCAGCGACTGGTAGGGCGCCGGCGTTTCGGCTCGCCGCGCTGGCGCCGGTTGAGGCGCGCGCGGCGTTTCGCGATAGGGACGGCCGCTCTCGTAGACCGGGGCGGTTCGCGATTGCCTTGCGCTGTCGTCGCGGTCCCGGCCGAAGCCGTCGAGCGCTTCGCGCGAGCGGTCAAGCCGGCTTTCGAGATTGTGGAGTGATTGGGTGATCTGGTCGAGCGTGGTGCCCGGCCTGCGCTCCCGGCCTGCGTTCAGGGTATCGAGATACGACCGTCTGTTGTTCATCGAAACGCCCATTCGCCTGTGCCGGCTGGACCGGCCTGCTCCCACTCTCCTCGGGAAACGAAGCGTTCGGCTGCGATGGAACCAGTCTCCAACGACATGCCCGCTTCGAATGTTCGTGAAGAATTCGCTACAGGATAATCACGAGAGCCCGACATGCGCACATTTCGCCCATCGTGGTAAACAAGATGTTAACCAAGCTTAATTTTGCGCGAAGGAACGCGGGAAAGGGCTCCGCGGCGCCTTTTCTGCGCAAGCGCTAATTCAACCTCTGGGCGCTTGCTACGTAGCGTAAGGGTCTCTATATGCGCGCCTTCACTTACGTTAACGTAAAAGGCGGACCTTGCGGCTCGCCGACGTTTGTCTCAACCTTCGCGAAAGTCGTGACCCCCGAACGGCTTTCGTCTGAACATCCGGTCAGGCCGCGATGTCAGCCGGGGATAGCTGGAAGAAATGATGAAACCAATGAGGGTCGGCGAAGACGCCGGCATGGCATCCGGCGTTTTTCCGGAGATCGAGGATGGCGAAGACGCCCTCTTCAAGATCGGTGAAATGGCCAAGATCTACAGCGTGACGCTGCGCACGCTTCGCTTCTACGAAGACAAGGGGCTGCTGCACCCCAAGCGCGAGGGCAGCACCCGCCTCTACACAAGGCGTGACCGGGCGAGGCTGAAACTCATCCTGCTCGGCCGCAAGATTGGCTTCTCGTTGCGCGACGTGAAGCAGATGATCGACCTCTACGACCCGACCGGTTCCAACGCCAAGCAGTTGCGCCTGACGCTCGACAAGTCCGAGAAGCAGCTCGGCCGCCTGCAGAAGCAGCGTGCCGCGCTGGACGAGGCGATCGAGGAGCTGGGCTCGCTGATGTCCGTGGTGCGGCGCATGCTCACCGAGCGTTCGGTGGCGGTCGCCAATAGCAACGTGAACTGACAGGCCGCCTCGAAGCGCGTCGCGCTTTGACTTTTTGGACGGCATACAATCCTGATGGGCGGCGGATCGAACAGTCCGCCGCCCATCGCATTTTTGGCTTCGGAATCGGCTTTCACGCGATTGACGTTTACGCAAACGTCAATTAGTTTTCTCCCACGATCCGTCCAATACGGCCGTGCGCGCGCAATCCGCCCGATGGCCGACGCCATGCGATCAAGGAGGAAGCATGCCGACCTATAAGGCACCGGTTCAGGATACGCTGTTCGTGCTCAACGAGGTGCTCGGCTACGAGCGCTACTCGAACCTGCCAGGTTTCTCCGACGCCACGCCTGACGTGCTGGAAGCCATTCTCGACGAGGCGGCCAAGCTCGCGGAAAACGTCATGCAGCCGCTCAATCGGGTCGGCGACATGCAGGGCTGCGAGCGTCACGATGACGGCTCGGTGACCACGCCGAAAGGTTTCAAGGACGCATTCGACCAGTACCGCGCCGGCGGCTGGATGGGGCTGGGGGTGCCGTCCGAATTCGGCGGCCAGGGCCTGCCTTATTGCGTCCACTCGGCGGTCGGCGAATACATGATCTCCGCCAACATGGCGCTGATGATGTATGCCGGCCTGACGCAGGGCGCCATCGCCGCGATCCTCGTGCATGGTACTGAAGAACAGAAGCAAAAGTATCTGCCGAAGATGGTCGAGGGGTTGTGGACCGGCACCATGAACCTGACCGAGCCGCATTGCGGCACCGATCTCGGCCTGCTGCGCGCCCGCGCCGCGCCGCAGGCCGATGGCAGCTACAAGATCTCCGGCCAGAAGATTTTCATCTCGGCCGGCGAGCACGATCTGTCGGAAAACATCGTGCATCTGGTGCTCGCCCGCATCGAGGGCGCGCCGCAGGGCGTGAAAGGCATATCGCTGTTCATCGTGCCGAAATTCATCCCCAACGAGGCCGGCAATCCCGGAAAACGCAACGGCGTCTCCTGCGGCTCCATCGAGGAGAAGATGGGCATCCACGGCAACTCCACCTGCGTCATGAACTATGACGAGGCGGCGGGCTGGCTGATCGGCGACGAGAATGCCGGGCTGAAGGCCATGTTCACCATGATGAACGAAGCGCGCCTCGGCGTGGGGCTACAAGGACTGGCCGTCGGCGAGGCCGCCTACCAGAACGCGGTTGCCTATGCGAAGGAGCGGCTGCAAGGCCGTTCGCTGTCCGGCCCGAAGGCAGCGGACAAGCCGGCAGATCCGATCATCGTCCACCCCGACGTACGCCGCAATCTGATGACCATGAAGGCGTTCAACGAGGCCGGCCGGGCTTTCGCGCTGTGGACGGCGATCCGCTCCGACGTCGCCCACCGTTCCGGCGACGACAAGGACAAGCAGGACGCCGACGATGCCCTCGGCCTGATGACGCCGATCGTCAAGGGCGTGCTGACCGACAAGGGTTTTGAGCACGCCGTTGCCGCCCAGCAGGTGTTCGGCGGCCACGGTTATATCGAAGAACACGGCATGAGCCAGTTCGTGCGCGATGCCCGCATCGCCATGATCTATGAGGGTGCCAACGGCATTCAGGCGCTCGACCTCGTCGGCCGCAAGCTTGCCATGAATGGCGGCCGCGCCATCCAGAACTTCTTCAAGGAAGTCGGCGAGTTTTGCGAGGCCGGCCGCTCCGACGAGAAGATGGCGCCGTACACCAAGGCGCTGAAGAAGGGGCTGAACGACCTGCAGGCCGCGACCATGTGGCTGATGCAGAACGCCATGGCGAAACCCGACAATGCGGGTGCGGCCTCAACCGATTACATGCATCTCTTCGGTCTTGTGTCGCTTGGCTATATGTGGGGCCAGATGGCCAAGGCGGCGCAAAACAGGCTGGCAAACGGCGCCGGCGACGCTACATCCTTCTACGAGAACAAGCTCGTCACCGGCCGCTACTTCATGGAACGCGTCATGCCCGAGACCGCGGCCCACCTCGCCCGCATCTCGTCGGGCGCCGACACGATGATGGCGCTGCCGGCCGAGGCGTTCTGATCTGGCATATATCTAAACTCTGTTCATGCTTGAACAGAGTGGCTATAAGAAACAACCGGCGAAGACGCGACGGGAGACGCTCTTGGCGACCGATCCGACCGAAATTCTCGACTTGCCGAAGCCCGCCTGGGCGGCGGACGACGTCGCTATGCTCTACGATATGGCGCGCCGCTTCATGGCGGACGAGATCGCGCCGCGCTACGACGAGTTCGAGAAGAACGAAATGGTCGACCGCGCCTCCTGGGAGAAGGCCGGCGCTGCCGGGCTGCTCTGCGCCTCCATGCCGGAAGAATACGGCGGCTCGGGCGGCAGCTATGCGCATGAGAGCGCCATCATCGAGGCGATCGGGCACGCCGGCGTCGACGGTTTCGGCATCGTTCTGCACAACGCCATCGTCGCGCCCTACATCCTCCAGTACGGCTCGGAGGAGCAGAAGAAGACCTGGTTGCCGAAACTCGCCACCGGCGAATTGATCGGCGCCATCGCCATGACCGAGCCGGGCGCTGGCTCCGACCTCCAGGGCGTCAAGACGCGCGCCGAGAAGGACGGCAACCACTACCGCATCAACGGCTCGAAAACCTTCATCACCAATGGCCAGCACGCCAATCTCGTCATCGTCGTCACCAAGACCGACCCGGCGCAGGGCGCCAAGGGCGTCTCGCTGATCGTTGTCGAGACCGACGGCGCGGAAGGGTTCGAGCGCGGCCGCAACCTCGACAAGATCGGCCTCAAGGCCAACGACACCTCCGAACTGTTCTTCAACGATGTGCGCGTGCCGACCGCCAACCTGCTCGGCCATGAGGAAGGGCAGGGGTTTGTGCAATTGATGCAGCAACTGCCGCAGGAGCGGCTGCTGATCGGCGGTCAGGCCATTGCCATGATCGAGCGGGCGCTGGCCGTCACCATCGACTACGTCAAGGAGCGGAAGGCCTTCGGCAAGCCGATCCTCGATTTCCAGAACACCCAGTTCAAGCTGGCCGAGTTGAAGACCGAGGCGACCATCGGCCGCGTCTTCTACAATGACTGCGTCACCCGCCATGTGGCCGGCGGCCTCGACCCGGCGACCGCTTCGATGGCCAAATACTGGCTGACCGATCTTCAGGGAAAAGTGGTCGACGAATGCCTGCAACTGTTCGGCGGCTATGGCTATATGAACGAATATCCGATCGCCCGCATGTTCCGCGACGCCCGCGTGCAGCGCATCTATGGCGGAACCAACGAGATCATGAAACTGCTGATTGCTCGAAGCCTATAAAGGAACGTGTCGTGGGAGCCTGGGGGTTTAAACCCTTCGAAAATGACGATGCCGCCGACTTCGTCGCGGAGTTCGAGCAGGAAGGCGTTGTGGCAATATCACGCGCTCTTGATGCGGGGTGCGGAACGGGTGGCTACGTTGAAGCCCCCGATGGTTCCATGGCCTTGGCCGCCGCGGCAATCGTCGCTGCTGCCGGCGGAGCATCGGGTCTTCTTTCCGAGCCTGCCGAGTCAGCGCTCAAAGGTGTTTCCAATTGGCAGGCTCTGACGGGATTGAAGGGCAAGGCGTTCAAAGCGGTTGACTGCGTCAGCGGCCAGAATTCGGAACTTATGGAACTTTGGAACGAAGCCGAACCCGCCAATGCGGCAGGTTTCAAGGCTGAATTGAAGCGCTTGCGTGAGGCACTACGCTAGACGGAGGCTCACGCCACCGGCAACGGACCGACTGGGTGCTCCTGGGGCACCCGCGAATGAGTAAGAAAGGAATGATCATGGCCGAAGCCTATGTCTATGACGCCGTGCGCACGCCGCGCGGGCGCGGCAAGAAGGACGGATCGCTGCACGAGGTGCCGGCGGTGCGGCTCGGCGCGAAAGTGCTGGAAGCCGTCCGCGACCGCAACGGTCTGGATACGGCTGAAGTCGACGACATCATCTTCGGCTGTGTCGATCCGGTCGGCGAGGCGGGTTCCGTGATCCCGCGCTCGGCCGCCTTCGAGGCGGGTTACGACACGAAGGCTCCCGGCATGCAGATTTCCCGGTTCTGCGCCTCCGGCCTCGACGCGGTGAACCTTGGCGCGGCAAAAATCGCGCAGGGGGCCGACGAGATCGTGATCGCCGGCGGCGTGGAATCGATGTCCCGCGTCGGCATGGGCATGTCCGGCGGCGCCTGGTTCATGGACCCCTCGGTGGGCCTGCCCGGCTGGTTCATGCCGCAGGGCGTGTCGGCCGACCTGATCGCCACGAAGCACGGCTTTTCGCGCGATGACGTCGACGGTTATGCGGTGGAGAGCCAGAAGCGCGCCGCCCATGCCTGGGAAAAGGGGTATTTCAAGAACTCCGTCATCCCGATCAAGGATCAGAACGGCATGACCATCCTGGACCGCGACGAGCACATGCGGCCGGGCACCGACATGCAGGCGCTGGGATCGCTCAATCCTTCCTTCGTCATGCCCGGCGAAATGGGCGGCTTCGACGCGGTCGCGGTGCAGCGCTATCCGGAACTGGAGGAGATCAACCACGTCCACCATGCCGGCAATTCTTCCGGCATCGTCGATGGCGCGGCGGCCGTCCTGCTCGGCTCCAAGAAGGCCGGCAAATCCATGGGCCTGAAGCCTCGCGCCCGCATCAAGGCGTTCGCCAATATCGGCTCCGAGCCGGCAATGATGCTTACCGGCCCGGTTGACGTCACCGAAAAGCTGCTGAAGCGCGCCAAGATGAAGCTCAGGGATATCGACCTGTTCGAGCTCAACGAGGCCTTTGCCGCTGTCGTGCTGCGCTACATCCAGGCCTTCGAGATCGACCCGAAGGAGATCAACGTCAATGGCGGCGCCATCGCCATGGGCCATCCGCTCGGCGCCACCGGCGCGATGATTTTCGGCACGGTGCTGGACGAACTGGAGCGGCGCGACCTCAACACCGCGCTGGTGACGCTCTGCATCGGCGCCGGCATGGGCACCGCGACGATCATCGAGCGGGTGTGATGGCGGTTGCCATCAACCGCAGGCTGGCGCTTGCCGGCATCGGCGCGGCCATCGTCGTCGCGTCGGCCGCCGGGACGGCTCCCGAGGCTTCGGGTTCGGAGAAAACCATGCGCCTTACCGGAACCGTATCCTACGCCGAAAAAGGCCTGCTGCCGGCGGGCGTCCTGAAAATCCGGCTGGAGGAGCAGGGCGTCGCCGACAAGAAGGCAAAACGCATCGCCGAGGTCGAGGTGAAAAGCAGCGGGCAGCACGACAGCATTCCGTTCGAGATGCAGGTGCCGCGCACCGAACTCGAGACGGCGGTGCGCCCCGGCTTCACGGTGCGGCTGGAGCGTGCCGACGGCTGGCTGCTCGCCATCAACCCTCATGCCGCATTCCATACGGGCGACGAAAAAGTCTCCCTGACGATCAACCCTGTTGTCTATTGAGAGGCCCGACGATGGCTGACTACACCAACTTCACCGTCGAGACCGACGCCGATGGCATTGCGCTCGTCACCTGGAACATGCCCGACCGCTCGATGAACGTCTTCACCGAGGAGGTGATGGACGAGTTGGAGAAGGTCATCGACCAGGTCGCCGCCGACGCGACGATCAAGGGCGCGGTGATCACCTCCGGCAAGGACAGTTTTTCCGGCGGCGCGGATCTCAACATGCTGAAGCGCATGCTGGGCATTTTTCATGCCGAGAGGGCCAAGGACCCGGAAAACGCGACAAAGCTGCTGTTCGACGGCGCCGGCCGCATGGGCTGGCTGTGGCGCAAGCTGGAGACGTCGGGAAAACCGTGGGTCGCGGCCATCAACGGCACCTGCATGGGCGGCGCGTTCGAACTGTCGCTGGCCTGCCACGGACGCGTCGCCGCCGACGGCGACAAGGTCAAGATGGCGCTGCCCGAGGTCAAGGTGGGCATCTTTCCGGGCGCCGGTGGCACCCAGCGCGTGCCGAGGCTGGCCCAGACGCAGGATGCCTTGCAGATGCTGACCACCGGCCAGACGCTGACGCCGAAGCGGGCGAAGGCGATGGGGCTGATCCACGAGATTGCAGCACCGGAAAAGCTGATCGAGACCGCCAAGGCGATGATCAAGGGCGGGCTCAAGCCAGTCCAGCCCTGGGACGAGAAGGGTTTCAAGATTCCCGGCGGCCCGGTCTATTCGGCGGCAGGCGCCAATCTCTGGCCGCCGGCCATCGCCATCCTGCGGCGCGAAACCTACGGCAACTACCCCGCGCCGATCGCCATATTGAAATGCGTCTATGAGGGGCTGCTGGTGCCGTTCGAGACCGGCCTGCGCATAGAGCAGCGCTATTTCACCGAGATCATGCAGACGACCGAGGCGGCGATGATGATCCGCTCGCTGTTCGTCTCGCTGCAGGAACTCAACAAGGGCGCGCGCCGGCCGCAGGGCGTCGCCCCGACCAAATTCAAGAAGATCGGCGTGCTCGGCGCCGGCTTCATGGGCGCCGGCATCGCCTATGTCACGGCCAAGGCCGGCATTCCGGTGGTGCTGCTCGACCGCGACGTGCCCTCCGCCGAGAAGGGCAAGGCGCATTCCGAAGGCCTGATCACCGAGGCGGTGGCGAAAGGCCGCGCCAAGCCGGACGAGAAGGAAAAGCTGCTGTCGCTGATCACGCCGACCGACGACTATGCCTTGCTGGATGGCTGCGACCTCGTCATCGAGGCGGTGTTCGAGGATTCGGAAGTCAAGAAGGCTGCGACCGAAAAGGCGGAAGCGGTGCTGAAATCCTCGGCGGTGTTCGCCTCCAACACCTCGACCATTCCGATCACGGGCTTGGCCAAAAACTCGGGCCGGCCGAAGAATTTCATCGGCATCCATTTCTTCTCGCCGGTCGACCGCATGATGCTGGTCGAGATCATTCTGGGCAAGAAGACCGGCGACAAGGCGCTGGCCGTGGCGTTGGACTATGTGCGCGCTATCGGCAAGACGCCGATCGTCGTCAACGACACGCGCGGCTTCTACGTCAACCGCTGCGTGCTGCAATATATGGCCGAATCCTACCGCATGCTGATCGAGGGCGTTCCCGCGCCGATGATCGAGAACGCAGCGAAAATGGCCGGCATGCCGGTCGGCCCGCTGGCGCTCACCGACGAGACGGCGATCGACCTCGCCCAGAAGATCATGCGCCAGACTAGGCGCGACCTTGGCGAGAAAGCGGTCGACCCGGCGCAGATGGCGTTGATAGACACGATGGTCGACACCCATGGCCGGCATGGCCGCAAGAACGGCAAGGGTTTTTACGACTATCCGGCCAAGCCGGCGAAGAAGAAGCTGTGGCCGGGGCTGAAGGATCTCTATCCGCAGCTTGTGCCGGAAAAGGTCGATGTCGAGGAACTGAAGCAGCGTTTCCTGGTCACCATCGCGCTGGAAGCGGCGCGTGTGATGGAGGAAGGCATCGTCACCGATCCGCGTGAGGCCGATGTTGGCTCGATCCTCGCCTTCGGCTTCGCGCCCTATAGCGGCGGTGCGCTGTCCTACATCGACGGCATAGGTGCGGAGAAATTCGTCGCACTGTCGAAGACGCTGCGCAAAAAATTCGGCGACCAATTCAAGGCGCCGAAACTGCTCGCCGACATGGCGGCCAAGGGCGAGACTTTTTACCAGCGCTTCGACCCCTACGCGAAGGGCGAGGAGAAGGCGGCGGCCTGACAGCTGAAGCATGTATGTCTGGGCGCGGTTTGCCCGCGTAGCGGCAACGACGAAACGTCGCGGCCGCTACGAGTTGGGTTCGGCAAGCACGCTGACGTTTCGATGTCTGCCGACCGACATCGACTTCAACCTGCATCTCAACAATGCGCGCTACATGATGCTGGCCGATCTCGGCCGCATCGATATTTTTCTGCGCAGCGGCCTGTGGGCGCTGGCGCGGGAACGGCGCTGGGCGCCGATGCTCGGCGGCCTGCAAACCGTCTTCGCACGCGAGATCCGCCTGTGGCGGCGTTTCGACGTGGTCTCGTCGCTGGAGACCTGGGAAGGCACGGCGATGATCGGCCGCCACCGTTTCGTCCTGGACAACGGTGCGACGGCGGCGATCATCCTGACCACGGCCGGCATTTACGACCGGCGCGAGCGGCGTTTCGTGCCGATCGGTGACCTCGTCCGTCTGCTCGGCTACGATACGTCGCCGCGCCCGCTGACGGAGGCGGAGAGCGCTTTCGTCGCATCGCACCAAGGATTGCGGGCTCTTGCGAAAGCGGTGATTGAGCGTCCGCCGCAAGCGGCCATGACCATATCGCCGGCCGGAATCCCGTTGAAAGTGTCTTAAGCAAGTTTGGCTAGTTTTCCTTCGCTTGGGCAAGCGCGCTGCCGTCGGCCGCCGCGCGGAATCGGGAGAGGCACGTGGAGAGCATCCTCCACTTTCTCAGTGAACGCGTTGACTCGTGGAAGACAATGGCCGCCAGCCCTAAGATGCTGTGGGTCACTGCGTTTTTCGCGCTGCTCCTCGTCATAGATATCGCGCGTCGCGGCTGGCGGCTGTCATGGTCGCGCCGGGCGGTGGAGGGCGTCTTCGCAACCGTCGCGATCTTCCACATCAACTTCATCCTGCTGCCGTTGGTCTGGCTTGCCGCCATAGGCATCGAGGCGGTCTATGCACGGATCGGATTTCCAGCCATTCCGGCCGACTTCTGGTCCGGAGTTCCGCTCTGGCTCCTGGCGTTCATCGCGGTGTTCAGCCACGATTTCGCGAACTACTGGAACCATCGCCTGATGCACACGTACTGGTTCTGGCCTGTGCATGCGATCCATCACTCGGACCCGGACGTGAACGGGCTGACGGCCTACCGCATCCATATCCTCGAAGCGCTGGTGATGTGGAGTTCCTACACGATCCTGCTGACATGGGTTGGCTTGCCGGCCGACGCCATCGGCATCGGCGCCATCCTGATTTCGCTGCACGTCGTCTACGTCCATATCGACGTCGATTGGCACCACGGACCTTTCAGGCTGCTGCTTGCGTCGCCGCGCTTCCATCGCTGGCACCACGCCGACGTGGCGGAGGCTTACGGCAAGAACCTCGCCAACATCTTCCCGGTTTTCGACTGGATGTTCGGAACCTACCGCGTTCCCGGCCCGTGCAACGGGCCGCTCGGCGCGGCCGGCGTGCCGCAAAATGACGTGGCGCGGCTGATGGTATGGCCGATGACCGAGTGGCTGAAGCTCGCCGGCGAGGAGATCGCCGCGGTCCGATCCCGCTTTCTTGCCCGAAGCGGGAAGGCCGGCGCGCCGGAACGGGAGACCCTCGCCGCGACGGATCCGGTCGCCGGGCCGAACGCCGGCATCTAGGGCTTTTCGGTGCGGCCGCGCACCCGCGGCAAGAAAGTTCTGCAAGGCTTGCCGGTCTTCCACCTTCGGCCAACTTCTTTTCTGGACACGGGCCTCGGGCGGCGCTACAACGTCAAGGTATTTTTTCCTTTGCGAGCCGGAGCCCGTGATGTTCTCGCACGACCGTGTCTGGGCGGCAATCGACGCCCTTGCCGAACGCAATTCCCTGTCCACCTCGGGCCTCGCCAGGCGCGCCGGCCTCGATTCCACAGCCTTCAACAAGTCGAAGCGCCGCTCGACGGACGGGCGGCCGCGCTGGCCATCCACCGAATCGCTTGCCAAGATCATCGAGGCGACCAGTTCGTCGATCGAGGAATTCGTCGGCTTGGTCTCGGGGTCCGATACGGTGGCGACCGGTGCCTTGCCCATGCAGAAATCCACCGTCCCGCTGCTCGGCTTCGCCCAGGCTGGCGCGGGCGGCTTCTTCGACGATGCCGGCTTTCCGGCCGGGCAGGGCTGGGAGCTGATCGAACTGCCGGTGCGGGCCGGCGACACCGCCTACGCACTTCAGGTGCAGGGCGATTCCATGCTGCCGGTCTACCGCGATCGCGACGTGCTGATCGTCGAACCCGGGGCCACAGTGCACAAGGGCGACCGCGTGGTGGTGAAGACCACCTCCGGGGAAGTGATGGCGAAGGTGCTGTCGCGCCGCTCGCCGCGCGAGATCGAGCTTTTGTCCATCAATCCGGACCATCCCGTCCGGGAGGTCGCGATGAAAGACGTCGAATGGGTGGCGCGCATCGTCTGGGCGAGCCAGTAGGTTGCGTTCGCCGGCCATCCTGCTCGGCGCCGCGGCGGTCATGCTCGGCGTCGGGTTGCTGGTTGTCGCCGGTGGGAACATCTTGCGGTCGAAGGCCGAGGTCTCGGCGGAGGCCATTGCCACCACCGGTTCGGCCGAAAAAGCGACCGACGACGGCGTGGCGCGAAAGCCCATCACGACGGAGCGGCCCGTCTTCAAATCCGGCGCCGAACGGCAGTCGATATCGCGTCCGGTGACGCCGGACGAGGCCGAGGAATCGCCGGCGGAGACTGGCGGCCTCGAGCGGGTCGGGCCACGCGCGGCGCTGAGCGACATCGGCCAGGCCCTGCCGCCCAAGCCGAAGAGGCCGGACGAATGGAAGGGCATCACCCTGTTCCAGCCGGTCGCCACGGCGGCCGGCCTGATCGAGGCAAAGGGCTACCGCATCGCGGTCGCCGGCATCGAGCCGGTCAGGCCCGAGGAGACTTGCGATTCCGCCGGCAAATCCTGGCCGTGTGGCATGCGTGCCCGCGCCGCCTTTAGGGCCTGGCTGCGCGGCCGGTCGATCACCTGCGAAATCCCGCCCGAGCCCGATCGGGAGATCGTTGTCGCCCCTTGTCAGGTCGGCAAGGAGGACGTCGCAGGCTGGCTGGTCGAAAGCGGCTGGGCGCGCGCGGCCGGAGGCAGCGAATATGTCGCGCTGGGCGAGACGGCGGCACAGGCCCGCAAGGGTATATTCGGTCGTCCGCCCTCGACCAGCGCGCCAGCCCAGTCGGCGGCAGGCAGCGCGCTTCCCGCGCCGCCGGCTTCCGATACCGCGATCCAGTCGGGACCGCTGACCGAGCCCGCGCCGGATGTCGTCGCGCCGGACCCCGGAGTGTCGCCGCCGGTGCTCGACGGTCCGCTCGGCGAATTTCCTACGCCGCCAGCGCCCCCTCCAGCGCCTGCTGAATGAGCGCGCGGGTCTCGGCGATACCGTAGAGCGCCGCGAACGAGCCGAAGCGCGGGCCGCGCTCCTGGCCGATCAGCACCTGGTAGATCATCTGGAAGAAGGCGACCGAAACGCCCGGCCCGCCTTCCGGGCTCTGTTTGGAATGGTCCTGGTAGCGCTCGATCTTTCGCGCCACGTTGAGAGCGGCGTTCTGGATCGCCTCGCCGTCGGCGCTGGCCGGCAGGGCGCTGAGCGCATCCGAAAGCTTTGCCAGCGCCTCGCGTTCCACATCGTCGGGCGCGCGATATTTCTTCGTCGGCTTCACGAAATCGTCGAAGTAGCGGATCGCGTAGCCGGCCAGCCGGTCGAGTTCCGGATGCGTCACGGCCGTCACGCCGGGCGCATGGCGGGAGATGAAACCCCACAGCACCGAGCGGTCATGCGCGTTCGATGCACTGACAAGGTTGAGCAGCAGTGCAAAGCTTACCGGCAGTTCGATCGCAGGCGGGTTGCCGTCATGGATATGCCAGACGGGATTGCCGAGCCGCTCCTTCCATTCCTGGCGCGGATAGGCCGCGAGGAACGAATAATATTCGTCCACCGCCTTTGGGATGACGTCGAAATACAGCTTCTTCGCCTGGCGGGGCCGCTGGAACATGTAGAGCGCCAGGCTCTCGGTCGGCGCATAGCTCAGCCACTCGTCGATGGTGAGCCCGTTGCCCTTCGACTTGGAAATTTTCTGGCCGATGTCGTCCAGGAAAAGCTCGTAGACGAAATGCTCCGGCGCGCGCCCGCCGAGAATCTCGCAGATGCGGTCGTAGACCGCCGCATTGGTCTGGTGGTCCTTGCCGAACATCTCGAAATCGACGCCGAGGGCTGCCCAGCGCATGCCGAAGTCCGGCTTCCACTGCATTTTCACCAGCCCGCCGGTCACCGGCAGCGTCGTCTCGACACCGTCCTCGTCGTCGAAGGTGATGGTGCCGTTCTTCGCATCCACATGTTTCATCGGCACGTAGAGCACGCGGCCGCTCTTCGGCGAGATCGGCAGGAACGGGCTGTAGGTCGCCTGGCGCTCTGGCCCCAGCGTCGGCAGCATCACTTTCATGATGGCGTCGTAGCGCTCGACGGCGCGTAGCAGCATCGCGTCGAAACGGCCGGACTTGTAATATTCGGTGGCGCTGGCGAATTCGTAGTCGAAGCCGAACGTGTCGAGGAAACGCCGCAGCATCGCGTTGTTGTGGTGGCCAAAACTTTCATAGTCGCCGCCGAACGGGTTCGGCACGACCGTCAGCGGCTTCTGCAGATGCGGCTCCAGGAACGAGCGGTCCGGAACATTGTCCGGTATCTTGCGCATGCCGTCCATGTCGTCGGAGAAGCACAGCAGCTTGGTCTTGACCTTGTCCTCGGTCAGCACGCGGAAGGCGTGGCGCACCATTGTGGTGCGCGCCACCTCGCCGAACGTGCCGATATGCGGCAGGCCGGACGGGCCGTAGCCGGTCTCGAACAGCACCGTTTCCGGAAAGCCCGTTTTCTCGTAGCGCTTGACGATCTTTTTCGCTTCCTCGAACGGCCAAGCCTTGCTCTCGGCCGCCGCCGTAAGCACTTCGGGATTGAGATCAATGATGTTGGATCTCGACATCGTGTCGTTCCTAGATCGTCCGTTGAAACCGGCGCCGGGCCGGAGAAGCCGCATTCCCTATTCGGCGAGAGCGGGAGCGTCAACGTTTCGCGGCCGAATTCGCGCACCAGGGCTTCGCCATGTTCAGCGGCGGTCGCTCGCCGCCCTGCCAATGGTGTCGGCCATGACGGCGCCGCGTTCACCGATCTCAAGGCGTTGCGCGCTGAAGTGAGAGAGCTTAGCAACAGCCGGGTTTGAAATGAGGAGGCGGAAGTGACATCGAGGAATGGAAGAAGCCAAAAACCGAGCACAGTTCCTGTCCTGCTTATGTTTGCCGCGGTTATTCTCGTTTGGGCAGTCACTCCGTTCGTGATGAAGTTTTTCTTCATTGGGATGGCGGAACGCGGCCAGGCAGGAGATCTTTACGGGAGCATAAATGCACTATTCTCCGGGCTTGCTTTTGCCGGAGTTATCGTTGCGATCCTGCTCCAACGGGAAGAATTGTCGCTCCAACGCCAAGAGTTGATCGACAATCGTGCCGAGTTGATCAGATCAGCCAATGCTCAGGAAGAATCACAAAAGGCACTCAACAAGACAATTTATGCACAGACGTTCAAGGTCGCATTGGACATCATCGAATCGCAAGACGCGCTAAGCGCAAGAGGCTATATAGCTCATTTCCGAAAAGATTTCGATCTTCCCGTTTCGTTTTGGAGCAAAGCCCAATTGACCGCCGCTGAGGCTGCGGCGCGGAAATTTGAATCTGTGGGGACGATGGTCAGGCAAGGTCTTCTTCCGGCAGCATATATAATCGACACCTGGAGCGTGCCAATTCACCGCAACTGGCACATCTTGGCTCCGTACATTCAGAAGCTGCGCGCGGATAGGTCTGATCCCTACGCCGGAAGGGACTTTGAAATGCTGGCTCATCTGTCCGCGCAGTTCTTGAGCGACAACAAGACGACCTGACTAGCGAAAATGCTTCGACAGCTTCAGCCCCTGCGCCTGGTAGTTGGAGCCGAGGTCGGTGCCGTAGAGCGCCCGCGGCGCGGCCAGCATGTGCTCGTAGACGAGGCGGCCGACGACCTGGCCGTGTTCGAGGATGAACGGCACCTCGTGGCTGCGTACTTCCAGCACGGCGCGGCTGCCCGTGCCGCCGGCGGCGGAGTGGCCGAAGCCGGGATCGAAGAAACCTGCATAGTGCACGCGGAACTCGCCGACCAATGGATCAAAGGGCGTCATCTCGGCGGCGTAGAGCGGCGGCACGTGCACCGCCTCGCGGCTGACGAGGATGTAGAACTCGTCGGGATCGAGCACCAGTTCGCCGGGCTCACCGCGCCGGTAGAGCGGCTCCCAGAAATCGAATACGTCATGCGCGGCGCGCTTGTCGACGTCGACGATGCCGGTGTGGTGTTTCCCGCGATAGCCGACCAGCCCGTTGGCGTCGCCCATCAGGTCGATCGACAGCGCGATGCCGCTGCCGGAAATGTTGGGCTCCTCCGAGGCGACCAGGGTCTCCGTGTCGTGCAGCGCCTGCAGCGCAAACTCGCCGATCACCCCATTGCCGGTGCGAAAGCGGATTTGGGAAAGCCGCGAGCCGGTGCGCACCACCACCGGGAACGTGCGCGGGCTGACCTCGAGATAAAGCGGTCCTTCGTAGCCGCCAGGGATCTTGTCGAACTCCTGGCCGCGGTCGGTCATGACGCGGGTAAAAATATCCAGCCGGCCGGTCGAACTCTTGGGATTGGCGGACGCCGCGACCTCGGCTGGCAGCTTCAGGCTTTCGAGAAGCGGGACGATGTAGACGCAGCCCGTCTCCAGCACCGCGCCGTTGGCAAGGTCGATCTCGTGCAGCTTCAGCCGGTCGAGCTTTTCGGCGACCGTATGCCTGCCGCCGGGCAGGAAGCTGGCGCGCACGCGGAACGCCTTGTCGCCGAGGCGCAGGTCGAGGCTGGCCGGCTGGATCTGGTCGCCGTCGAGCGGGCGCGCGGCTGCAAGCGCACCTGACTGGAACAGGTCTGCGATCCGATGATCCGGAAGGATGCCTTCTCCGCGCACGTCGTGCTCCAATTCGATGCCTTGCTTTAGCCAACCACATGATTGACGCAAGCGCACGACAGGTCTAAGGGAAACTTATCCCGTGGTGATTTGGCCGGTCGGCTTGCAGCCACGTTAAACAAGTCGCTAAAGGACCGTCGGGCCGCAAGGCCATATGGACCGGTTGCGACTTTCGCGGCCGGTTTTTTTGTTTTTGGGGGTTACCCATGGCGCATGACCATCAACGCAACTGGAAGCCGGCGACCAGCCTGGTGCACGGAGGCACGCTGCGCTCGGATCACGGCGAGACGTCGGAAGCGATCTTCCTCACCCAGGGCTACGTCTACGAGACCGCCGAAGCCGCCGAGGCCCGCTTCAAGGGCGAGAACCCCGGCTTCATCTATTCGCGCTACGCCAACCCCACCGTCGACATGTTCGAAAAGCGCATGTGCGCGCTGGAGGGTGCGGAGGATGCGCGGGCGACATCCTCCGGCATGGCGGCGGTGACCTCGGCGATCCTGTGCGGCCTGCGCGCCGGCGACCATATCGTCGCGGCCCGCGCCCTGTTCGGCTCCTGCCGCTGGGTGGTCGAAACGCTGGCGCCGCGCTACGGCATCGAGGCGACACTGGTCGACGGCACCGACATCGCCAACTGGGAAAAGGCGGTGCGGCCGAACACAAAACTGTTCTTCCTGGAAAGCCCGACCAACCCGACGCTGGAAGTGGTCGACATCGCTGCGGTCGCAGCGCTCGCCAATTCGATCGGCGCGCGGCTGGTGGTGGACAATGTTTTTGCTACGCCGCTGCAGCAGAAGCCGCTGCAGCTTGGCGCGCATGTCGTCGTCTATTCGGCCACCAAGCATATCGACGGCCAGGGCCGCTGCCTGGGCGGCGTCATCCTCTCCGACAAGAAGTGGATCGACGAGAACCTTCACGACTATTTCCGCCATACCGGCCCCAGCCTGTCGCCGTTCAACGCCTGGACGCTGCTGAAGGGGCTGGAGACGCTGCCGATCCGTGTGCGCCAGCAGACCGAGAGCGCCGGAAAAATCGCGGACTTTTTGGCCGAACGGCCTGAGGTCGCCCGGGTGATCTATCCCGGCCGCGCCGATCATCCGCAGGCCGATGTCGTGGCCAAGCAGATGACCGGCGGCTCGACGCTGATCTGCATCGACCTGAAGGGCGGCAAGCAGGCGGCCTTCGCCTTCTCGAACGCGCTGGAAATCATCCTGATCTCCAACAATCTGGGCGATTCAAAGAGCCTGATCACTCATCCGGCCACGACCACGCACAAGAACCTGACCGACGAGGCGCGCGCCGAACTGGGCATCGGGCCGGGCACGGTGCGGCTGTCCGTCGGGCTGGAGGATGCGGGCGACCTGATCGAAGACATCGAGCGGGCGCTGAAGGCGGCTGCCTGACGCCGGTTCGACCAGGCACAACACGCGCAGTTGGCATCGGTGGCGCGAGCGGCTAGGCTCTGCCGAGCCTGCCCTTCCGATGGAGCGTCGTCTTGCGTGTCCTTCTTCCGATCCTGATCGTCGCCTTCGCCGCTCCCGCCGCCGCCCAGACCGTGGATGGTCCGGGCGCGACGCAACTCTCCGACACGCTGTCGCGTTATGTCGGCAAGACCGCCTTCGAAAAAGGCATCGTAAAGGTCGCGGCCGATGGCGACGCCTACCGGATCGACTTCGATTTCAACCGCATTGCCTCCCTGTTTCCGCCCCAGGACATGGTCAAGTATGAGGTGTCGTCTTACGGGCTGCGGGTAAAGCCGCTGGCCGACGGAACCTGGCAAGTCGACGGCGCGCTGTCCCCTGACGGCTGGGTCGAGATCAGCCAGCCGCCCATGAAGCAGCGTTTCCAGTGGACGGTCAGCGACGGCAAGATGAGCGGCGTCTTCGATCCCACGCTTGGCGCGTTCTCCAGCGCCACCGGTTCGCATTCCGGCATCAAGCTGGTGACCGAGGCTCCAACGGGCCGAGGCGAAACCAGCTACGGCGCGGGCACGGTCTCGATAAGCGGGACGAAGTCGGCAAATGGCGGCATCGACTTCACCTCGAAGCAGGTCATGGCGGACTTTGTCCAGAGCCAGAACGTCGTCGACCCCGAGAACAACACCAACTTCCCGATGGAAATGAAGGCCGCGTCGCTGTCGCTGGATGCAAATGGCACAGGGTATAAGTGGGGAAGCCTGCTCGATATGCTCGCCTTCGCGGTAACCAACAATGACGAGGCGAAGGTCAAAGCCAATCAGGCCGAATTGAAATCGCTGCTCTCCGCGGCGTTGCCGCTGTGGGAGCATGTTGATGGCACCTATGGATTTTCCGATCTGTCGGTGACGACGCCGGTCGGCATATTCCGGACCGGCAAGGCTGGCGTTTCGGTGGCCATGGACGGCATCCGGCAGAATGGCAGCCTGGGTTACGCCATCAAGCTGTCGGAGTTGGAAGTCGCCTCGTTCTTCCTGCCCGCCTGGGCGCCGGCGCTGATACCGACCGAGGTGGACCTGAATTTCAGCGGCACCAACCTCAATCTGGAGGAGCCGGCGCGCAAGATGATCGAGAGTTTTGATCTTAACCAGGATCCACCCGTGCCGGTCGCGGTGACAGACGCCATCGAGGCGGAATTCATTGCCAATCCGCCGAAGATCGTGCTGGCAAAAAGCGCGATCCGCAATGCCGATACCGAATTCGTCGTCGAGGGCGAGATGGTGTTTCCGGACGGCAAGCCGGTCATGGATGCGACGATCGAGGCCGCGGGCTTCGACAAGGCCGTGGCCACGCTGCAGGCGGCTGCGCCTAACGATCAGCAGGTCGCGGAGGTGCTGCCGGCGCTGGCGATGGTCAAGGGTTTCGGCAGGGCGCTGCCGGACGGGCGCCTGTTATGGGCGGTCAATGTCAGAGCCGACGGCTCGGTCTTCGTCAATGGCACGATGATCAAGCCGGCCGATCCGGTGCCGATGCCCGAGCCGCCGCAATGAAGTCGCCTTCAATGCCTGGCGGCAGGCCGTCCGCCAGGACCGTCAAGACGGGAGCCGGCATGTACAAAGCCGTCACGCACCACATCGAGGTCAGCGTCGAACCGTTTTACCTCGCGGAGCGCTCCGACCCGGCCGAAAACCGCTATGTCTGGGGTTATCGCGTCACCATCGACAACCAGTCGGACGAGCATGTGAAGCTCTTGTCGCGCTACTGGCACATCACCGACGGCGCCGGCCGCGTCGAGGAGGTGCAGGGGCCGGGCGTGGTCGGCGAGCAGCCCGACCTCGATCCCGGCGACAGCTACCAGTATATGTCCGGGTGCCCGCTGCCGACGCCATCGGGCATCATGGTCGGCCGCTACACGATGCAGAACGCCAGGGGCGACATGTTCGACGTCGATATACCGGCGTTTTCGCTGGATTTGCCGGACGGCAAGCGCACGGTGAATTGAGGCGTAAGTGCAGAGCCGCAGGGGACAGTTTACTTTTTCGGCAGAAGAGCGCATCGGTTCAGAAGTCGCACTGGCCGAAAAAAGTAAACTGTCCCTGGCACTTAACCTTCATGCCTGCGCCGAGAACTCCGAGGGCTCGAATAGGTAGGCCTTCGAGCAGAACTCGCAGTTTACCCGGATAACGCCTTCCTCGGTCGAGTCTGTGATCTCCTCCGCGGTAAATCCTTCGAGGATGCCGCGGATGCGGTCTTCAGAGCAGGAGCAGCGATCCTCGACCGGCGTGCCCTCGAAGACGCGCACGCCATGCTCGTTGAACAGCCGGTAGAGCAACCGCTCCGAGCCTACCTTCGGGTCCAGCAGTTCCTCGTGCTCGACGGTCGCGACCAGCGCCAGAAGTTCCTGCCAGGCGGCGTCGGCGATCTCCTGAGGCGCTGCGAACGGATCGTCGCCGCCCGGCAGGTCGGGCACGCGGGTGCGCTCCGCCGCCTTGGGCAGGAACTGCGCCAAGAGCCCGCCGGCGCGCCAGTGCTCGTGGCTGCCGCCATTGCCGGGCAGCACGATCTTGCCGACCGACAGCCTTACGTCGGTAGGAATCTGCTCCGACTGGCGGAAATAGGTTTTTGCTGCTTCCTGCAAATCGGTGCCGTCGAGCGGGACGACGCCCTGATAGCGCTGCGTGTGCTCGCCCTGGTCGATGGTCAGCGCCAGCACGCCGTTGCCGAGCAGTTTGCCGGGCGTAGCCTCGCCGGCGGCGACGGCAGCCACAAGTTTCTCCGCATCGAAACGCGCATAGGCGCGCAGCGACGTCGGCGTCGCGAAATCGGCGACGACCATGTCGACCGGCCCGTCGGTGCGGGTCTGCAGGATGAATTTCCCCTCGAATTTCAGCGAGGTGCCGAGCAGCACGGTGACCAGGCAGGCTTCCGCCACCAGTCGGGCCACCGGCTCCGGATAGTCGTGGCGGCTGAGAATCTGGTCGAGCATCGGGCCGAGCTGGACGACGCGTCCACGCACATCCAGCGCGGCAACCTCGAAGGGCACCACGTCGTCGTCTCCGGCAAAGCCGATATCGCCAAGCTTGCGTTGCTCGCTCATCGCACCAATCCTTCCGGCTCCGCGGGCGGATCAACGCCGCCACGGACACCGCTTACAATCAAGTCTTCAGGGTGTTGGCGCAGAAATAGGGGCGCTGCCCCGGCGGTTCAAGCGCGCAGGCACCAGGCGAGCACGGCCTTCTGGGCGTGCAGCCGGTTCTCGGCCTCGTCGAACACCACCGAATGCGGCCCGTCGATCACCTCGTTAGTGACTTCCTCGCCGCGATGCGCCGGCAGGCAGTGCATGAATAGGGCGTCGGGATTGGCACGCGCCATCAGCCGCTCATTGACCTGGTAGGGCAGGAAGACGTTGTGGCCGCGGGCGCGATGCTCCTGGCCCATGGACACCCAGCAGTCGGTGACGATGCAGTCGGCGCCCTCGACGGCCTCCTCGGCATTCCTTGTGAAGCTGATGCTGCCGCCATTGGCCTTTGCCCAGTCGACATATTTCCGCTGCGGCTCGCTTCCTTCGGGCACCGCGACATTGACCTGGAAGGAAAACCGCGCGGAAGCCTCGAGCAGCGAATGCAGCACATTGTTGCCGTCCCCCACCCAGGCGAAGGTCTTGCCGGCGACCGGGCCGCGGTGCTCCTCGAAGGTCATGATGTCAGCCATGAGCTGGCACGGATGGGTGTCGTCGGTCAGGCCGTTGATCACCGGGACCGTGGCGCTCTCGGTGAGTTCGATCAGCCGGTCATGCGCCGTGGTGCGGATCATGATGGCGTCGACGTATCGCGACAGGACTTTTGCCGTGTCGGCGATGGTCTCGCTGCGGCCGAGCTGCATTTCCGTGCCGGTCAGCATAATCGTTTCGCCGCCGAGCTGGCGCATGCCGACGTCGAAGGAGACACGGGTGCGCGTCGACGGCTTGTCGAAGATCATCGCAAGCACCTTGCCGTCGAGCGGTCGCGAGCGCTTGCCGGCCTTGATGTCGGCCTTGCGGATGCCGGCGTCAGTCAGCATGGCGCGCAGTTCGACGGCCGGGACCGTGGACAGGTCGGTGAAATGCCTTATGCCGTTCTGCATTACGCGGGGGTCCTATTCCGCCGCGGCGGGTGTCGAGAGCCGGGATGCGGCGTCGCGGATGCGGCCGAGCGCGTCGCGGATTTCCTCGTCGCTGACGGTGAGCGGCGGCAACAGGCGCACGACATTGTCGCCGGCGGTGACCGACAGCATTTTCTCGTCGCGCAGCCCCGCCTGCATTTTCGTATTCTGGACCCGGCATTTCACGCCGAGCAGCAGGCCGGTGCCGCGAGCTTCCTCGATCACGTCGGGGAACTCGTCGGCGACACCGGCCAGCCCCTGCTTCAGGAGCAGCGCCTTGCGCTTGACCTCGTCGAGGAAGCCGTCCGCCAGCACCACGTCGAGCACCGCGTTGCCGACCGCCATCGCCAGCGGGTTGCCGCCGAAGGTGGTGCCATGCACGCCGGGGGTCATCCCCTTGGCCGCCTCGTCCGTCGCAAGGCAGGCGCCGACCGGAAAGCCGCCACCGATACCCTTGGCGATTGCCATCAGGTCGGGCGCGACGCCGGACCATTCATAGGCGAAGAGTTTTCCGGTACGCCCGACGCCGCACTGGACCTCGTCGAAGATCAACAGCAGGCCATTCTCGTCGCAAAGCTCGCGCAACCGCCGCAGCGTCTGCGCCGGCACCTCGCGGATACCGCCTTCGCCCTGCACCGGCTCGATCAGGATCGCCGCGGTCTCCGGCGTGATCGCCTTCTCGACAGCCTCGATGTCGCCGAACGGCACCTGGTCGAAACCCTCGACCTTGGGCCCAAAACCTTCAAGATATTTCGCCTGCCCGCCGGCGGCGATGGTGGCAAGGGTGCGGCCGTGGAAGGCGCCCTCGAAGGTGATGGTGCGGAAACGCTCGGGATGACCGGAAACGTACTGATAGCGGCGCGCCGTCTTGATGGCGCATTCCAGCGCCTCGGCGCCGGAATTGGTGAAGAACACCTTGTCGGCGAAAGAGTTGGCGACGAGCCGCTCGGCCAGCCGGCTTTGTCCCGGAATCTCATAAAGATTGGAGACGTGCCAGAGCTTTCCGGCCTGTTCGGTCAGCGCGGAGACCAGCGCGGGATGGCTGTGGCCGAGAGAATTGACGGCGATGCCGGCTGCGAAGTCGAGATATCGCTCGCCCTTGCCGTCGATCAGCCAGCATCCCTCGCCGCGCTCGAACGCCAGTGGCGCGCGGGAAAAGGTCTCGTAAAGCGCCGATCCGCTCATTACATGCGTCTCCGGAACCCAGGAAATCAAAAAGCCGCCGAAGCGGCGGCTCTTTCAGGGGCATATTGAGTTTTTCGGCCGCGAAGTCAACGAAAACGTCGTTGGGCCAGCGGCAGATCAGCCAGTCCTCGGCCTTCGGTACTGCAATCGGCCATTAACCTGCTTGGCCGGCTTGCTTCCAGAGCGGAGGCAAGTTGGGGAAAACCCATTTTTCCGATTCGTGTTGCAAACGGGACTCTTGTCACGGAGTCAGCCGATACGTTACGAAGGGATCACGAGATAGCTAGATATCGTGCGGCGGCACTCATTTCACCTGTATATGTGGTGTCAGCCCGGTTTTGTGCAACCGGGAGGGTGAAAGGATTCATACGTCCCGCACGCGGCGTCAGGAGACCGACCCATGCTGTGGACAGACGAACGCGTTGAAACCTTGCGCAAGCTTTGGTCGGAGGGGCTGAGCGCCAGCCAGATTGCCGCCCAGTTGGGCGGGGTCAGCCGCAACGCCGTGATCGGCAAGGTGCATCGACTGAAACTTTCCGGCCGCGGCCGCGCCAATCCGGCGCCCGCACGGCAGAAGAAGCCGGCGCAGCCGGTCGCCGCCAAGCCGGCGCCGCGCCCGGCTCCGGCCGGACGCACGGTCGCGCCCTCAATCGGCGCGACGGCGTTGCAGACGCAGTTCGATGCAGAGCCGCTGGTGCGCCACGTCGACCGTTCCGCCGAGGATGTCGTGGTGCCGATCTCGCGCAACCTGCAGCTCATCCAGCTCAATGAGCGGACCTGCAAATGGCCGATCGGCGACCCTCTGGCCGAGGGTTTTCATTTCTGCGGCAACGACTGCGCGGAAAGCGGCCCCTACTGCCGCTATCACGCGCGGATCGCCTTCCAGCCGGCGTCGGAGCGGCGGCGCGTCAGGTAAGTTTGCGGCCGGGCCGCCGCGCGCCTAAAATCTGTATTCTGGCTGACCGACCAAGGCTGCGCGAGCAGCCTGGCGGGTGGCTATCGCTTCAGGAAAGACAGCGTTTCGCCATCCGCGGGGATGAGTAGCCGCGAGGCTGGAATGCCTTCTTCGTCGGCTGCCCGGCGGAGTTCCTGCCGCGATATGGTGGCATGGTCGAGCGCCTCCATGTGCGTCGCCACGATGATCGACGCCGGAGCGGCCTCGCAGACGGTGACGGTTTGCGCCGCGTCCATGACGATCAGGTCGCCATCCCAGCGCGCGCCGCAGGAATGCGTGACGATGATGTCCGGCCGCGTCGCGGCGATCGTTTCGGCGACCGGTGCGTAGAGCACCGTATCGCCTGCCCAATAGACGCTCGGCTCGCCCTCCGCCTCCAGGCTAAGACCCATCACGGAGCCCATCTTGTCGACCACCGGCCCGAGGCCGTGGCTGCCTTCGCGCCGCGTCAACAAAATGCCGTGCCAGTTGATGATGTCCGTCAAAGGCGTCACGGAGGTAAATCCGAGGTCGCGAATGGTTGTCTCGTCGCCGGGCTGGCAGATCAGCGGAAGCGTCTTCGGCACGCTTTGCCTCGCGATCGTGTCGAAATGATCCTGGTGCAGATGCGAGACGATGACCAATTCAACACCTTGCAGGATAGTGTCGATGCTTTCCGGAAGCTCGACCATCGGGTTCCGCGAGCGGCTGGTGAAGGAGACCCGGCTGTGTCTCGGCCCAAAATCCGGATCGATGAGTATGGTCCTTCCGGCGTAGGTCAGCGTGAGGGTCGCGTTGCGCAGGAGTTGAAGGTGCATCCGCCGCTCCATCGGGAATCGGCTCCAGCAGTCCGGAGCGTTGGGCGACGCAATAGCCAAGCGCGACCTGTCATGCGAGCCTGGCTTCGTTCATATCCTGGGCATTTGCGAGCACGGAATGCGCCCGTCATCCGCAGATGTGAAATTTCCGACTGTCGACGGTCGCGCGGTAGTTTTTCAATAAGGAGGAACGGAAAGAACCCGCTGGGCGGATGCCTACGCCGGGACGCTCGCAGCCAGCGTCACATTGTGGCTTTTGTCTTCCTTTGGCCGGTTGGGCGGCATCTGCTCGCCGGTGACGATGTAGTAGATCGCCTCGGCGATGTTGGTCGCATGATCCCCGATGCGCTCGATGTTCTTGGCGCAGAACAGGAGATGCGTGCAGGGCGTGATGTTGCGCGGATCCTCCATCATGTAGGTGAGCAGCTCGCGGAACAGCGACGTGTACATCGCGTCGATCTGGTCGTCGCGGTCGCGCATGGCGGCGAGCCGCTCGACGGAGCGCGTGGCGTAGACGTCGAGCACGTCCTTGAGCTGGGTCAGCGCCAGATCGACCAGCGCCTGCAGGCCGCGGAAAGGGCTCGCGGGGTCAAGCCCGTCGCCGACCGCGACGGCCCGCTTGGCGACGTTCTTTCCGAGGTCGCCGACGCGCTCCAGATCGGCGGAGATGCGGATCGCCCCGACGATCTCGCGCAGATCGCCGGCGAGCGGCTGGCGCCGGGCGATCATGGAAATCGTGCGCTCGTCGATCTCGCGCTGCGCCTCGTCGAGCATCAGGTCGTCGTCGATCACTTTTCGCGCCAGCGTCAGATCGGCATGGACGAGCGCCGACACCGCCTGGTCGACCATGCGCTCGGCGTGACCACCCATCGCCGCGATCTTCCGGGTCAGGTATTTCAGCTCGTCGTCATAAGAGCTGACGATATGATGCGAGGGCATTGCGGTCATGATCTTGCGACTTTTCGGACGCGTCAAACTAATCTGGCGCGAATCAATAGACCAGTCATGTTACAGATTGAAGAAATCCTGCTACCTAACGGGTAGATGCACGGTAAAGGCCGCCCCTTCGCCCATTTTCGAGGTGATCGACAACCTTCCCTTGTGCCTGGTCACGATATGTTTAACGATCGACAGGCCGAGGCCCGTGCCTTTATTCGAGCGGCTGTTCTCGACGTCGGCCCGGTAGAACCGCTCGGTAATGCGCGGGATGTGTTCCTCCGGAATGCCGGGGCCGAAATCGCGCACCTCGACGGCAATCTCGCCCTGATCTGGACGGGCTGCCGACACCACCACGCGGCCGCCGGACTGGCCATATTTGCAGGCATTCTCGACCAAATTCTCGAAAACCTGAAAAAGCTCGTCGCGATCGCCCGGCACTTCGATCCGGTCTTCGCCCATGCGGTTTTCGATGACGACGCCGCTTTCGGCTGCGAGGGGCCGGAGTGAATCCACGACGCTCTCGATGACCCGGCCGAGATCGACCTTGGCGCCGCCGACGGTCATTGCCTTCATCTCCAGCCGCGACAGCGACAACAGATCGTCGATCAGCCGCGCCATGCGGGAGGTCTGGTTCTGCATGATCTGCAAAAACTGTTCGCGCGCGGCGGCATCGTTCTTCGCCGGGCCGCGCAGCGTCTCGACGAAACCGGCGATCGAGGCCAGCGGGGTGCGCAATTCGTGGCTGGCATTGGCGATGAAGTCGGCGCGCATGCGGTCGATGCGGCGCGACTCGCTCTGGTCCTTGAAGACCATGACGAACAGGCCGGTGCCGCGGCCGACCGCTGTCGCGGTGACCCGCAGCACGCGCTCGATGGGAACGCGCTCGGTGTATTCGACGGTCTTGGAGGGAAAACGCCCCGACAGCATGCTTTCCAGAAGGTCCTGCATTTCCGGCGCCCGGAATTTCAACGGCATCGATATGCCGGCCTGGATGTCGCCGAACGCCGATGCTGCCGCGCTGTTGGAAAGCGTGACGACGCCTCTCGCGTCGAAGACGATCAGCGGGTCGGCGACGGCGGCGGCAAGGCTTTCGGCCGAGAGGTCCTCGGAGACAGGAGACCGGCTCTGTGCTGGGAGGCTCGCCGGGCGTTCCGGCAGTATCCTGCGGGGCGACAGTGCGGCCACGGCCAACAGTGCCAGGACGATCGCCAACACGGCGAGCGTCGAGCCACCGGCCGTGGCATGCAGGACGAGTGCGGCGGCGACGGCGGCCACGAACAGCCAGCGCGCCTGCCACAGGCGGCCCCAGGCGAGCCGCGCCAGACGGCGGCCATTGGTTGCTTGGGCGGTGTCCGTCATCGATCCGGCCCACCGGACCTGCACGACTCCCTCACGGATTGCTTCTGGACCAGCGTCATGTCACCCAATAGCATGAATCGAAACGCGAAAGTGTCCGGCATGAAAACCCAGAAGAGTAAAGCTGAGATGACGGAAGGCGGGATCAAGATCGACGTCGGCGGCACGGAACGGATTTTCGACATCGACGACCCCGTGCTGCCGGACTGGGTGGAGAACAAGAAACTCACCTCCGGTGGCTTTCCTTACGACAAGAAACTCGACGAGGACGAATATGAACCGACGCTGGAGCGCCTCCAGATCGAACTGGTGAAGCTGGTCGTCTGGATGCAAGCTAGCGGCGAACGCGTGCTTGTGCTGTTCGAGGGCAGGGACGCCGCCGGCAAGGGTGGAACCATCAACGTCCTGCATCAGTTCATGAACCCGCGGACGGCCCGCAACGTCGCACTAGCCAAGCCGACGGAGACGGAGCGCGGCCAGTGGTATTATCAGCGCTACATCTCTCATTTCCCCACGGCTGGCGAATTCGTTTCCTTCGACCGCTCCTGGTACAACCGCGCCGGCGTCGAACCTGTAATGGGCTTCTGCACGCCCGAGCAGCATGTACGCTTCCTGGCGGAAACGCCGCAATTCGAGCTGGCGATCGTTCGGGATGGAATCCGTTTCTTCAAGTTCTGGCTCGAAATCGGTCAGGAGACGCAACTCGAACGCTTCCACGACCGTCGCCACAGTCCGCTCAAGAGCTGGAAGTTCACCGACATGGACAGGGCCGGAATGACCAAATGGGCCGAATACGCCGCCGCCCGCAAGAAGATGATCGAGAAAACTCATTCGGCTCATGCGCCATGGACGATCGTGCTCTCGAACGACAAGCGCCGCGACCGCATCGAGGTTATCCGCCATATCCTCAAATCGATCCCCTACGAAAAACGGGACGAGGCGGCCATCGGCAAGCCAGACAAGAAGATCATCGGGATAGGACCGGGGTTTATCCAGGAGAATTGAGGTTTTGTGTCTAGGCGCGGACCGGGACCGTCAGACGTCACGCGAGACCGTCCGAAAATGCGGCGTCTTCTCCCAGTGATGCGGGCGGCGCCACAAATGCAGAAGCGAGCGCCAGGCGGCGAGCGACATCATCATCCAGTAGACCGGCGTGAACATCACCACGCGCCAAAAATCCTTCCGGTCGGGTTTGCGCAGGCTGTACCAGCCGAGCAGGAAGAAGGAGAGATAGCCGCATACGATGTTCAGGACATCGATGACCAGCAGCGTGACCTTCCAGCCAAGCGTCGGCTGGCCGAGCGCGATCTGCGCGCCGAGATAGAGGGCGAAGGCGACGAGAAGCGGGGTGGATGAGCGCCGAAACGACCAGGCCGGCATAGAGGATCTGGGCAAGAACGAACGACCGGACTCCGACCTCGTTGAACAGTGCAACGGGATCGCGCATGTGTACCAGCCAGGTCTGGCACCAGCCCTTGAACCAGCGGGTCCGCTGCGGCAGCCAGATCGACAGCGTTTCCGGCGCGTCTTCCAGCGTCGGCAGGCTGATCGTCTCGGTACGATAGCCGAAGCGGACAAGGCGCAGGCCGAGATCCGCGTCCTCGGTGACGTTGTAGGGATCCCAGCCGCCGACCTCGTCGAGGGCAGAGACGCGCAGGTGATTGGATGTGCCGCCGAGCGGCAGGACTACGCGCCGGCCCGACAGCCAGGGCAGCAGGCCGCGGAACAGCGCTGAATATTCGAAAGCGAAGAGCAGCGGTATCAACCCTTTCTCGGCATTGGATATTTCGAGCGGCGCCTGGACACAGGCGAGCGCCTCGCCGCCGCGCTCGAAACGATGCCAAGCTTCCAGCAGTTGCAGCGGATGCGGTCGGTCTTCGGCGTCATAGAGCACGACATAGTCGCCCTTGATTAGCGGCACCGCATAGCTCAGCGCCTTGGGCTTGGTGCGCGGCAGGCTGGGCGGCACCTCGACCACCTCCATCTGATACGGCAGCCCATGCGCGGCGATCGCGTCGAGGGTCAGGCGGTCGTCGGCCTCGCAGACCAGCTTGATCTCGATCTTGCTTTTCGGCCAGACCAGACGGTCGAGCGCGGCGAGAAGCTGCGGGATCACATCGACCTCATGGTGGAGCGCGACCAGCACCGAATAGAAGGGCAACTGGCCCGACGGCGTTTCCGCAAGGCCAATCGGCGCCGCCGGCGCGGACGTGCGGGTGGCGGCGAACCGCAGGCCGATGCAGGCGAGGAAGAACAGCGAGAAGAAGATGTGCAATGCCAGAAAGGCAGCCGACGTGGCCAGCGTGAACGCCAGCACGAGGAGAACGATGATGACACCGAGGACCACGCCTTGCCGCGCATTGGCAACGATCCTGGCCGAATAGTCGGGCATCCGCTCGTAGAGACCATTGCGCGCATCGACAGCCAGCGATTTGCGGGATTTTTCGAGGATGGCGCGGCGCAACGCCTGCGGCGTGGTGATGCGAAGCATCGGCATCAGGTTCTTCTGCCGGTGCAACAAGGCCTTCAGCGTGCTGAGGCTCATTCCCGATGGGGCGATGAGCGGATGCGCCCGGCCGTCGCGTTCGACGATCTTCACATGCAGATGCTTGCTGCGCGTACGCAGGAACATCGCGCAATCCTCCGGCCGCATCACCAGGCCGTCTGGATCGACCTCTTCGATGAAACCCACTCCGAATTCGTGGGCGATCGCCGAGAAAAGCTCGGATTCAGTCATGAGGTTCGATGCGAGCAGTTCCGACTGGAAGTCGGTTCGGTTGTCTGCGGCGCGCGCGGCAAGCTTGATCACCACGTCCGACGATATGCGCAGCCTGGCGAGGATCGGACGCCAGACCTCGAACTCCGAGAAAAAGAACGCTACCAGGCCGCCTGGGGAAGGAAGGTCGACGGATGAGCGTCGGCCCCGCACGAGACCGCTTGCGAGCGTTGACGGCTGGTATTGCGGCTCGAATCCGGTGTCGAGAAGCGCCATTTACGCCGCCCCGTTTGTGACGGGAGGCGTGTCCGGCAGGCGCGACATGGGAGTTGGACCGTGCACAACGGTGCAATACCGTCTTGCCCCCGGAAGCATCGTGCCGGATATGAGATGAATCCCGAAGCGCGCGGCTTGCGCCGACGCAAGCCCGCCGCACGCAGGCACTCGTACCGATACTCGCATGATAACGTCCCCGACCGGCAGCTTACTCATACAAATACTGGTCGCGCAATATGTGTTTTTCGAACAGATGTCAGGATTTATTCGATGCATGGGGTAAAACTGATCGACGCCGGCACCGCTTACTCACCGGGATGTATTGCTCCCTATCTGTTCAATTCAATTTGCGGCTGGTATTTCAAGGGCATGGCCGCCATCCGCATCCTGCCACGGATTAGGCGCGTCGCCGCCAAGTATCGGATGCTGCCTGCCGGAGCGATGCTTGCGGCAATCCTGATTTTCGTGGCCGGAGCGCTGCCGGCGCGTGCGGATGGCGTGCGGCTGCCCGTCCTGTGGGACAGTAAGGAGCGGTTGGTCAAACCCGATCTTTCGGGTCTTACGCGCCTCCGCTTCCTGACGACCACCGATTTTCCGCCATTCAACTATCTGGATAGCGAGGGGAGGCTATCCGGCCTGCATGTCGACCTCGCCCGTGCAATCTGCGCTCAACTGGCGATTGCCGACAAATGCCAGATACAGGCACTGCCCTGGGGTGAACTCGAAACCGCGCTCGCGAAGGGCGACGGGGAGGCGATCATCGCCGGCCTCGCCGTGACGGCGGAGAACAGGGCGAAATTCGCGTTTTCACGGCCGTATCTGAGGTTTCCGGCGCGTTTCATCATGGCGAAGGCCAATGCATCGGCCGAACCGCTTACCACGACGCTGGCCGGTAGGCGCGTCGGCGTCGTCGCCGGATCAGCGCACGAACAGTTGCTGCGCGACAATTTCAGCGGCGTCCAAGCGGTCGCCTTTGAGCGGCAGGAACAGTTGCTGTCGGACCTCAAGGCGGGCAAGATCGACGCGGCCTTCGGCGACGGCATGCGCTTCGGCTTCTGGCTGGCTAGCCGGGACGCCGCCGATTGCTGCCGCTTCGCGGGCGGACCCTATCTCGCTCCGGAATATCTGGGGTCCGGGCTATCGATCGCGGTGACGCCCGAAAACGAAAAGCTGGCCACTGCTTTCGACGCCGCACTTCAGCAGATTTCGGCGAATGGCGCCTTTACCGAACTCTATCTGCGCTATTTTCCGGTCAGCTTTTATTAGAAAATCTGCGAGCGACGATCGCGTACGCGTCAACCCGGACTGGGTCCTCATCGATCGATGCGATACCCTGCGAATTGATGACTTCCGCATCTTCCCTCGTGGCAGCAGTGAAATTCCGTGTAAAGTTGGTCTCCGTGACCGGTTGATGCGTTCCGTCGTCGTGGATGATGAACCCTTCCAGCCCCACCAACTGATATCCGCCGACGGCCAGTAGTTTGCAAACCTCACGCGCTGTCTCGCGCTGGTATAAGTGCTTCGAGGACGCGCCATCTCGAAGGTAACCCTCGGGATCCTTGTAGACAGTCATGGATTAGTCCTGCCTTTCCATACCTACGTCAACGTCCGATGCCGGGCCTTCGTCGCCCGCTCGATCGCGGCGACCGTCGCATCGTCGACACTGAGATGGCGTCTCAGAAGCTGCAGCACCCGCCGCTCCTCCATGCGCATTTCGAGGTCGGCGGTCGCCACTTCAAAGGCGGCCGAATAGGCGGTGTCGTGGAGATGGACCGGGATGGCCGCCCGCGCCGCGGCGAGCACGCCTTCGAGGCCTTCCTTGCCGGCGACCAGTTTCTGGCACGCCTGGGCGACCGTGATCAGTCGGTTCTCGTCGAAATCCTCGAAAATCGGCCAGGAACGGATGACCGCGCCGATGCGCGCCAGTTCGACATCGGTCATGTCGCGGTCGGAGGCCGAGGTGACCACCATCAGGTAGATCAGGGCTTCGTGGGTGGTCGGCCTGCTCATCATCTCTCTCCGCTCATGCGGGGCGGAAAGTAGGCATCGCGGCAGGCCATCACAAGCGAAATCGCCGGCGAAACGTCGATGCGGCCTCTTCGCCGTCGGGCATCGGGCGAGCTTGTTTGCTTCCCGTGGAAAGGCGCTGCGTGCAAAACCTATGCGCGCTGCCTTGCCAGTTCCCGAACTTCCTCGCGAAGCGCCCTGATCTCCGCCAGCATGTTCACCTGGTCGTCCTGCAGGGCCTTGCGCTCGGCGGTGGCTTCCGCCTCGTGCTCTTCCTCCATTGCCGAGACGATGACGCCGATGAACAGGTTGAGCACGGTGAACGAGGTGGCGACGATGAACGGGATGAAGAACAGCCAGGCGGTCGGATAGATCTCCATCACCGGACGTACGACGCCGTCGGACCAGCCCTCCAGCGTCATCACCTGGAACAGCGTGAACAGCGACTCGCCGATATCGCCGAAAAGCTCCGGGAATTGAGCACCATAAAGTTTGGTCGCCATCACCGCGAAGACGTAGAAGACCAGTCCGAGCAGCAGTACGATCGAGCCCATGCCGGGCAGCGCGCTGATGAAGCCGGTGACCACGCGCTTCAGCGACGGCACGATGCTGATCAGCCTGAGCACCCTGAGAATGCGCAGCGCCCGCAGCACCGAGAGACTTCCCGTCGCCGGCAGCAGCGCGATGCCGACCACGACCAGGTCGAAGATGCGCCATGGATCGCGGAAGAATCCGCCGCGATAGACGATCACCCGCGCCGCCAGTTCGAGCACGAAGACGGCGAGGATCGCCCGGTCGACGACAAGCAGCACCCCGCCATAGGCGGCCATGATCGTCGGCGACGTCTCCAGCCCCAGCGTGACGGCATTGAGCAGAATGAGCACGGTGATGGCGAGTTCGAAACGTCGAGATTCAATCAGGTCTTTCAGTATGTCCACCGGTGTCCTCGCTGTATTAAAACGTATGCACATGTGGCGGGCTGGGCCAGCCGCGTCAAGCAAGCGGGCGAGGGCGAAGGGACGCGGGCCGGGCGTCGGCCGGCCGCTGTCGAGAGCCATTCCGCAGTCACGAAGCGTCAATGCCTGTCACTTGTGTTGAACTTGCCTGGCCGAAGCCGCGTCGCTTTTCCGGAACAAAGCCGGAGTCTCGCCGTTGGCCACCATGACGCCAAGGCGTCTGTGCCCGAAGGCACGACAAACAAAGCCAAGGAGGCAATCATGAGAATGCACCTATCAAGTGCCACGGCCGGACTTATCCTGCTTGCCGGTATCGGCGGAGCCGCCGCGCAGGACGTGATCATCCAGCCGCAGCAGGAAACGGTGATCCGCGAATATGTCCAGAAGCAACCGCTGGCCTCGGTCCAACTGCCGGGCGTCGAGCTGAACATCGGATCGACGGTCCCCGACACGGTCGAGCTCCACCGTATGGAAGTTCCTGACATGAGCTATGAATATGTGGTGGTCGACGGTCAGACCGTTCTGGTCGATCCCGGAACCCGGCGGATCGTCCACGTCATCCGCTAGCAGCTCGCCCTTCCGCGAGCTGTCGCCATCGAGGAACCTGCATCGCAAGGTGCAGGTTCTTCTCGTTCGGGAGGCCGTCAGGCTGAGCTCGTCACGAATTGTGTTGCGTGGCGCCGCACAAATCGGTGCGTGAATTCAGATGCCGCTGAAGGTTTCGTAAAAATGCATAGTACGACGGATGTCGATTTTTGGAGCGGGTAGCGGGAATCGAACCCGCACGATCAGCTTGGGAAGCTGACAAGCTACCATTACATCATACCCGCGTAACGGCTTCGATACCACGGCTGGCAGCGCTTCGGCAATCGCCTTTGGCGGCGCCTTTGCGGATGTTTGGCCTTGATGCCGGCGGCGCGAGCGCCTATGCGGCGAGGATGCAAGGAGACGAATCGTGTCCGGTCTGACAAGATTTCTCGGCGACTCGCCGTTGCGGGTGTTCCTGAAACTGCTCGTCGTCTCGTTCCTGGTCGGCGTGGTCATGAGCGCTTTCGGCTGGTCGCCTTTCGACGTGCTGCAGTGGATCGAGGACACGCTGCTGCGCATCTGGAACATGGGGTTTGCGACCGTCGACCGCTTCGTCGGCTATCTCGCCCTGGGCGCGGCGATCGTCATCCCGGCCTTCATCATCCTGCGCCTGCTGAGCTATCGGCGTTAGGCGGCAAGGGAAGCGCTCAGATCCTCACGCGAATTCCGACGCCACCTCGAACAGGATGGCGTGGCGGGCGGCAAGGGTAGCTATGTCGCGCGAATAGCCGCCGCCGATGACGCCGCAGACCGGCACGCCCTGCGTGCGGAAATGGCGGATCACCATGCGGTCGCGGGCGCGCAGCCCGTCGTCGGAAAGCGCCAGCCGGCCAAGCCGGTCCTCGGCGTGCGGATCGACGCCGGCATTGTAGAAGACGATGTCCCATCGCACTCTTTCGGACAGCAGCGGCAGGGCGCTCGACAGGTGCTGGAGGTATTGGACGTCGCCGGTGCCGTCGGGCAGCGCGATGTCGAGGTCGGACGGCACCTTGCGCACCGGATAGTTCTTCTCCGCATGCATCGAGAAGGTGAAGGCCTGCGATTCCCTGCCGAGGATGTCGGCGGTGCCGTCGCCCTGATGCACGTCGAGGTCGACGACGAGGATGCGCGCCTCGGGGCGCTCGGCAAGCAGGTCAAGCGCTGCGACAGCAACATCGTTCAGGGTGCAGAATCCGGCGCCATGTGCATGGCGCGCGTGATGGCTGCCGCCGGCTGCGTTGCAGGCGATGCCATGGGCAAGCGCCAGCCGGGCCGCGAGCAGGGTGCCGCCGGCCGCACGGCGGGCGCGGCGCGACACAAGCTCGCTGATGGGAAAGCCGATCTCCCGCTCGATCTTCTCTGGCATGCGGCACTCGATGACCTTGTCGACATAGGTGGCATCGTGAGCCCGTTTCAGCGCGATTTCAGAAGCGAAATCCGGCTGGACATGCACTGAGCGCGTCAGCAGCCCGATGGCGCCGAGCCGTTCGACCAGCGCCCGGTATTTGCCCATCGGAAAACGATGGTCAGCGGGGAAATTGGCGTCGTAGTCGGGATGGCTGACGATGTGCAGGCTCATGTCAGGGAAATCTATCGTGCCGCTGCCAATTCGCAAACCGGCTGCCAGCCGCATCGGGAAGACGCCTCGGGCGAGAAACCGGCGCCTTCCATGCCGAGGTCGGAACTTGCGATGGCGCCGTGATGGTTGTCAGAGAGGCCGGGCTGCCCAGTGTTCGGTCCGCGTGTCGCGCAACACCGCGATGTTTGTTACCCCTTCCCGCTGACGCAGTTCAAACATGTCGCGCAGGATGCGGCCGGGCAGGGCGGGGCCGCCGTAGATCAGTCCCGTATAGAGCTGAACGAGGTCGGCGCCGGCCCTGATCTTCTCCAGCGCGGTTTCGGCGGAATCCACACCGCCGACGCCGATGATCGCGGTTTTCGGCCCGAGCAGCCGGCGCATTTTCGCAAGCACGATGGTGGAGCGCTCGAACAGCGGTTTTCCGGAAAGACCGCCGGTCTGCTTCGCCTGGACGGCGTCGGAAAGCCCTTCGCGGGAAAGCGTGGTGTTCGAGACGATCACGCCGTCGATCGGATGCGCCAGGATTTCCGCCGCGATGTCCTCCATCTCGGCGTCCACCAAATCGGGTGCGATCTTCAAGAAGATCGGCCTTGCCCGATGATCTGGATTGGCAAGCCCTTGCCGCGCCGCCACCACGCGGCCGAGCAGTTCGGCAAGTTCCCTGCGGGCCTGCATGTTGCGCAGCCCGGGCGTATTGGGAGACGAGATGTTGACCGTCAGGTAGGAGCAGAGCGCCGCGAAACGCCTGATGCCCGCCTCGTAGTCGGCGACGCGATCCAGACTGTCCTTGTTGGCGCCGATGTTGACGCCGACGATCCCCGTCTTGCCGCGGCGCGCCGTCAGCCGCGCCGCGCAGGCGTCGTGGCCTTCATTGTTGAAGCCGAGCCGGTTGATGACGGCGCTGTCGCGCACCAGCCGGAAGATGCGGGGTTTTGGATTGCCGGGCTGCGGCAGCGGGGTGACGGTGCCGACCTCGGCGAAGCCGAAGCCCAGCGACAGAATGCCGTCGGGAACCTCGCCGTTCTTGTCGTAGCCGGCCGCCATGCCGAGCGGGTTGGGAAAATCCAGTCCGGCGAGCCGGACCGCGAGGCGCGCATCACGCGGCGCGGGTCGAACAGGCGGCAGGCCGCATTTCAGGGCCTTGATCGACAGGCCATGCGCGGTCTCCGGGTCGAGGCCGAACAGAAGCTGCCGGCCGGCGCGCTCGAACAATCCCGTCACGCCTCGAAATCCGGGAACACATGGCCGTCCGCGCCGAGCGGCAGCGGCTTGACCCATTGCACGGCGCCGAGATCGAGCGGCGCATAAAGATGCGGAAAGAGGTCGCCGCCGCGCGACACCTCGAACTTCAGCGCGTCGCCGAGTTTGCCGGCATCGACCGCGACGAGGAGAAGGTCGTCCTGCCCGGCGAAATGCCGCCGGGCGGTCTCGGGCGCCTGGGCGGCGGTCGAGAAATGGATGAAGCCGTCGGCAATATCCACCGGCGCGCCGGTGAACACGCCCTGGCGTTCGGCCTCCCGCCACAGCGTCTGCGGACAGATCTTGTAGATGGTCTTGTGCATCACCGCGCTATAGGCCGAACCGGCGTTTCCGAAAAGCGAAGATGCAGGCGCTTCGCAATTCCGGCATAAAGTCGTGGCAGGTTTTCCACGACCGAATCCGATGGAGGACGCCATGCGTCTGCTTCCCCTCACGACCATATCGCTTGCAGCGGTCCTCTCGTCCACGGCCTTCGCGCAAGAAGACCGCTACGTGCTGGAAAAGTCCGGCGATGGCTTCGTCCGCATGGACCGCAGGACCGGCGAGATGTCGACCTGCACGCAGGACGGCGCGTCGCTGGTCTGCAAGCTGGCGGCCGACGAACGCACCGCCTACCAGGACGAGATCGACCGGCTGCAGCAGGACATGAAGGCGCTCGACGAGCGGGTCGCCAGACTGGAGAATTCGCTGACCTCGAGACTGGAATCCAGCTTGCCTAGCGAGGAGGAGTTCCAGAAGGGTCTTGGCTACATGGAGCGGTTCCTGCGCACCTTCAGGGACACGGTGCAGGGTCTTGACAAGCAGCCGTTGGATCAGGGCGGCTCGGCGGGCCCGGACAAGACCTGACGAACCTGACATTCGCTGCTTCGCGACGGGCAACCGGCCATAAGCAGTGCATCCGGGCCCTTTACCGCTTGAAATGGCGGACCGCAGCCGCATAATTGCAGCACGCATTCCGCTCCAATCAGAAAAAGCGCAGGCGGGGTCGGGAGGGAGATTTGCCGGCTGGCTACAGGTTCGTGATCGCGGACGACCATCCGCTGTTCCGCGGGGCGCTGAAGCAGGCGCTTGCGGGGCTGGACGGCGTTGCCGAAATTCTCGAAGCCGGTGATTTCGAGACGACGAAATCGCTGATGAGCCGCAACGGCGATCTCGACCTGCTGCTGCTCGATCTTTCCATGCCCGGTGCATCCGGCCTGTCGGGCCTGATCTCGCTGCGCGGCATCCATGCGTCGGTGCCGGTGGTCGTCGTTTCGGCTCATGACGATGCCGAGACGATCCGCCGGTCGCTCGAACTCGGCGCGTCGGGGTTCATCTCCAAATCGGCGAGCATGGAGGATATCCGCGCCGCCGTGACGGCCGTGCTGGCCGGCGACATCGCCGCACCGGTCGGCGTCGATCTAGGCACCGAACAGGATCCCGAAATTTCGGAGCTGATCAGGAAGCTGCAGTCGCTGACGCCGCAGCAGACGCGGGTGCTGGGCATGCTCGCCGACGGGCTGCTCAACAAGCAGATCGCCTACGAACTCGGCGTCTCCGAAGCCACCATCAAGGCGCATGTCTCGGCGGTGCTGCAAAAACTCGGCGTCGACAACCGCACGCAGGCGGTGATCATGCTGTCGCGCATCGGGTCCGACCCGCTGCCGTCGATCAGTTGAGCATTTGCACCAGCAGACGTAGGTGTTGAGCGCGCACGCTCCTATTCCGCCGCCGGCGCCATGCGCCGGACGCGGGTCATCAGCGAGCGCAGGGCGGCGGGTTTCACCGGCTTGTTGATCACCGGAACTTCGAGCGCGTCGGCGGCGGCGCGGACCTCGTTCGAGCGGTCGGCGGTCACCAGGATCGCCGGTGTCCTTTCGCCCCAGCGGTCGCGCAGTTTTCGGATGAGGTCGAGGCCGGTCTCGCCGTCGAGGTGATAGTCGGCGAGGATGAGATCGATCTGACTCGGCCGCCATTGCGTGCGCAGGATGCTTTCCGAGCCGGTCGCCGTCTCGACCCGGCAGCCCCAGCCTTCGAGCAGCAGCCGCATGCCTTCCAGGATGCGGGCGTCGTTGTCGATGCACAGCACCGACAATCCGCCGAGAGCGCCGGAGGCGGCCGGACGCGGCTTCGCCTCGCGGATGGGCACCGGCTCGGACGCAGCCGACACCGGCAGGAGCACGGAAAAACGCGTGCCCTTGCCGCGCCCCGAATCGATCTGGATTTCCAGCCTCAGCACCCGCGCGATGCGGTCGACGATCGACAGGCCGAGGCCGAGGCCCTGTGCCTCGCGCGCCCCCGCGTCCAGCCGGGTGAATTCGCCGAAGACGCTGCTCAGCTTGTCGACGGGAATGCCGATGCCGGTGTCGAAGATCTGGATCTCCGCCAGTTCGCCGCGCCGCCTGACGCCGACCAGCACGCGCCCGGTGCGGGTGTATTTGATGGCGTTCGACACCAGATTCTGGATGAGCCGGCGCAGCAGGTTGCGGTCGGTCGCGACGGAGAGCGACGACGGCACGATGACCAGTTCGAGGCGCTTTTCGCGGGCCATCGGCTGGAAGTCGGTGGCGATCTGACGCAGCAGCCCATCCAGCCGGAACACGGTCTCCACCGGCTTCATGGCGCCCGCGTCCAGCCGCGAAATGTCGAGCACGGCGCCCAGAATTGTCTCGACCGATTCAAGCGACGACTCGATGTTGCGCGCGGCCTCGGCGGCTGCACCCTTGCCGGCCCGCTCGATCAGCGAGGCGCAGTAGAGCCGGGCGGCGTTGAGCGGTTGGAGGATGTCGTGGCCGGCGCCGGCCAGGAAGCGGGTCTTGCCGAGATTGGCCTCTTCCGCCAGCATCTGCGCCTGCGCCAGTTCCTCGTTGACCCGCGTCAGCTCGACGGTGCGCAGGCGTACGCGCTGTTCCAGCGATTCATTGGCCCGTTTCAGCGCATCGTCCGCCGCGACGCGCGCGGTGATGTCCGCATAGGTCGCGACGATGCCGCCGTCTGGCATCGGGTTGGACCTGAGTTCGATGATGCGGCCGCTGCGCTTCAATTCGAGCTGCCAGGGGCTGCCGAAGCTGGTGAAGCGGTTGAGGATGGCGACCGTCGCGTCGGCTGCGATCTCGCCGCGCGCGGCCAGCAGGCGCAGCACCTCGTCCAGCGAGACGCCGACGCGGCCCATCTCGTCGGGCAGGGAAAACAGGCTTCGATACTGCCGGTTCCAGCAGGTCAGCCGGAAATCCTGGTCGAAGACGGTGATGCCCTGCTCCATCTGGTCGAGGGCGATCTGCAGCAGGTCGCGATTGTGCTGCAGCGCCTCGGTGGCGTCGTCGAGCAGGCGGAAGGCGTCGCGCGACGACTTGTCCTGGCGCTGGAACAGCAGCGACAGGATGAGCCGCGCCGAGGACGAGCCGACCGCCGTGGCCAGCAATTGCTCGGAGAAGCGCACGACGGCCATGCTCGCCTGTTCGTTGCCGTCGAGCGGCGTGCCGCCGGTGGCCTCGAAGCTCTGGAACGACCGCTCGGTACGCTCGACGCCCAGATATTTGGCGATGGTGTCCTTCAAATCGTTGACGGTGATCGCCGTGCGGAAACGGCGGAGGCTGGGCATGGGGCTCGTGTCTCGCGGCACGAAGATGGCGGCCTGGATGCGTTCAAGTGGCACCGAGGCGCGCGACAGCGAGCCGAGCACGTAGAACAGCAGGTTGATCGACAGGCTCCAGAGCACGCCATGGTTCAATGGCTCGGCGACCGTGCCGAACAGGGCGTGCGGCCGCAGCGCCTCGATGCCGAGCGGGCCTTCGGTCAGGATCGCCAGGCCGGGCGATGCGAGTGACGGGAAGAGCAGCGTATAGCACCACACCGCGAGGCCGGCCGTCATGCCAAGCGCTGCGCCACGCGCATTGGCCCGCCGCCACACCAGCCCGCCGATGAAGGCCGGCGCGAACTGGGCGATGGCCGCGAACGACATCAGGCCGATCGAGGCCAGCCGGGCGTTGCCGGTGCTTTCGCGATAATAGAGAAAGGCGACGAACAGGATGATGAAGATCGCGCCGCGCCTGATATTGAGGATGAGGGCAGACCAGTCGCCCGTCTCGCTGGCCTCCGTCTTGAGCAGTCGCCGGACAAACAGCGGAATGATCAGGTCGTTTGAGATCATGATCGATAGCGCCACGGTCTCGACGATGACCATCGCGGTGGCGGCGGAAAGCCCGCCGATGAAGGCGATCATGGCGAGTGTGTCATGTCCGGTCAGCAGCGGCAGAGACAGCACGTAGAGGTCGCTGCTGGTTGCCGTGCCGACATTGGTCAGGCCGACAAAGGCGATGGGCAGAACGAAAAGATTGATCAGGATGAGGTAGAGTGGGAAGATCCAGGTGGCGCGCCGCAACTCGCCGCCGCCGCGGTTCTCGACGATCATCACATAGAACTGGCGGGGCAGCATGACGATGGCGAAGCCGCTGATGACGGTCATCACCAGCCAGGTGCCGAGCGACGTGCGGTAGCCCATCGCCGCGCCGACGGCCTGGTTCTCCGAGAGCTTGCCGATGAGGTCGCCGGGGCCGTCGAACAGCACGAAGACGACAAGCAGGCCGATGGCCAGGAACGCGGCGAGCTTGACCACGGATTCGACCGCGACGGCGAGGATCAGTCCGTCCTGGTGCTCGGTGGCGTCGGCATGCCGCGTGCCGAACAGCACCGCGAACAGCGCCAGCAGCAGCGCCACCACCAGCGATATGTCGCTGAGGAACGGATCGAAGGACGGCGGCGCGCCGGTATAGTGCTCGATCATCAGGCTGACCGAGCCCGAAATCGCCTTGAGCTGTAGTGCGATATAGGGCACCGCGCCGACCGTGGCGATGAGTGTCGCGATGGAGGCCACCGAAAAACTCTTGCCGTAGCGGGCGCCGAGGAAGTCGGCGATCGAGGTGATTTTTTCGGCCTTCGCAAGTCGCACGATGCGGCTGAGCAGCGGATAGCCGAACAGGAAGACCAGCACCGGCCCGACATAGATTGCCAGAAATTCCAGCCCGCGCTCGGTGGCCAGCCCGACCGACCCAAAGAACGTCCAGGACGTGCAGTAGATGGCCAGGCTCAGCGCGTAGATATAGGGGCGCAGCCGGCTCAAGCCGACGGTGCGGGACCAGCGGTCGCCAAGGCTGGCGATCGCGAAAAGCAGCGTCACATAAGCGATCGCGATGATGACGACGAACCAGCCCTGCACGCGGACCTCCCGCCGTCTATGGGATCATCATTCCAGGAAGAATTGCAATCGCGGCTTTCGGCGCAGGCGAAGACCGTTGTCGATGGAGGTCTCTTTGTGGCGCGAGCGCGCCCGACCGCATTGCGGGTTTTGCAATCGCGCTTTTTCGTTATTGTGGGTTGCACCGGCAGGATTCGGGACGGCCGGCCACTCACATGGAGGGTGCTATGCTGAAGGAATTCCAGGAATTCATCTCCAAGGGCAATGTCATGGACCTTGCGGTCGGTGTCATAATCGGCGGCGCGTTCGGCCTGATCGTCAACTCGCTGGTGGGCGACATCATCATGCCGATCGTCGGCATGGCCGGAAGCGCGGACTTCTCCAACTATTTCTACCCCCTGTCCGATGCGGTGACCGCCACATCGCTGGAAGAGGCAAAGAAGCAGGGCCCGGTCTTCGCCTACGGCAACTTCTTCACCGTGGTGATCAATTTCCTTCTCCTCGCCTGGATCGTCTTCCTCATGGTGAAGGGCGTGAACACCATGCGCCGCAAGCTTGAAAAGCAGAAGGCCGCGGCCCCGGCCGCTCCGCCGCCCGCCGATGTGCAGCTTCTGATCGAAATCCGCGACCTGCTCGCGAAGAAATAGATTTCAGCCGCAATGGCGTTGCCAGCCCCGGTGTTGATTGGGGCTGCCGGCGGCTTTTTACGCCGATGCAAATCAGTCGATCTTGTAGAACTTCCTGTACCACTCGACGAAGCGCCCGATGCCGACGTCGATCGGCGTGCGCGGGCGAAAACCCGTTGCTTCCGCCAGTGCCTCGACATCGGCAAACGTGCGCGGCACGTCGCCGGGCTGCATCGGCAGCATGTTCATGACGGCCTTGCGGCCGGTCGCCTGCTCGATGCAGCGGATGAAATCCATCAGCTCGACCGGATCGTTGTTGCCGATGTTGTAGATGCGGTAGGGCGCCGCCGACGTGCTCGGGTCGGGCTCGGCCCCGCTCCAGTCGGGATTCGGCCTGGCGATTGTATCCAGCGTGCGCACGACACCCTCGACGATGTCGTCGATGTAAGTGAAGTCGCGGGCGTGCCGGCCGAAATTGTAGACGTCGATCGGCTCGCCGTTGATGATCTTTTTCGTGAACATGAACGGCGCCATGTCGGGACGCCCCCATGGCCCGTAGACGGTGAAGAAGCGCAACCCGGTGACCGGCAGCCGGTAGAGATGCGCATAGGAATGCGCCATCAGCTCGTTCGCCTTCTTGCTGGCGGCATAGAGGCTGAGCGGATGGTCGACATTGTCCTCGACGCGGTAGGGCAGGCTGGTGTTGGCGCCGTAGACCGAGCTCGACGAGGCGAAGACCAGGTGCTCGACGCCGCCATGCCGGCAGCCTTCCAATATGTTCAGGAAGCCGACGATGTTGGAATCGACATAGGCGTGCGGGTTGGTCAGCCCGTAGCGGACGCCGGCCTGCGCCGCGAGATGGACGACGCGCTGCGGCTTGCGTTCCGAGAACACCGCCTCGATGGCCGTGCGGTCGGCGAGGTCGGCCTTGACGAAGGTAAAGCCGTTACGTCCTTCCAACCGCGCAAGCCGGGCGTGTTTCAGCGCAACATCGTAATAGCTATTGATGTTGTCGAGGCCGATGACCTCGTCGCCGCGGTCGAGCAAGGCCTCGGCGGTCGCCGCGCCGATGAAGCCGGCGGCGCCGGTCACGAGAATTTTCACGCGGCCGTTCTCCTGTCAGCGTCGCGCCGCAAAGCAGCGCGGTGATGAATTGGGCCGACGCAATAACCGAAAGCGACGCTTTCAGCTATTGCGTCTTTTCAGCGCCTCTTCCCAGCGCAGCGCATGGGTGACGATCGTATCGATGTCGTCGAGCCGCGGCCGCCAGCCGAATTCGCTGCGTGCCCTTTCGGCATTGGCGACGATGGAGACGGCGTCGCCGGCGCGGCGGCCGCTGACCCGCACGTCGAAATCGTGGCCGACGACGCGGCGCACCGCGTCGATCACTTGCAGCACGGAATAGCCTGTGCCGTAGCCGCAATTGGCGATCAGGCTGCCGCCGCCGGCGCGCAGGCGCCTAAGCGCCAGCAGATGCGCCTCCACCAGGTCCCAGACATGGATGTAGTCGCGCACGCAGGTGCCGTCCGGCGTCGGATAATCGGTGCCGAAGACCTCCATGAACGGCCGCTTGGCCGTCGCGGTCTCGCAGGCCACCTTGATGAGATGCGTCGCGCCGCGCGTCGACTGGCCGGTGCGACCCTTGGGGTCGGCGCCGCAGACGTTGAAGTAGCGAAGCGCGGTGTAGGCGAAGGGATGCGCGGCGGCGGCGTCGCGCAGCATCAGCTCGGTCATCAGCTTTGAGGTGCCGTAGGGCGATTCGGGCAGCGTCGGCGCTTCCTCGACGACGGGCGTGCCGTCATTGCCGCCATAGACGGCGGCGGTGGAGGAGAAGATGAAATGCGGCACGCCGGCGCGTACCGCGCTCTCGATCAGCGCGCGCGACTTCACCGTGTTGTTGAGGTAATAGCCGAGCGGGTCGGCCACCGATTCCGGCACGACGATCGATCCCGCGAAATGGATCACGGCGTCGACATTGCGACGTTTCATGGTCGCTTCGACGAGCTCCTGGTCGGCGATGTCGCCCACCACCAGTTCCGCCTCCGCCGGGATCGCCCAGTCGAAACCGGTCGACAGCCGGTCGACCACGACGACGTCCTCGCCTTCGTCGAGAAGCTTCCAGACCATGTGGCTGCCAATATAGCCGGCGCCGCCCGTCACCAGAACCGTCATGGAAAATTTCCTGTTGGCCGCTAGCGTACCCTAACTGCGGTGCATTGATGCTTGCTTACGAGCACGGGCTTTGCTCCGGGCAGGCCGGAATATGGTTTTCAACCTCTTACGGCAGCAACATGGCGGCCAAAATCCGCCGTGCCCATCAGCGCCTTGCAGCGGGCGAAGCGGCCATCGGCATAGGCGCGGAAATCGTCGGCGGGATTTTGGTTGGCAAGCTGGATCAGGCCCCACAGCGTCCACAACAGGTCGCACATGGCCTTGTAGATGACGATGCGGCCGCGCTCGGCGGGGGAGGGGGTGCCGCCGAAATAGGCAAGAATCATCTCCTCGTCCTGTGCCGCGTCGAAGCCGCCTTCGACCGAGAGGTCGCCGAGATCCCACATCGGATCGTTCATGCCGGAATATTCCCAGTCGACGATCCACATGCGTGAGCCCGTGTCGAGGAAGTTCTCGCAGAGCGGGTCGCAATGGCAGGCCGTGAGCGGCAGCGGGCGGGCGGCGAGCGCGGCGCGCACCGTCTCCGCCTCGCGCACCACGTCGTGGTAGCCGTCCGGTAGCACGACATCCTTGGTCGACAGGATTTTCAGATAGTCGTCGATCATCGCAAACAGTTCGAATCGGAACGCGAACACCGCACCGGACACGTGCAGCTTGCGGAACGCCTCGCCTGCGCGCGCCGGAGAACCCGCGCGCGACTTGAACTTTTCCGGCGACATGGTGACGGCGCCGTCGATAAAACGCGTCGCCATCACGCCGGTCTTCTCGTCGGAGTGGATGACCTCCGGGCTGACGCCGGCACGCGCTGCCTCGCGCGCCGCGACCGCCTCGTTGGCCCGGTTGATGTATTCCTCCGTGCCCTTGCCGGGAATGCGCAGGCAAAAATCGCCGGCGCGGAAGACGAGATTGGTGAGGCCGCCCAGCCGCACGATCTCGCCGCGATAGCCGGCAAGCGTCGGAATGCTCCGGAGTGCCTCGCGCGCGAGCGAAAGGTCGTCGCTCATGCCTTCAGCCTCTCCATTTTCGGATCGTAGAGCACGCGCGGCCCGCGCGTCGCGGCATAGGGTTTTCCGAAGGCTTCTATCGTGAAGGCGCTTTCGCCGGAAAACTCCGCCGGCAGGTAGCCGAAGGCGATGGTCTTGCCGAGCGTGTAGCCGTAACCGGTGGACGAGGTCGAGCCGACCACCTTGCCGCCGAGCAGGATCGACTCGCCGCCATGCAGCGGCGCGAACCCGTCGATGGTGAAGGAGCAGAGTTTTCGCCTGACGCCCTCGGCCTTGATCTTCGTCAGCGCGGCGCGGCCGATGAAGTCGCCCTTGTCGAGCGCCACAGCAAAACCCAGCCCCGCCTCGAAGGGGTTGTAGTCCGGCGTGATGTCGCCCGACCAGTAGAGATAGCCCTTTTCCATGCGGGCTGCGTCGATTGCACGATATCCGACATTCGACACCTCGAACGGCTCGCTGGCGCCGAGCAGCGTCTCATAGACATGGCAGGCGAATTCCTGCGGCACGTAGAGTTCGTAGCCGAGTTCGCCGACATAACCGATGCGCACCGCCAACGCGCGGGCGTTGCCGACCTCGATCCAGCGCGCCGCAAGGAACGGATGCGCCTCGTTGGAAAGGTCGTCGTCGCTGACCGATTGGAGGATTTTCCGCGACAGGGGTCCGCAGAGGTTGATGGTCGCGTACTGATTGGTGACGTCGCGAAAGCCGATGCCTTCCGGCAGGTGCCTGCGGACCCAATGACCGTCGCGGATGCCGAAACCCGAGCCGGTGACGAGATAGAGCAGGTCGTCGCTGATATGGATGATGGTGACGTCGGCCTCGATGCCCCCGCGCTCGTTGCAGAGCTGGGTATAGACGGCCTTGCCCGGCGCGCCGCCTAGGTCGTTGGCGGCGATGCGCTGCATGGCCTCCAGCGCGCCCTTGCCAAAGATCTCGAACTTCGAGAACGAGGTCTGGTCGATGAGGGCCGCCTGCCCGCGGATGGCGCGCACCTCCGCGCCGACTGCGTCGAACCAGCCGGGCTTGCCCTCGAAACTGCCGAGTTCCACCGCCTCACTGCCCGGCAGCGCGAACCAGTTCGGCCGCTCCCAACCGAATTTCGAACCGAACACCGCGCCGCCCTGGCGCAGCGTCTCGTGCAGCGGCGAGCGGCGCAGGCCGCGTCCGGCATGCGCCTCCTCGGCCGGCCAATGGATCTTGTAGTAGGCGCCATAGGCCTCGATGGCGCGTTCCTCGAGATAGCGGCCTTGTGCCTGAACGGCGCCGAAGCGCCTGACGTCGAAGGGCCAGAGGTCCATGCCGGCGTCGCCGTGCAGGATCATGTTGGAGAGCGCGAGCCCCGCGCCGCCCGAGGCGGCGATGCCGGCAGTGAAGCCGCAGGCGACGTAGAAATTGTCAAGCTCGGGCGCCAGCCCCATGATCGGCTCGCCGTCATAGGAGACCGGGATCGGCCCGTTGATGACCGTCTGGATGCCGATCTCGTTGAGCACCGGCAGGCGCTCGGCGGCGGGTAGCGCGAACAGTTCCAGCCGCTCCATGTTGGGCGCGAACAATTCGCGGCCGAAATCCAGCGGCGGCATGCCACGATGGAAGCCGACCGAGCCGTCCTCCCAGCCGCCGATAGCGAAGCTGCCGGTGTCCGGCTTGAGATAAAAATTGTGGTCGGGGTCGCGCAGCGTGGTCAGGCCGGGATCGAGCGTCAGTTTTTTCTCGGTCAGGAAATACTGATGCTCGACGATGCCGGCCGCCAGCGGCACGCCGGCCATTTTTCCCACCCGCTTCGCCCATAGGCCGGCGCAGTTGACGAGGATGTCGCAAGAGATCGTGCCGCCATTCGTCGACACGCCGACCGCACGGCGGCCTTCGACGACGATCTCCTCGACGCAGACGCCTTCCTCGATCCGCACGCCGTTCTGCCGGGCGCCCTTGGCATAGGCCATGGTCAGCGAATAGGGATCGATATAGCCATCGCCGGGGATGAGGGCGGCACCCTCGATGCCGTCCTTCACGATGAAGGGGAAATGTTTCTCCGCCTCGTCGGCGGTCAGCGAGTGGCATTCGACGCCAAAACTTTTCGCCTGGCCCATCGAGCGGCGGATTTCGCTCCAGCGCGCCGGGCTGCCGGCGAGCCGGAGCGACCCGACCTTCTTCCAGGCGATATGCTGGCCGGTCTCGGCCTCCAGCCGGTCGAACACCGCGACCGAATTCTGCATCAGCCGCGTAAGATTGCGCTTGCCGCGCAACTGGCCGACGAGGCCGGCGGCGTGCCATGTGCAGCCATGGGTGAGCTGAGCCTTCTCGACCAGCAGCACGTCCTGGGCGCCGTCACGGCCGAGATGGTAAGCGAGCGAGGTGCCGATGGCCCCGCCGCCGATGATAAGGATTTTTACGTGGCGGTCAGCGCGGAAGGGCATGGAAATGTCCGGAATGCATGAGACGTTCGGGCGAAAGCAGTGTCATCCCTTCACCTTGTCGCCCTTGGGATCGTAGAGCGGCTCGAGGTGGATACGCGCCGGCGTCTTTTCCATCGCCACGACGAGTTCGTAGTCGCCGGAGCCCAGGAAATCGTCGTCGACGCCGTCGGCGTTGCGCACATAGCCGTAGCCGATGTTCTTGCCGACCGTGTAGCCGTAGCCGCCGGATGACAGATAGCCGACCGGCTCGCCATTGCGCAGGATCGTCTCGCGCCCGACCAGCACGATGTCGGGATCGTCGACGGTGAAGCCGGCGAAGCATTTTTTCAGCGGCGCGCCGTTGATCTTCTCCAGCGCGCGGCGGCCGACGAAGTCGGTGTTCTTGCGCAATTTCACCGCCCAGCCGAGCCCGGCCTCGAACGGCGTATCGTTGGGCGTGATGTCGGAGCCCCAGGCGCGGTAGCCTTTTTCGAGGCGCAGCGATTCCAGCGCACGATAGCCGACCGGGCGGATGCCGTGCGGCGCGCCCGCCGCCATCAGCGCGTCGAACACCTTTCCCGTCGCCTCGATCGGGATGTGCAGTTCCCAGCCGAGTTCGCCGACATAGGTCACGCGCAGCGCCCGCACGGTGGCGCCGGCGATGCCGATCTCGCGGACATGGCCGAACGGGAAGGCTGCGTTGGAGACGTCCGTCTCGGTGACGACGACCAGCACTTTTCGGGCGTTCGGCCCCATCAGCGACAGCGTGCCATATTTCTCGGTGATGTCCTCGATCGATACATCGAAATTATCGGGAACGTGGTCAGCGATCCAGGCGCGGTCGTGGGTACGGAAACCGGTTCCAGTTACGACATAAAAAAGATCGTCCGAAAGCCGCGCCACCGTGAGATCAGCCTCGATGCCACCGCGGGTGTTGAGCAACTGCGTGTAGGTCAGCCGCCCGGCAGGTTTCGACACGTCGTTGGCGCAAATCCAGTCCAGCGCGCGTGCGGCGTCCGAGCCGCTCACCTCATATTTTGCAAAGGAAGACTGGTCGAAGATGCCGACATGCTCGCGCACGTGCCGGTGCTCGTCGCCGACCGGCACGAACCAGTTCTGCCGGCCCATGGAATAGATGTCCTTCGGCTCGGTATCCGCGGGCGCGAACCAGTTCGGGCGCTCCCACCCGAGTTTCGAGCCGAACACCGCGCCATGCGCCTTGAGCCTCTCGTAGAGCGGCGAGACGATGGCCGGGCGGCCGGACAGATATTCCTCGTGCGGGAAGCCGATCGTGTAGTGTTTTCCGTAGGCTTCCAGCGTGCGGTCGCGCACCCATTGCCGGTCGCGGTGAAGGCCGGAAAAGCGTCTGATATCGACGACCCAGAGGTCGAGCGGCGCCTCGCCGTCGACCGCCCATTGCGCCAGCACCCAGCCGGCACCGCCGCCGGACGCGATGCCGAAGGCGTTGAAGCCGGCGCCGACAAACATGTTGGCGCACTCCGGCGCGGAGCCGAGGATAAAGTTGCCATCCGGCGTAAAGCTTTCCGGCCCGTTGATCATCTGCTTGACGCCGACGCGTTCCAGGGCCGGGACGCGGGCGATGGCCTGCGTCATATGCTGCTCGAAATGGTCGAAATCGTCGTCGAACAGCCGGAATTCCCAATCGTCCGGCACGTCGCCGCCGGTCAGCCCGGTCTCCCATGCAATCGGGTTCGGCTCATAGCCGCCCATGACGAGGCCGCCGACCTCCTCCTTGAAGTAGGTGCGGCGGTCGGGGTCGCGGATCGTCGGCGCGTCGGTCGACAGCCCGTCGATCTTCTCGGTGACGATGTACTGGTGTTTTACGGCTTGCAGCGGTACGTCAATGCCGGCCATGGCGCCGACCTGGCGTGCCCACTGACCGGCGCAGTTCACCACCTTGTCGCAGGCGATGTCGCCCTTCGTGGTCTTGACCGTGGTGATGCGGCCGTCGGTCATGTCGAAGCCGGTGACGCGCACCTCCTCGAACAGTTTCGCGCCGTGCATGCGCGCGCCCTTGGCCAGCGACTGCGTGATGTCCGAGGGGCTCGCCTGGCCATCGGTCGGCAGCCATGAGGCGCCGACGAGGTCGGAGGTTTCCATCAGCGGCCACATCTTCTTGACCTCGGCCGGATCGAGCAGATGCATGTCCATGCCGAAACTTTTCGCCGTCGTTGCCAGCCGGCGGAATTCCGTCCAGCGGTCCTGGTTGGTAGCGAGGCGCAGGCAGCCGGTCATCTTCCAGCCAGTCTCGAGGCCGGTCTCGTCGTTGAGGGTCTTGTAGAGGTCGACCGAATATTTGAGCACCCGCGTGATCGAGGCCGAAGAGCGCAACTGGCCGACAAGCCCCGCAGCATGCCAGGTCGAACCGGAGGTCAGCTTGCCCTGCTCCAGCAGCACGACGTCGGCCTTGTGGTCACGGGCGAGGTGATAGGCCGTCGAGCAGCCGATGATGCCCCCGCCGATGACGACGATCTGGGCGTGTGTTGGGAAAGTCATAGGCGTATCATCCCGTTCGGATTCTTTTTGTTGTCGGTCATGGTTCCATGTCTCAGCCGAGCCCCAGTCGCGCGCGCGTCCGCGCGGCGCCCGCGGCGATCAGCCGGTCCGCTATGATGGCGATGAAGGCGACGGCCAGTCCGGCGACGAGGCCGCGTCCGGTATCCGCCTTGGTGAGTGCGATATAGACTTCCTGGCCGAGGTCGCGCGTGCCGACCAGCGCGGTGATCACCAGCATCGACAGCGCGAACATGATCGTCTGGTTGAGGCCGAGCATGATTTCCGGCAGGGCCAGCTTCAGCCGTATCTTGGTGAGAAGCTGCCACGGCGTGCAGCCCATGGCGCGGCCGGCCTCGATGACGCGCGGATCGACCTTCTGCAGGCCGAGCACGGTGTAGCGGATGGCGGGCGCGACGGCGTAGGCGACGATCGCGATCATCGCCGTGAAGTCGCCGACACGGAAGAGCATCACCGCCGGCATCAGATACACGAAGGATGGCAGCGTCTGCAGCGTGTCGATGATCGCCTGCACCCACCGCCACAGTCTTTCGCGATCGGCGACGAGGATGGCGATGGGGATGCCGATCAGCGAGGCGATGACCACGGAGATGCCGCAGAGATAGACGGTGACCGTCGCCTTTTCCCATTGCCCGGTGGCGGCGATCAGGAAGGAGAGCGCGCCCGTGAGCGCGGCAAGACGCGGTCCGCCGAGACGCCAGCCGGCAAAGGCCAGCAACGCAACCAATCCCAGCCAGGGCAGGCCGGCCAGCAGCCGCTTGAACGGCACCAAGACGTTCAAGAGCACGGCGTTCTTCAGGGCCTCGAAGGCATCGAAGAAGTTGACGTTGATCCATTCGACCACACGCGAGAAGAAGGTGCCGGTCGATATCTGGAGGGCTTCCGGATAGGTCTGCACGGCAGGCAGGGCCAGCCCGACGGCGAAGGTGGCGGCGACGAGCGCCAGCGCGCCGACCGTGCAGGGTGCGCGCGCCACGATGCCCGCCGGACGCTCGGCACGGGCGGCCGCCCCGGCCTTGGCGGCAAAGGTCTGGCTCAGCCGGTCGAGCGCCACCGCCAGCGCGACGATCGCCAGCCCCGCTTCCAGGCCCGCGCCGATGTCGAGGCGGCGAAGTGCTGCCAGCACGTCGAAGCCGAGCCCGCCGGCGCCGATCATCGAGGCGATGATGACCATGTTGAGCGACAGCATGATCACCTGGTTGACGCCGACCATCAGGCTGTCCTTGGCCGAGGGCACCAGAACGCGCCAGGTCATCTGCCGGCGCGTGCAGCCGATCATGCGGCCGAGGTCGTGGACTTCGGACGGCACCGAACGCAACGCCAGGATGGTGATGCGGGTCATCGGCGGCATGGCGTAGATCAGCGTGGCGACGATCGCCGCCGTCGGCCCGAAGCCGAACAGGAACAGGATCGGCACGAGATAGGCGAAGACCGGGATCGTCTGCATCAGGTCGAGCAGAGGTGTCAGCGCCGTCTCGAAGCGCGGCCATCGATAGGCGGCCAATCCGAGAGCGAGCCCGCCGGCGACGCCGATCGGCACGGCGACGAGGATGGAAGCCAGCGTCACCATGGCGCTGGTCCATTGCCCGAACACGGCGAGGAACAAGAAACAGCCGCCGGCGAGCAGCGCCAGCCTTCGCCCGCCGGCATAAAGGCCCATCATGGCGACGATGCCGATGACGGCGATCCACGACAGCGGCGGCACGATCTGCACGGCGCTGGAGCCTTGTCCTGAAAGGAAACCGGTCGCGAGCAGGCTGAGCACCGCGCGATAGGGCACGTCGATGATCGCCGCGATGAAACGCGTCAGCTCGGTGAAGGTGAAAAGGCCGAAGCTGGCGTCGTTGAGCAGCCATTTCATGGCGTCGCCGATCCAGCGCTGCGCCGGGATCTGCCAGGCTTTTGGGTAGTCGAAAGCCCATTTCGCCAGCGGATCGCCGAATTGCCACAGCACGACGAAGGCCGCCAGCGCGATGAGCCAGGCCGTTGCTGAAGGGGCAAAGGCAATTGAACCTTGGCGAGGCGAGGCGAGCGAAGCGTGGGCGGGAGCGCTCATCCCCTCACCCCCGCATCATGATGTCGATGACGTCGGCGCGGTGCAGCGCGCCGGCGGTGCGGCCCTCGCCGTCCTCGACGCGCAGCAGGTCGATGCCCGCACCGAAACGCGACGCAGCCTCCGCAACCGTGGCGCGGGCGGGCACGGCGGCGCCATTCAGTCCCGCCGGCGCCGGCTTCATCACCGAGCCAACCTTGACGACCTTGGCGCGCGGCACGTTGCGGGTGAACTCGGCGACATAGGGCGTCGCCGGATTGAGCACGAGGTCCTCGGGCGTGCCGGCCTGCACGATCGCGCCGTCCTTCATGATGGCGATGCGATCGGCCAGCCGGATCGCCTCGTCGAAATCATGGGTGATGAAGACGATTGTCTTCTTCAGCACCGACTGCAGGCGCATGAACTCGTCCTGCATCTCGCGGCGAATCAACGGGTCGAGGGCGGAAAACGGCTCGTCGAGGAACCATAGCTCGGGCTCGACGGCGAGCGAGCGGGCGATGCCGACACGCTGCTGCTGGCCGCCGGAGAGTTCGCGCGGGAAAAACGTCTCCTTGCCGGAAAGCCCGACCAGTTCGACCATTTTTTTCGCCCGCGCCTCGCGCGCGGCCCGCTCCATGCCCTGGACTTCAAGCGGGAAGGCGACATTGGCGAGCACGGTGAGGTGCGGCAGCAGGGCGAAATTCTGGAACACCATGCCCATTTGATGCCGGCGGATTTCGACCATGCGCTTGTCACTGGCGGCGAGCAGGTTCTCGCCGTTGAACAGGATTTCTCCCGCCGTCGGCTCGATCAGGCGCGACAGGCAGCGCACCAGCGTCGATTTTCCCGAGCCGGACAGGCCCATGATGACGAAGATTTCGCCTTCATTGACATCGAGGTCGACGGCGCGCACCGCCGCGAACAGCCGGGCGGCCGCTACCTCCTCCGGCGACGCGTTCTTGCGGCCACCAGCGAAAAACTCCACCGCGCCGGAGCCGAACAGCTTCCAGACGTTGCGGCAGACGAGTTTCGGTTGCGGCGTCATCGACGCATATGCAGGCTTGTTTGACGTTTGCAAACGCCTACTTCTTGATCCACTCCGACCAGCGGGGCTCGTTCTGGCCCATCCACTCGGTCACGACCTCGCTAACCTTCTTGCCGTTGAGGTCGACCTCCGTGATCATCGCGCCCATTTCGTCGTTGTTCAGCGAAAACGCCTTGATCGCCTTGTGGGCGCCCGGCCACTTGTCCTTCACGCCGGCCCAGCCGACCTTCCAGATCTCGCCATGCGGCTTGCCGCAATCATAGGCCGTGTCCGGGTTGGAGCCCCATTTCGGGTCGCCGTAGCATTCCTTGGTGTATTCCGGGAAAACTACCCATTCGCCCTTGTATTTGGCCGGCGCCCAGTGCGGCGCGTAGATCCACAGCAGGATCGGCGCCTTGCGCTGGTAAGCAGATTCCAGTTCGGCGAAGAGAGCCGCGTCAGTACCGGCATGCACCACCTCGAAGGGCAGGCCAAGCGCCTCGACGCGCTCGTCGTCGAAGCCGCCCCAGGTCACCGGGCCGCCGAGATAGCGACCCTTCGGCGCGGTCTCGGCCGTCGAGAACGCCTCGGCGCATTTTTCGTCCTTAAGCGCCTCCCAGTTGGGCAGGCCGGGGCACTTTTCCTTCATGTACTCCGGAAACCACCACTCCTCCTTGGCCTGCATGCCGGTCGGCCCGAACACCTCGGTCTTGCCGGTGGCGGTCGAAGCGTCCATGGCGTCGCGGCCGGTCGTCTCCCACATCTCCATGGCGACGTGCAGGTCGCCCGTCTCCAGCCCGGCGAACTGCGCGAGATAGTCGGCCTGCACATATTCGACGCTATAGCCGGCCTTCTTCAGGACTTCGCCCATGATTTCGGTGGTGATCAATTGACCTGTCCAGTCATGCAGCGTCAGCTTGATTGGGTCGCTCGATTCCTGGGCATTAGTAGCGCCGGCAAAAGAAAGGAAGAGTGCGGCGGAAAGCGTCAGCGCCCCCGCTATGGATCTGGTCAAACGCCTTTCATGAAACATGTCGAGTCTCCTGTTCACCCTCTATTGTTTTCTTGAACCGCGAGCCCCGAGCCAGATCGTTCGATGGCAAGAAGGAACCGCCGCCGGTCGCCGTACTTTCCGTCAGCCGGCGGCGGATTGTCAATCAAGCGCTGTGGCTTTTTCTGCTATTTTGACCGAAGGATTTTGAAGTTGCCGGAAGAATGTCACGAGAATCCGGCGGATACGGGCAGTCTAGTTGCGCTCTTTTGGGGCGTCCCCCCAGGAGTTTTGGAATACAAGCCATGCCGGCCGCGCATGGGACGTGCGGGGGTGTGACCATGCCATGGGATGATTCCGTTAGCGTTTCGGCGTATATGTCGATCGCGCGATTTGCTGTGCTGCACCGCCGAAGTGGCGGAAGGCGCGGTTATGTGCTTTAACTGCCGGGATTTTGACAAACTCGGCAGTCATTTGCCGCTGTTCAAACGGCATTGTCTCTGAAGTCCAACAAGCGGGTGGACGCGTGAACGAGAACGACACCATCAACGCGATAGTCGAAGCGCTGCGGCTGGACCCGGATTTTGGGGAGGCGTTCGCGCAGCCCCAGGCACCGGCGACTGATGCGAGACCGCGCCTTGAAGCGGCTGCTCAGGCCGGTTCGGGCCCGGTCTCTCCCACGCCTCAACCCGTCGCATCGAAGCCGTCACTGGAACTGATTGCCGGGCTGTCTTCGGTTGCGCCGCCCCCGACAAGACGAGTCGAGCCGCCTTCATTGCAGGCTTCGCCCTTGCCACGGCCGACGTGGCCGCTCAGGACGCCGACGTCAACACAAGCGCCACCCGTTGCCGAACGTCCGCGAGCGCCGCAAGGTGTCCCTGCGCCGTCGCAAGGCGTCCCGGCGCAAAGGCCGGCGCTCGGTCTCGTGCCGCCGAAGCCGGCGACGCCAATGGTTGCTCGCAATCCAATGCCCACGCCGGCGAACAATTCGGCGGAACCGCGCCTCACAACTTCCCCTGGTGCTTCCCGGCCGGTGGAGACCGGGCCAAGGGCGGGCGAGTTGTTCCGCCCATCGGCGGACAGGCCGGCGTCCATGCGGCCGGTGTCCGACCACGCGGCCACGAAATCGCCATTTCCCGGCGACAGGGTATTCCCAGTGCCCACGGCGTCGCCCGTGCGGCCGCAATCCCAGCCAGCCGCCGGGATTACCCAATCGGGGAATGTCGCGGCACCGCCTGCACGTCCGACAGCGGTCGAAAGGCCGACTTTGGTGCCGGTAAAGCCGATCGTGGAGAATAGCATGGACGAAGCCAAAGCACTCGAAAGGCGTGAGGCGCCGTCAAGGCCGTCCGCGACCGTTCCGCCTGCCGTGGCCGACACGTCAAGGACTGCCGCCAGCGTTTCGCGGCTTGCGAGCATAGCGGCGGAGGTTGCCGCAGCAAGAGCGGCGGTCAGAACGTCGGCGGCGCTTGGAGCCGCTGATGCGCGACCAGCAACCCCCGAAAGGGCATTGGATGCCATTCCGCGCCCGGTCGCCAAGCTTGAAGTTGTCGCACCGAATAGCGGAACGGGTGGTGTATCTGCGACGCCGCCAAAGCTGGGCAGCGCATTCGACCCTTTGGCTGAGGCAAAAGCTGAGGCCGATGTGAAAAATGCCGAGATGGTGCTGAAGAAGGCGCAGGAAGAGGCCAAGCATATTAAGGCCACAAGCGAGCAGTTTGACCCAAGATCGGTCAAACGCGCCGAAATAGCCGTTAGGAAAGCTGATGTGGCCTGGAAGCGGGCCAAGATCGCTTTGAAGGAAATTGTCAAGGCAAAACCTCCCGCCGCTGCTTCCGGCACTGTCGCCAGGCCGTCACTAGTCGCAGACAACAATCCATCCCCTCAGAGTCAGCCACCTGTCAGGGCTTCTTCGACAGCAATGTCATCGGTGTCGGCTGTCGTTAAAGCGCCAACGCCGCCTACCAATGTTGTACCCCTTTCTGCGAAGACAGCTACGGCAGAACCCGTCGCTGCCAAGGCTGTTCCGGCGCCTGCCGTTGCCAGGGCTCCCGCACCCGCCGTTACCAAGGCGCCAGTGGCGCCGGTCGTGCTGCCGATGCTGGAACCGGCTGTAGAAGACGCAGTTCCTGCCGGGCTGGTTGGGCGCGTTCGCAAGAAGGTCAGTTGGGCGCAGCTTTCCTTCATTGCCGCCGTGCTCGTGCCGGTCCTCCTGATCGGGCTTTATTATCTTTTCGTCTCGTCGGACCAGTACCGTTCCGAGATGCGTTTTGCCGTGCGTGGCACCGAACGCTCCACGCTGGAGAACCTTGGTCTCAGTGCGATCCCAGGAGCGACCGAGCAGGCGGGCGACGCCTATATCGTGATCGACTATATCCACTCGAAGCAGGTCATTCTCGATATCCAGCAGAAACTCGGCATCGATCTTCGCCAGTTCTTTTCTGGACCGGATATCGATTTCGCCTATCGTATCGATCCGAATATGCCGATTGATGAATTCATCAGCTATTGGCGCTGGATGGTCGATGCGAGCTACAACTCGACGACCTCGATCACCACCTTCGAGGTGACGGCCTTCAACGGCCCGGACGCGGCGGCGATTGCCAATGCGGTGCTGAAAGTGTCCACCGAACTCGTCAACGACCTGTCGACGACGGCGCGGCTTCAGCTGATTTCGAATGCGCAGAATGAGGTGAGCCGGACCGAAGATCGGCTGGTTACCGCCCGACAGGCTGTGGCATTGTTCCGTGACACCACGCAGATCACCGACCCCACGGCTCAGGCGGGTCTCGAACTCACGCTGATCCAGGGCTTGGAGCAGCAGATTATCGAAGCCAAGTCGCGCCGGGCAGCCTTGCTGTCCACCGGCGCTGCCGACTCGCCGTCGGTCCGGGTTCTGGATCGTCAGATCGAAGCGCTTACCACCCAATTGGAGGCAAAGCGTCAGGTGATTGGGTCCGGCGGTGCAGCCAGGAGCGGCGGCGACCGCACTTTGACCACCAAGCTGACCGAGTACAATGCACTCGCCCTTGAGCAGGAATTTGCGGAAAAGGCCTATACTACCGCGCTGGCGTCCCTGGAGACCTCGCAGGCCGAGGCGCGCAGGCAGGACCGCTATTTCGCGATCGCCGTCGAGCCGAACGTCCCCGAGATAGCGCTTCACCCGCTGCGCATGATCAACACGCTCGTTGCCTTCTTCGCGCTCTGTGTCATCTGGCTGATCGGATACCTCGTCGCACAGGCAATCCGCGATCACACGGTGTGATCGCGGTTGCCTCGGGCGATGTCTTTGGTTCGACCTGATCGAACAGGAGCGGTGAAGTCATGATCCGACTGAACAACGTCGTGAAATCCTATCCCTCGTGGAGGGGGCGCAAGACCGTGATCAAGGGCATCACGGTCGACTTCCTGCCTGGCAAAAACACTGCCATCATGGGCAGCAACGGTGCGGGCAAGTCGACGCTGATGCGTCTGCTGTCAGGCGCCGAGATGCCGGATTCCGGCACCGTCGAGCGCTCGTCGCGCGTCTCCTGGCCGTTGGGCTTCAACGGCGGCCTGCACGGGTCGTTGACCGCCCGTGAGAATCTTGCCTTTGTCTCCCGCATCTACGGCCGGAATTACTCGGAACTGCTGGATTTCGTCGAGGACTTCGCCGAGATCGGTGATGCCATGAAGCAGCCGGTCAAGACCTATTCCAGCGGCATGAGGGCGCGTGTGGCCTTCGGCATCTCGATGGCCATCCAGTTCGACTATTATCTGATCGACGAGGTGATCGCGGTTGGAGATCCGTCGTTCAAGCGCAAGAGCAAGGCCGTGCTGACGGAAAGGCTGAAGAACGCGACCGTCCTGCTGATTTCCCACAGCGCCTCGATCATGAAGGATTACTGCCAGCACGGCATCGTGCTGGAAAACGGCAGGCTGCTTGAATTCTCCAGCCTCAACAAGGCGATCAAATATTACGAATCCTCCGGCGCTCCCAAGGTTGGCGCGACGTCCGGGGTTCCGGAACTGATGGCGGATTGACGCTGTTCGCGTAGCCGGTCGTTACTTGAGTCGCGACAGGACGGGCTTCAGAAGCGTCTCGATCCGGCCTGCAAGCTGCCACGCTCTGCCGCTCGGCCCTTCCTTCGCGTTACCGTCGGCCCTCCACGTGACAAGATCGTCTATGGCCTGCTCCGGCGTGATGAAGCGGCCGGTGGACCGGCTGACATAGGTTGGATAGAGGATCAGGCTGCCCGCCACCAATTCGTCGACCGTCAGACGGCGCTCGCGCCGTTCGATCGGCTGGAGATCGGTGGTGAAGCCCCAGCCCGCGTAGAAGGGTTGCCCGTAGCAGGTGACGTCCTTGCCGCGGATCAGCGCCTCGAACCCGGTCAGCGACGTCAACAGATGAACCTCGTCGACATCGGACAGCATCTGCACGATCGAAGCGTTGGTGACCACCTCGTCGCAGCTTTCGGCAGCACGCGCCTCGTCGGTGCCCGGATCGCGAAGTCCCGCCACCACGTCGGGATGCGGCTTGTAGACGAGATAGGCATCGGGCAGGCGTTCACGGACGGCGCGCAGGAGATCGATGTTGCGCCGGATGCCGGGCGCGCCGAAGCGGATTGAGGCGTCGTTCTCGACCTGTCCGGGCACCAGAACGACCCGGCGCGACGTGTCCGGCCTGTTCCAGGGATCGGCGCGCAGATTGTATTTGCTGAGTTGCTCGGCCACCAGGCGCTGACGCAATGCAGCGGCCCTTCCGAGCAGGGCCGCATCGAAATGCGCCGATGAAAGGATGTTTTCAAGTGTCGAGGGCACACCTGAATCGTAATAGATTCCGATGGGATCGAGCGCCAGCGACAGCGGCCGCCGCAACTCGGCACCGAGGCCGATCGAGCGCAGGAAGCCGTCCTCGACGCGGATGAGCGGATTGCCCTTTGGCAATTCCTCATCGGCAACGTTCCCCCAGATGGCGACAGTCGCACCGGGCGGGATCGACGCCGCGCGGCTGGAAAAATGAAGCTGCGATCCGGCCATGAAATCGCGCAGCGCCGGTCTCTTCCAATACGAGAAATCAAAGGCATGCACGGTCGGCGGAAATCGCGACCGCATCCGGCGCTGTAATGCGATATGGTCGAGAACGGTCTCGACTTCGCAGCGCCTGCCGGTTTCCGGGTCGATGTAGCGAGGATAGGCGACCAGCGCGGCATGGACGAGTTGTTCGAGGCTTGCGGGCCGCCGCCGTCCTGCGGGCAGGGAAATTGTATCGCCCGTGAGCCCCCATCCCGCATAGAACGGCATGCCGAAACAACGCACGGTCTTGCCCCAGATCAGCGCTTCGAATCCCATCTGGGAGGTGACGGTATAGACCGCCTCAGCCTTTTCGAGGATCGACGCGGCGTGGCAGTTGGCGGACAGCACCTCGACGCGCGGCAGCCGCGCAATCTCCTTGAGATTGAAATGACCTTTCTTGCGGCGTGTGAGGGCGTCGGGGTGAGTCTTGACCACGATCGTGCTGTCGGGATTCTCGCGGATCGCAGCATCGAGCATCCGCTGGAAGCTTGAGACGTCGGCCAGCCCATAGCGGATGGAGTCGTCCTTGAATGTCTGGTCGACCACCAGCACGAAACGCTCCGGCAGCGTGCCGGAATAGTCGCGTGCCTTGTTGTATTTGGAGACGCGCCCTTCCCGCCAGGCGGCCATCAGCCGTCGCGTCCGTTCCGCCTGGTCCTCGGACAATGGTGTTGCGATCAGCCGCTCCAGGGCCGAAGGGCCGGTCGCATCGAAGTAGATGCCGGTGTCGTCGACGACGATGGACAGGGGAGGCTCTCTATGCCCTGAGCCGACGGAACGCAGGAACCCGTCTTCCAGGCAGTGGAACGGCAGGCCGGCCGCGGCCGCGGCCCGGCGCGCCCTGATGGAAGTCGGCTTTCTGCCCCATCCGGCGATCCGGTCGCACTTGTCGACGTTCCTGCGCCAGAGCGGCGTGCTGAAACGCTTGAGATGAATGGTATCAGCGCCAAGGAACTCCGATATCCGGGAAAGCCGTGTCAGGCGGCGCGAGGCGAGCCCGATCGTAACATCCGATGGTTCGGTCGGCTTTGCGGATGGGCCGCTCCCGGGGTGAGGCTGCCCGGGATGAGTTCCGTCCTTGGCCGGATCGGGCGACGTGACGATCCTGGATTCCAAGCCTGAATTCAAGTTCCGTTACTCTGCGGCTTTCAGGTCCGGATTGCCGCTGCCTGTAGCCACAATCTCCTCGACCAGCAATTCCACGTTGGGGTCGCCCTGCTGTTCATAACGTTCGACGTCTTCCGGGAACCACCATGGCGGATAGACGATTTTATTGGTGATGGGCCTGGCGTGATACCGATAGTCGCGCGAGGCGCCGCCGCTGCTCATCTGTGTAAGCCACGCGGCCGCGCGTTCCCGCAAATCCGGCGCGACCAGCGCCCGTTCGTCGAAGCGCAGCAAATCCCGGAAATGCGCCCGGCTCGTCGGCACCGCATGGCCGATCGGATAATCGATCGGCGCAAAATGGTTGGCGAGCACACAGGGGATGCCCAGCACACCCAGTTCGGCCGCGCTGGTGCCGTTGTAGATCACGCCGAGATCGATCAGTCCGTCCAGGTCATGCAGGTCGAACCAACGATGGCCGAGAAGGACGACATTGTCCGGCAGATCTTCTTCAATGAGATCGAAGAACCATTCCGTCAGGAATACGCCGATCTCGTTGCGCATCTCATGAGGGTGAGGCTTGATCAACAGCAGCGTGTCGCTTCCGCGCACCGATTCGATTGCATGGTTCAACCAGTCCTTCATGCTCGAATGAGCAGGCCCGCCGTCGAAGGGAACGAGGGAGTCGCAAACGACTTTGCCGAACAGGCAGGCAACCTTGCCGCCGCGCTTTCGCCATGCAACGATCCGCTCCATGCAGGCTTGCGCCTCCGGCAGGCGTTCCGCCTGTCCCCCCGTCGAGCGCCGCATTCGGGTGATGTCCTGCACGGAACGCAGCATCTCGGGCGCGCGCGTCCGATTTTCCCGGTAGAATGCTTCGAATTCGGCCGGGACAGGGAAACTTGCGGTACGCATCTCGGGGTAACGCGTCAGGTTGCGCAGCGCGGTCCTGGTCGAAACGGCAGACTTGAAATTTACGAAATAATTCTCGTAGCCGTTCGACGAGTGCACGCAGAAGAAATTGTCGGGATCGCCAATTTCCTGGAGACGGAACCTGACGACGGCGTCGGGCAGCCGCGACTGTTGAAGGACCAGGAAACCGCAGCGCGTCCCGTTTCCGACCATCGTATCCTTGGCGGCCTCCAGAACCGAGCAATAGGTCCTGGTCCAGCGGGTGAGGCGTTCAAGGACGCCGCGCAACGAGGGGCAGGTGTAGTCGACGTTGTAGCGGCGCCGGTTTATTGCCGCATCCTCCCAGAGAACATGGTCGAGGTTGAGATCGTTCCAGCGCAGTCGTCCATGGACGATGTCAGCGTCGAAACCCGAGACTTCCGGAAAGTGCCGGGCGACCTTGCGATCGAGCTGTCCCTCCAGGGTCATGCATCCCAGGAAACGATCGATCTCGGCGATCCCGGTCGGCTCGAGCGGAAGAACGCCTTTTGTCAGCGGTATGACCGCCCAGCCCTTCTTCTTCATCTCCATCAGCACGACCAGCGGATACAATCGCATCTGCACGAGGCCGCGCGGCGCAAGGAATATCACACCCCGTGGTGACGCGGGCTGGGGAATGCTGCTGTAGCGCCGCGCGGTTTCGTCCGCGAATTCGAGTTCGCCCGCGCGGCGGATTTGTGACCAGCTGTAGTTGGCATCGAGCCAATAGGGGTGCCGCAACAGGTTGGCGTTCACCGTCCGTATCAACGCAGCGGCGCGCGCGAATTGTCCTTCCTGCTGAAGAATCGCTGCATATTGCGGGACGCCTATCGAGGCCTTCCACCATGACGGCAGCCGATCGTAGATGGCATGCGCCAGATCGAAGCGCTGAACCCGGCGCGCCCAGATGAAGAATTCGCGGATATCCGCATCGCCTTCCGGGTGGCGTCGCGACTTGGATATGAGCGCTATCGTTTCCTCGACATAGCTTTCGGCTGCGTCCCCGACGAGTGCATGGCAGGCCGTCCATATGGCGGTCGCGGCGGCCGGCTTGCCCGCAAGATAGAGCAGGGACCGTTCCAGCAGGGCGACATCGTCGCTCCTGCGCAATTGCCGGGCGAGCTGGAGCGCTTCGGCGAGCAGCTTCGCCGTAGCCCGCATCGCGGTCCAGCTTTTCCGGCCATCTATGTAGGAGGGCTCCGCCAACCTCTTCCATTGAGGTGCGATCTCCCCAAAACAGGCCGATGCCAGATTGTAGGGCGCGTGATAGTCGGCGATCCGCCTAAGCCCTTCACGCAGCATGTCCCGCAAGGCGCCGAACTTCTCGTGCAGCCGCTTCGCATTGTCGAATTTGCGCTTACAGATGTCCAGGTAACGGTCGTATTGGCGGCTTTGGAGGAGCTGCTCCGAGAACCCGAGTTCTTCGTCGGCACGATCCGCCGACCCGATGTTGGATCTTTGCGTGTCCGCGGAGGAACCGTCGGATCTGGCCCAGGGTGGCGTATCGCCGCCGCTGCCGTCCGACCAGGTGGCAGCGTCTCGCGAGATGGTATCGATGACCCGCCACACTTTGTTCAACTGCTTGTAACGCCGCCTGTTTCGTTCCGTCAGCAGGCCGGACGCGGCATCCTCCTGGCAGCGCCGGATTGCCGCCATGACGAAATCATGAGCTTCGCGGATATTGCCGTTCTTCGCCAGGGAGGCGCTTCGCACGTAGATCAGAAAGGGACTGTCGGGATGCCTCGGCAATATCTGCCCGGACGCCTGGATCAGGTCCTGGCGACCTTCCTCCGACGAAAGCAACTCGAGGATCCGGCTTCCGGCCGAAAACGGCGCGGCGCGGGCGATGGTCTCGAACTCGACCATCGCCGTCAGCAATTCCGGCAGGGCGTCGGGGTTGGCGGCATCCAGGGCGCGAATCGCTGCCAGGCTAGCCTTGTAGAGCTTGCGCGTGCGCGCGAACGGAAGCAGACCAAGCGAGAGGCGGATGGTGGACTGGATGCCGGGGCGCGAATGCGCGCGTTTGGCAAGCCCCTGGACGACACGCTCATGCATCGAGCGCCAGCCGTCGTAGATCGTCAGCGCGTGGTTTTCGATGCCGAGTTCGATCAGCATCCGATTCCTGGCCGCTATGAACTGGGCGTGCCAGTCGCGTCTGAGCCTGCGGGGCTTGACCTTGCCGTCAATGGCTACCATCGGGTTCTCCGCCTGGCGCGTGCAACTGCCGCAAAGCCGCGTTCATGCGCCTCGCGTTTGCCCGATATCCCTCTTTCCATCGGGCAGGATTGTCCTCAGTCTCTACGCTCCCAGGTCTCACGACTCCATATTCGGTTCCGGCTGCCCGCTTGTGACAACGGGCCTTCTGGGTACGACCCGGTCGGCTGCCAGCCATCATATCGATCCCGTGTCCCGACCGCGAGTGCTTAGTCATATCTTACGGAATGTCAAACGAAGCGGTTGTCGCGTTTTATTCCTGATGAGCCGTTCCATGGCCGCGTCGAAACTTGGCCCCGGGCGCTTGACCTTGCGATCGATCCGGAACTTGACGGCTTGATTATGCCCGGACTATGACTGCGCCGCCGTCGCGACCGGCGCTTCCCGGCGCTTGGCAAACAGTCAGCGGCGGCTTTCCGCGCCCCGTCCGGCAGGGCATCCAGCAGGCAGGAGATTTGGCCTTTGAGAGTTGCTGTCATTCCGGCGCGCGGCGGCAGCAAGCGGGTGCCGCGCAAGAATGTCAGGGTTTTTGCCGGCAAGCCGATGATCGCATGGGCGATCAAGGCGGCGGCCGATTCCGGGGTATTCGACCACATCCTCGTGTCGACCGACGATGTCGAGATTCGCGACGTTGCCGTGGCCGCCGGCGCCGAGGCGCCATTCCTGCGCCCGGCCGAACTGTCCGACGACCACACCGGCACTCGCAAGGTCATCCAGCACGCGATCCACGAGGCCGAGCGCGCCTTCGGTCCGGTCGATGCGGCCTGCTGCATCTACGCGACGGCCGCGTTTGTCGAGCCGGATGATCTTCGCCACGGGCTTGAGCGCCTGACCGCCGACGGCCGCCAGTTCGCCTTCTCGGCGACGGCCTATGCCTATCCCATCCAGCGGGCGCTCAGGCGCGCCGCAAACGGCGGCGTCGAGATGTGCCAGCCGGAACATCGCCTCACCCGCACGCAGGACCTGGAAGAAGTATTTCACGACGCCGGCCAGTTCTATTGGGGCAAGCGCGACGCCTTCCTCAGCGACGAGCCCATGTTCGGCCTGCAGGCGGCGCCGGTCATGATCCCCAACTGGCGGGTTCACGACATCGACAACGAGGACGACTGGAAACGCGCCGAGATGATGTTTTCCGCGCTCGGCAAGGGAGCGGCGGGGTGACGGACCGGCCCTCGGTCATATTTCGCTGCGACGTAAGTCCGGCGATCGGCATCGGCCATCTGATGCGCTCGCGCACTTTTGCCGGAGCGCTGCGCGACGCTGGCCAGAGATGCATCATGGTCGGTCCCACCCTCGATTATCGCAGCGAAAGCGACAAGGCGCTGTTCGACGACTGGATCGCGGTGCCCGAATGGGAATCCGGCGCGGGCGACGCGCGAAATTTCGTGGAGATCGCGCGCTCGCATGGCGCACGCCGTGCGGTGCTCGACGACTACCGGACCGACGAGCGTTTTCAGGAAGTGCTCAGGGACGAAGGGCTGATCTGGATGCAGCACTTCGATGCGAGCAAGCCGAACCGCTTCTGGGCCGACATGATCGTCCACGGCAGCCCGTCCGAGACCGACGAGCGCTGGCGGCCCCATCTGCTCAATCCCCATACCGAAATGCTCTTCGGCCCGAGCTATTCTGTCCTGCGGCCGGAATTCCCGCCGCCCGAACTCCAGCCGGATGAGCGCGAGGTCAGGACGATCCTTGTCTCGTTCGGCGGCGGCGACGACCAGGGCGCCGTTCTGCTCACTCTCAAGGCGCTGTTCGACCGGACGGCGCAAAATATCCGCTTCGCCGTCATGTCGGGGTCACGCAACCCCAATATCCCGGCCATCCGGGCTTGGATCGACGAACATGCCGGGGATCGCGTCGCGTTGCATGTCGAGCCGAAGGACATTGCCGGACTGTTCGCCAGTTGCGACCTGGCGATCCTCGGCGGCGGCATCAGCATCTATGAGGCGGCGGCCTGCGGGCTGCCGATGGTTGTGACCGCGCTTGCCGACAACCAGCTTCGCCAGTGCGACGCCTGGGAAAAGCTCGGCGCTGCGATCTTCCTCGGGCGTGTCTTCGATCTCACCCCGGAACTGCTCGACGACCGCGTCGTCCCGCTGATTGCGGACAGGCCGCGCCGTGCCCAAATGACTCGGGTCGGCAGGAATGCCGTCGATGGCCAGGGCGCCAGGCGGCTTGCAGACCATTTGCTGAAGGACCGAAACAAATGACCAATGGCACAGCCATCGTGCTCGGCGCCAATGCCGGCCAGGCCGATCTGATCCGCTATCTGAAGGAACGGGACTGGCACGTCACCGCCGTGTCGGGCAGGCAGGTCGGCGACCCCGGCGAGACGCTGGCGCATGAATTCGTCAAGCTCGACATCCGCGATATCGACGCGGTTTCCGAGCTGGCGCGCGAGAAAAAGGCGGAGATCGTCTATTCGATCTCCTCCGATGTCGCCATCACCGCCGCTACCGAGGTGTCGGAAAAGCTCGGCCTGCCGCATTTCTTCGACAGCGGGCTGGTCGACGTCTTCAACAAGAAGCCGCTGCTGCGCGAATTTTTGAACAGCCGCAATCTCAGCCCCGTCGCCTTCGCGGAAGTGACCTCGGCGGACCAGGCCAGCGACTGGTCAGTCTTCCCCTGCGTGGTCAAGCCGACCGACGCGCAGGGCCAGCGCGGCGTCCAGAAAGTGTTCGACAAGGCGCATCTGGCCGAAGCAATCGAGATCGCGATCGATGCCTGCAAGGAGCCGAAGAGCGCCATCATCGAGGCCTTCCTCGAAGGCGTCGAGATCTCCTGCAACGTGCTGGTCAGCGACGGCGAATTGGTCGTCTCCGAACTTTCGGAACGCCTCGTCCACACAGGCGCCAATTTCGGCATCCCGACCGGCCACCTCATCCCGATCGTCCATGTACCCGAGCATTTCGTCAGGGAAGCCGGCAAGCTGGTCGAGGACGTCACGCGCGCGCTGGGCATCAAGGACGGCACGCTTTATTACCAGATGATCGTCACGCCGGATGGGCCGCGTATCGTCGAGATCGCGCCGCGCCTCGACGGATGCCATGTGTGGCGGCTGATCAAGGCGGCGCGCGACATCGATTTTCTCGACGGCGCGGTGCGTCGGCTGACCGGCGAATCGGTGGCCAGACAGAAAGGCCGCAACGACCCCGGTGCCGTCTACGAACTGATGTTCCAGCAGATGCCGCCCGGAAAACCCTTCGACAAGGGCCAGTTTCCTGTTCCGGAGGACGCGCTCTATCACGAATACCGTTACCAGCAGGGCCAGCCGGTCGTGCCGGTGAACGGACGACTGGAAGTGGTCGGCTACTACGTCAGGAAACGATAAGGCGGTCGAAAAATCGCCTTTCTTCGGCGGTTGTTGCACCTGCCCGGGCGGATTTCCGTCCAGGCAAATGATCGGAGGCGGCAATGAAGATTGCGGTGACGGGCGCGTCAGGCTTCATCGGCCGCTATCTGGTCGAGACGCTGATCGGCGACGGCCACCAGGTGGTCGCGCTCGGCCGCGCCGGTTCGGGCAAGCCTGCCCAGGCGGGCGGCGGGATGGTCGCGCAGGAAACGGATTACTCTGAGGAAAGCCTGACGGCGATCTTCGCGGGCACGGATGCGGTCGTGCATCTGGCCGGCCGCCGCATGACCCACGAGGATGAGCCGAACAGGCTGGCGCCGTTCGTCGAGCCCAATTTGCTGGCCACCGAGAACCTGATGCGCGCCGCCAAGGCGGCCGGCGTTGGCAAGGTGGTCATCGCCTCGACCATCGCCGTCTATTCGGCGAAAAACGAGGCGCCGTATCGCGAGACCGAGGTGCCGCAGCCGCTCAACGCCTATGGTCTGTCGAAACTGATGGCCGAGCAATACGCCAGCCTCTATGCGCGTGACGCGAAGATCGCGCTGACCAATCTGCGCTTCGCCGCCGTCTATGGCCATGGCGAGAAGGGCACGCCGGCGCTGATGCGGTTCATCAACGAGGCGAGCGCCAAACGCACGCTGACGCTGCAGGGCAACCGGCTGATCAGCATCGACCAGCTTTACGTGCGAGACGCCGTAGGTGCGATCGTCACCGCGCTGGACGACAAGAATTCCGGCGGCACATTCAACATCGGCTGCGGCGACGCCTATACGGTCGTGCAGATGGCCGAGACGGTGAACGAAATCTTCGGCAATGCCGGAAACCTCGTCACCGAAAATTCGCACGAGGCGCTGGTGCGCAAGAACCGCATGGATATCGGCCATGCCGCATCCGCGCTCGGCTGGCGGCCGCGCTATGGCCTGGCCGAGGGCCTTGCCGACTTTCTTGCGACGCGGGAAAAAGCCTGCGATAGGTGACGCCGACAAAACGGGCGGTCTCCCTCCGCCCCAAAACCCCCCGATTAGAGACAGAGATCATGGCCCGTCTGAAAGAACTTCTGTTTGCCGGTACCGAAAGAGCGAACGACCAGTCGCCCTTCATCATCGCCGAGATGTCCGGCAACCATAACGCGTCGCTGGACAAGGCGCTGGCGATCGTCGACGCGGCCGCCGCGTCGGGCGCCGATGCGCTGAAGCTGCAGACCTACACGCCTGACACCATGACGCTGGACGTCAAGGAGGGCGAGTTCGTCATCAACAATCCTTCCTCGCTGTGGGCGGGCCGCGACCTCTACAACCTCTACAAGGAAGCCCACACCCCCTGGGAATGGCACAAGCCGATCTTCGACCGCGCCAAGAGCCACGGCATGCTGGCCTTCAGCTCGGCCTTCGACGACACGTCGGTGGATTTCCTCGAGACGCTGGACGTGCCCTGCTACAAGGTGGCGTCGTTCGAATGCGTCGACATCCCGCTGATCAGGAAGGTCGCGTCGACCGGCAAGCCGATGATCATCTCGACAGGCATGGCCACCATCGCCGAGATCGACGACGCGGTAACGGCGGCGCGCAGCGCCGGCTGCAAGCATCTTGTGCTGTTGAAGTGCACCAGCTCCTATCCGGCCTCGCCTGAAAACTCCAACCTGCGCACCATCCCGCATCTGGCAAAACTGTTCGACTGCGAGGCCGGCCTTTCCGACCATACGCTGGGCATCGGCGCGGCAGTGGCTGCGACGGCGCTGGGGGCAGGGGTGATCGAAAAGCACTTCATCATGTCGCGCGCCGAAGGCGGCGTCGATTCCGCCTTCTCGCTGGAGCCGGACGAGTTCAAGGCGCTGGTCGACGGCGTGAAGGTCGCGCAGGCGGCGCTTGGCTCGATCTTCTACGGGGCGACGGAATCGGAGCAGAAGGGCCGCACCCGCCGCCGTTCGCTCTATGTGACCAGGGACATCGAGGCGGGCGGCGAGATCACCGCCGACAATATCCGCAGCATCCGGCCGGGCCTCGGGTTGGCGCCGAAATTCTACGACACCCTGCTCGGCCGCCGCGTCTCCAAGCCGGTCAAGAAGGGTACGCCGGTGAGCTGGGATCTTCTGGGCTAAAGGCGCAAACGCCGGGGACAGTTACCTTAATTCCGCCTGTGCCAGCCTTGAAGCGGCTGCGCCCTTCCGTGGAATTAAGCAATGCCGGTTCCCCTGACAACCCAACCCGGTTCGCAGGAAGCTGGCGGCCGGGCCGGCTTAAACGCCGGGGACAGTTTACTTTTTTCCGCCCGCGCCAGCCTTGAAGCGCCGCGCCCTTCTGCGGAAAAAGTAAACTGTCCCCTGTAGGCAGCCGTCTTCGCCGCCACACCCGGATACTTTTTCCGATTGACGTTAAGCCGTTGAGATAATTTGCTTTTTGAGGATCGCCGAGCCGACAGGGCCTGCGTCATGACGAGTTGCGCCTCGGCGGCTCCAGCGCGTAGTGCGCCATCGCATTGGCATGCGCCAGGATCTCGTCGACCTCGCGGATGTTCTTGCGTTTCGAAGCGTCCGGATCGAAGCGCGGCAATCTTCCACCGGGCGGACGGCCGCGCCGGAGCGGCGAAAAACGCCGGAACCGGACTTGGCGCTGCTTGCCGCCTGCCCCCGCCGCGTCGCGGGCCGCTTTGTCGCGGGCGAGGGTGGCGTCGTTGCGCGCCTTCCAGCAGGCGAAACGTTGCGCCTGGCCCGGAAGATCGTCCAGCGCCTGACCCAGCGCGTCCAGCCTGAGCGTCAGTTTCGCCGCATTCATCGGATCGTCGCGTGACGGCGGCGGCGGCAACGGCGTGTAGCGCGCATCGTCGTCGAGCGACCGGATGCGTGGCACGGCATGCGCGGGCACATACTTGCGGCGGATGCGGAAGGGATATTTCAGCGCATCGAGCAGCGAAAGGTTTACTGTACGCGGCCTGGCGGCGCGGCGTTCGGCGGCTTTCCGCTCGGCTTCATAGCGGGCAAAGTCTGCCTTTGACAAATTAACGGCGAGGCCGAGGCGGCGCATGGCGGCCACCGTGTCGGAAATTTTTGGTTTCGGCTTGCGCGGACGAAACGATGGCAGCGTCACCACGATGCCTTGCGCCGCCGCGATGACGAGGCGACGCGCGGCGGATTCGGCCGGGCGCAGCAGCAGAAGAATGGCGCGGTAGAGGTGGCGCGGCAGGCAGAGCGCCGCTGACGGTTTTTTGCTCCCCGTCCGCCCCGCTCGTCCCGGCCTTGGCGCGACAGCGGCTTCGCCGAGCACCAGGGACAGCGGCCTGCCGAACCCCATCTCGGCCATGCCGACGAGCATGGCAAGGATGTGCTTCAGCGCTTGCCGATATCGCTCGATTGTCTCACTCGCGTCTCCCAACTCCACCACCATCTCCTTTCGTTCCGCGCGGGAACCGGCGGCAAGTATGAGGCAGGATTTGGGGAGGGGGATGAGAATCTTGTTCGGCGGTGTTTTGTGTGTCGGGCGGGCGAAAGCGGGCAAAGCAAAAACAATGGCTTGGCGGTGTCTGTCGGCGTTCGTCCAAGAATATTTTCTGTCTGGCGGTGATTTCTCATCCCCGTTTTCGGGGTGCCGTGCAGCGCTTTTTCGGGACCGCCGGAGCATTTCGCCACCGGCACGGCATGGGTCCTAGGGTCGCGCAGTTCGCTTCGCTCCTGCTTGCCCTAGGATGACGAACGCGTTGATGTCTTTGGCCAATCGCCACCGTTGGCGATCGGCGGAAACACCCGACGCTTCGTCATCCTAGGGCAAGCAGGAGCGAAGCGAGTGCGCAGACCCTGGGACCCATGCCGTACCGGTGGCGAAGCACTCCGGTGAGGTAGAACAATGTAGAGCAGGACGTCCCCCAAAATGAAATGAAAATCGCCGCCCGCGAAGAATGTCATGCCTGTAAAGCCAAGCGGAAACAGAGAGTTGCTCGCAACCCGCGTGGATTATTGCGGAACAAGCATGACCAACGGGCGGACGCCCGCCCTAGCTGCTCCAGCGCACCGACATTCGCCACCGCTTCGTCTTCAACATAACGGGAAGTGGCATGAAAGGAGCGGGCACCGATCGACCGCCCCACTCCGTCCAACACGGGTGTCTCGTTGGTGCAAGACGTGAGGAAGGCCGGGTTTTCGTGTCGCGCCTCGACACCACGAAGCATTGCGCCAAAACAGCGCACCCAAGCAAAAAGGCCGCCCGGAACCGGACGGCCTTCGAAAAATCGATGCTGCGTGCGAATCAGTAGCCGGCTTCGGCCAGCAGCTTGCGCAGGCCGTTGTCGTCCAGCACGTCGGGGTTGGTGTCGCTGGAATAGGTGAAACGATCCGGCACCGTGGTCGCGCCCATCGTCTCCTTCAGAGACTTGCGGGCGAAATCGTCGAAGGCCGGCTCGATCGCGTAGCGGCTGCCGAGGTCGACGGTGATGTAGGCGTCGTCGACGGAAATCATCACCTCGTGCAGCTTCTCGCCGGGCCGGATGCCGACCGTGTGGGTCTTGCAGTTCGGCGCGATCACGTTGGCGAGCTGCATGATGTTGACGCTCGGGATCTTCGGCACGAAGATTTCGCCGCCCTGCATGATCGGGAAGCTGGAGAGCACGAAATCGACGCCCTGCTCGAGCGTGATCCAGAAGCGGGTCATGCGCTCGTCGGTGATCGGGATGTCGGCGTTCTGCTTGGCGAGCGCGGCGAAGAACGGCACCACCGATCCGCGCGAGCCGATGACGTTGCCGTAGCGCACGACGGCGAAGCGGGTCCGGCGGTTGCGGCCGACCAGGTTGTTGGCGGCCACGAAGGACTTGTCCGAGGCGAGCTTGGTGGCGCCGTAGAGGTTGATCGGGTTGCAGGCCTTGTCGGTGGACAGCGCGACGACCTTTTCGACGTCATTGTCGAGGGCGGCGGCGATCACGTTCTCGGCGCCCATAATGTTGGTCTTGATGCATTCCATCGGGTTGTATTCGGCGGCCGGCACCTGCTTCAGCGCGGCGGCGTGGACGACGTAGTCCATATTGCGGGTCGCCATGCGCAGACGGTCCTGGTCGCGGACGTCGCCGATGAAGAAGCGCAGCGAATGCAGCTTGTCGGCGGGGAACTTCTGGCGCAACTGCTGCTGCATTTCGTACTGCTTGAGCTCGTCGCGCGAATAGACGACGATCCGGTCCGGGGTGCTGGTCGAAAGCACGCGGTTGATGAAGGCCTTGCCGAAAGAGCCGGTGCCTCCGGTCACGAGGATGTTCCGGCTGTTGAGGTCTACAAGTTGCATTCTCTATCTCGCTGGTTCGGCAAAAGGCGGTGTGTTCACCGTCCGTTTGCTCGGATTTTTGACGTTGATGTAGGGTGCCCCAAAACCCGGAAGATGGATGGCGCCGTTCAACAGTGCGCGGCCGCCAAAGTCAATATGTTGCGTTGCAGAAGATGAAAGTTGGAAACCCCGGCGTACGATCTCTGCCGGATCGGCTTCTGTTGTGTGGTCCACGGGAGCTTGACGCGCGCCGATAGTGTGGCAATAGTCCGCCCGCTTTCGGGGGCGTGCCACAATTCCGGCCAAACGCTCATCTCCTTGTCGGATCGATCGAGACGAATCTGCTCGACATTTGCGAAGCCAACAAAACAGTTTGCCCCACCATGGCGGAGTTTCTTTAGATGTTTTTACCTTATGGCCGGCAGTCGATCAGCGAGGACGATATTCGGGCGGTCGTTGACGTGCTTCGCGGCGATTATCTCACGACAGGCCCGGCGGTCGGGGTTTTCGAGGACGCGCTCGCCAAATCCGTTGGCGCAAAGCACGCGATCGCTTGTGCCAACGGCACGGCGGCGCTGCACCTGGCCAGCCTTGCATTGGGCCTGAAGCCCGGCGACCAGGTCATCGTTCCCTCGATCTCGTTCATGGCGACCGCCAACGGTCCGCGCTATGTCGGCGCCGAAATCATCTTCGCCGATGTCGATCCGGATACGGCGCTGATCACGCCGGCAGCACTTGAGGAGGCGATATCGCGCGCCGATCCGAAGCGGCTGAAGGCCGTCTTCGTCGTCCACATGGGCGGCAACCCGGTGCCGATGGCGGCGATTTCGAAGATAGCGCGGGCGCATGGGCTGAAGATCGTCGAGGACGCCTGCCACGCGCTTGGCACCGAATCGAATGACGGGCAGGCCTGGCAGGTCGGCGACTGCACCTATTGCGATCTGGCGGTCTTCTCCTTCCATCCGGTCAAGACCATCACCACCGGCGAGGGCGGCGCGATCACCACCAATGACGACAGGATGGCCCGCCAGATGCGCCTGGAGCGCAGCCACGGCATAGAGCGCGAAAGCGCGGGCTTCAGCAATACCGGGCTCGGCTTCGACACCGACGGCGAGGCCAATCCCTGGTACCACGAGCTGCAGACCCTGGGCCTCAACTACCGCCTGACCGACTTCCAGGCTGCGCTTGGCTCGTCGCAGCTCGGCCGCCTGCCCGAATTCCTCGAACGCCGGCGCGCGCTCACCGCCCGCTACCGCGAGGCCTTCGCCAAGCTGAACAGCGACACGCTGCGGCTGGTGGAGGCGCCGGCGGGCAGCAATTCGGCGCTGCATCTGATGGTCGCGCTGGTCGATTTCGACGGCATCGGCATCAGCCGCGCCAAATTCATGAACAGGCTGAAGGAGAAGGGCGTGGGCACGCAGGTCCACTACATCCCGATCCACCGCCAGCCTTATTATGTCGAGGCTTCCGCTTCGCCGGAACTGCCGGGCGCCGACCGCTATTACGCGCGCTGCCTGTCGCTGCCGCTCTATCCCGACATGAAGGATTCGGACGTGGATACGGTGGTCGAGGCGCTGCAGGCCGTCGCCGCTGGCTGACAGAGGTCCGCATCGGTCGGGGAAAGGCAAGCCGCGCGGATGGAGGTCCGTCGCGGCTTCGCTGCATAGGGGAGGAGATTTGACCATGGCCGACCGGAACATACTGCTCTACGGAACCACCGAACCTCTGCCGGAGACATTTGAACTCAAGGCCGGCCCTGTCACCGCGACCTTCGACGCCGGACAGTTGCGGTGGATCAGACTCGGCGGTGTCGAGGTGATTCGCGCAATCTCGTTCCTGATCCGCGATCGCAACTGGAGCACCGCAATCCCGCGGATCGGCAATCTGAAACTCGACCAGGACGAAAACGGCTTCTTGCTTGAATTCGACGCGCGCTGCCCGACCATCGACGGCGACTTCGTCTGGCACGGCTCCTATCGCGGCGAGGCCGACGGCACGCTGACCCTGGCCGGCAAGGGCCGACCCGAAAGGGATTTTGTCACTTGCCGCACCGGTTTTGTCATCCTGCATCCGCTGCGTGGCGTCGTCGGCGAGCCGATGACCGTCGAGCACACCGACGGTTCGGTCGAGGAGGCCGTGGTGTCGGCGGAGATCGTTCCGGACCAACCCTATCTGCTCGTCCGGGCGATGACCCATTCGCCGCTGCCGGGCGTCAGGGCGACGATCCGCATGGAGGGCGATAGCTGGGAGACGGAAGACCACCGCAACTGGACCGACGCGTCGCTGAAAACTTATAGCCGGCCGCTGTCGCTGCCCTGGCCCTATGAGATCGCGGCGGGCGAGGAGGTTTCGCAGTCGGTCACCTTGCGCTTCTCCGGCACGCTTCCGGTCAAGCCGGCGGAAGTGGGCGCGGTGACGGTGAGCCTTGGTGGCGAGGCCGGAAAAATGCCGGAGATCGGGCTCAGCGTCCTGCCGGAGGATGCCGAGCTTGCGGCGGGCTCGGCGACGCTGGTGCAGCAGGCATCGGTTTCGCATCTAAACTGCCGGCTCGACCTGCGCTCGGACGCATGGCAGGCGCCGCTGGCGCATTACCGGCATCTGGCTGACTCCAACGGTGCGAAGCTGGTGCTTGAGATCATCATTCGGGGAGATCAGGAGCCGGCCGCCGAACTGGCACCCGTGGCGAAGGCTGTTCGCGACGCCGGCCTGTCGCCGGCTGCGGTCGTCGTCACGCCGGCGGCGGATCTTGTGTCCTATCCGCCGGGGCGCCCGTTTCCGGAGGGCGTTCCGAGCTTCGAGGCGGTTGCTGCCGCTGCCCGCGCGGCCTTTCCCGGCGCGCGCATCGGTGGCGGCATGCTTTCCAATTTCACCGAACTCAACCGCAAGCGCCCGCCGCGCGGCGTGTTCGATTTCATCACCCATGCCACGTCAGGCGTGGTGCATGCCGCGGACGACCGCTCGGTGATGGAGACGCTGGAATCGGTCGGCCATATTATTCATTCGACCAAAAACATCACCGGCGGCGAGCCGTACCGGATCGGCCCGTCGCATATCGGCAACAGTTTTAACCCCTACGGCTCGCGGGTGACGCCCAATCCGGACAATGGCCGCGTCACCATGGCGCGCGTCGAGCCGCGGCACCGCGGCCTGTTCGGCGCGGCGTGGCATCTGGGCTACCTGTCGCAGGCCGCCAATGGCGGCGTCGAGGCGGCGACCGTAGCGTCCCCGGCCGGCGAGTTCGGCATTGTCTATCGCAAGCTGCCGCACGCCCAGCCCTGGTTCGACGAGGCATCGTCCGCTCAGGTCTATCCGCTATACCATGTGATCGCCGGCATCGCCGCCGGCGCCGGAAAGCCGCGCGTCGACGTCTTGTCGGCGGACGCCGACCGCGTCCGGGCCATGGCGTGGAAAGATGGCGGCGTCACGCATCTCTGGCTTGCCAACACCTCGGCGGATTCCGTCGACGTGTCCGTGGAAGGCGCCCGGGGCAAGGCGACGCTGGCCGTGCTGGACGAGGGGAGTTTCGAGAAGGCCGCCAGCGATCCGGGCTTCATGTCGAAAGCTGCGCCCTTTGCGGGCGGGACGATCCGCCTCGGCTCATATGCGGTCGCGCATCTGACTTTCGGAGCCTGATGCACCGCGAGGCGCCGATCGTCTGATCTGCCTGCTTGCCGGATATGCCGGAACTGTTGATCGCTGGCTTCGGCGCGAGGCCCAAAGCAAGGGGGCGGGGCTATGGTCGCCTGGAAAGCGGCGACGGAGCGCTCTCGGACGCGCTCACCCCTTCCCCCTTGCTGCTGGGCGCTCCCCAGATCTTCAGCCAGCCGCCTTGAGGCGCGGCTGGACCGCGTAATATCGGCCGAACCGGTTGGCGAGGAAGCTGTCCAGCGAAATCTCCTCCTGGCGGACGAAACCGCGGTCGCGCAGCTTTCCGTCGGCGAGCATGTCGAGCACCGCGCAGATGCTGGCCGCCGTGGTGATCTGGATGGCGCTGTACAGTCTGCCGGAGATCACCTCGCTGTAGACCTTGTTGGCGTAGGTCTCCTGCACGAGGCGGCCGTCCTTGTGACCTGTGACGGTGACGAAGATGACCACCACGTCCTGGTTGGTCGAGGGCAGGGCCTTTTCCAGAATGTCCTTCAGTACGTCACGGCGGTGGCGCAGGTCGAGATCGTTGAGCAGCGCCTTCATGATCGTCGCGTGGCCGGGATAGCGGATGGTGCGGTAGTTCAGCGTGCGCACCTTGCCGTCCAGCGTCTCGCACAGCGTGCCGAGGCCGCCCGACGTGTTGAAGGCTTCGTAGGTGACGCCGTCCAGCGCAAATTCCTCCAGTTCCTCCATCGCCGGCACCTTGGTCAGCCGGCCCTCGACGATCGCCTCGCAAGGTTCGATATATTCGTTGATGACGCCGTCGGTGCTCCAGGTGAGGTTGTAGTTGAGCGCGTTGGATGGATATTGCGGCAGCGCGCCGACGCGCATGCGCACCGTGTCCAGCGTGTCGAACCGGTCGACGAGATCTTTTGCGACGATCGAGATGAAGCCGGGGGCGAGGCCGCATTGCGGAATGAACACGGTCTTCGCGCCGGTGGCGATTTCTTTCACGCGCCGGGTGGATTCGACGTCCTCGGTGAGGTCGAGATAGTGAGTGCCCGCGGCTGCAGCCGCCTCGGCGATCGTCGTCGTCAGATGGTAGGGAGCGGCGCTGAGCACGGCGAACTTGCCTTGCATGAGGGCCTCCAGCGCCCCCTTGTCGGCGATGTCGATCGCCACGGTCGAGATCGCCTTGTGCGGCTCGATGCGGTCGAGCTGGTCCTGCTGACGGTCGGCCAGGATGACATGATAGTCGCCCGAGCCGGCGAGCAACCTTGCGATGGTCGAGCCGATCTTGCCGGCGCCGATCACGATCACGTCTTTCACAATTGCCTCCGCGAGCCGCTTGTCCTGGGAAATATGAATATCCTGCGGAGCCATGTCGGATAAAAGCGCTGAGATGATCGGATTGCAGTGTCTTTTTTAGCAATCCGCCGTTAAGATTGAGCGGAATGACGACAACCGACAAAGATCGCCAGCTACTGGCGCTGCTCGGCGAGAATGCGCGCGCCTCGACCTCGGACCTGGCGCGTCGCCTCGGCCTGTCGCGCACGACAGTACAGGCGCGTATCGAGCGCCTGGAGCGCGAAGGCGTCATCACCGGCTACGGCGTACGGCTGTCGGAAGAGTTCGAGCGCAACATCGTCAAGGCGCATGTGCTGATCACCGCCGGCCCGAAAGCGCTGGCGCGGGTCACCGCCGAGCTTGCTGCGATTCCCGAAGTGCGCACCCTTCATTCGGTAAGCGGCAGCTTCGACCTCATCGCCATCGTCGCCGCCCAATCGATCGCCGAGCTGGACCATCTGATCGACCGCATCGGCGAGTTGGAGGGCGTGGAGCGCACGCTGTCGTCGATTATCCTGTCGACGCGAATCAACAGGTAGGCGGCGCACCGGTTTTCACGAACGACGTATACCCGGTCTACCTTGCAACCCGAGAAACAGTTGGATGGTCTTTAGCACCCCAACCCTTCGGGCCGCCTCTCCCGCTGCCCGGACTATCGGATTTACACATCTTTGCATTGGGCTTCCCCTTAGCTTGGTTGTGCGGGATTTCCTGCACCGACTTTGACTTCATCGCTGTTGAGGCATGGATTCCCGACACTCTCCGCTCGCTTCGCTCGCTCACGAGATCGGGAATCCATGCCTCGGAGGTGGTGACACCAAAGCTGATGAAGAACCGGCTGTTTCTGGCGAATAGCCAACCAGCAACCAACATCCGAGATGTGTGAACACGATAGCCCTGCCCGGGAGAGAGGGCCAGTAGAGCCGGAGTGGGGGTGCTTTTCGGGTAGTCAGGTAGACCGGGTATTAACTCACGGGCTGCGGTTCCTTCAGGCGACGCCCGCTGCTCAGCCGCCGCTCTCGGCGTCAATGTCGTCGTCAGCCAGTTCCGACACCGGAGACACGATGACCGATTCGTAAGGTGCGGCCAGCGACCAGCGCACATGGCCCGGCGACCGCTCCAATGTGGCAACGCCGTCCACGGCCTGCGGTGCGACACGCCGCAATACCACCGTGCCGAAGCCCGTTCGCGAGGCATCGTTCCGCCTGTCGACCTTGCGAGGAATGGCGGTCTCCTCCCAGTTCAGCAGGAACTCGCGCTTGCCGGCAAGGTTTGTCGTCACCTGCCAGTTGATCGCGATGCGCCCCACCTCGCTCGACAGCGCCCCATATTTGGACGAGTTGGTGCCCAGTTCATGGAACGCCATGCCGATATGCTGGACGGCGTTGGGCAGAAGCGTCAGCAGGGGCCCGGAAAGCGAGATCTGGTCCTCGTGGCCGAAGGGTTTCAGATGTTCCTGGATGACGTCGAAGAGACTGGCGCCGGACCATTCCGACGTGACCAGCAGGTCGTGCGAGCGCGACAGTGCCATGATCCTGTCGCGTACGCGGCGTTCGAAATCCTCCGGCGTGGCCGAGTGCTTGTTGGTCTCGCGGATGATCGAAAGGATGACGGCAAACTGGTTTTTGACGCGATGATTCACCTCCCGCATCAACATCCGGATGCGGCGCTCGTTTTCCTTCGCCGGCGTGATGTCGCGGGCGATCTTCGAGGCCCCGACGATCTCGCCGTCGCGGTTCCTGATCGGCGAAACGGTCAGCGACACCGAGATCAGCGTGCCGTCCTTGCGGCGCCGCACCGTCTCGTAGCTCGCGACCCGCTCGCCCTTCTTTATGCGGGCGATGATGTCGGCTTCCTCCCCGCGCAGCCGGTCGGGTATCAGCATCAGGATCGACTGTCCGACCGCCTCCTCGGCGCTGTAGCCGAAAAGCCGTTCCGCCGCGTGATTCCAGCTCTTGATGATGCTGTCGAGGTCCTTGCTGATGATCGCGTCGTATGACGAATCGACGATCGCCGCGAGGCGGGAGTCGATGTCTGCGTCGGGGCGAGGAACTATGCTGAGGATCTCGGCCATAGTCGAACGTATCAGTCCGATCATGCGCCGACAATTTCATTTGACATGTCTCCGGTCCTGGCCGCCGGCTGGCCCTTGCGTCCGGAACAGCACCGTCGGACTGCCATATGTTCCCGTAGCGTCGGCTTGCCGCGACCAGGCGACGACGTCGGAATATCTGGCCGACAGGGCGACCGCCGTGCGGATTGCGCTTTCTTGGCTCTGAGGTTCGGTCGGCGACAAGATCGGCTGAAGATTGCCATGTTCGTCGGGGTCGAAGGCAACGACCATGATCAGTTTGGACATGACGGTCGGATCGCGTTGTTCTGTCTATCGACGGCCTGTCCAGGGTCCTCCGGCGATGCCGGCCGGCGGTAACGGGCCGGGAGCCGCGAAAGAGTGCAAGGCAGGAAGCGGCGTGGAAGGCGGAACGGGAATCCGCATTCCACGCCCTGGCGGGCCGTGGACACCCGTCAGATCACCGTGAAGTCCAGATGCGAGACATCCGGCGCGCCGGCCAGCGTCGCGAACTTGATGTTGGAGAAGGCAGTTCCCGAACCGTCTGCGTCGTAATAGAGCGCGCCGGTCGCGGAATTGTAGATGATGCGGTCGTTGAAATCCTTGGGCGCGGCCGCGACGTCCTTGAAGGCGTCGACATGCAGCGCGCCGATCGGCAGGACGCCGAACACCGACGAATCGAGATAGATCGTGTCGTCGGCGATGCTGAAATCGCCGATCGTGCCGATGTTGCCGGCGCCAAGCGGCGCTATGAACGCGAAGAAATCGGCGCCGCCGAGACCATACAGCGTGTCCAGCCCGCCCCGGCCGGCAATGATGTTGGAGCCCGCATTGCCGACGATCTGCTGGCTGAACCCATTGCCGGCAAGGTCGATCCCCAGCGTGCCCGACGCGCCGTTGGTGGTCAGGATCTCGACATGCACGCCGGAGCCGAGAGCATAGTCGACGCCCGCCATGACCCGATCGGCGGTTCCGCCGTCCGCGCCTTCGACGACCGTCGTGCCGGATGCATAGACCTGGTAGGTGTCGTTGCCTGCCAGGCCGCGCAGCGTGTCGACCGCGCCGCCCCCGTCCCGAAGCACATTGTTGCCGGCATTGCCGACAATGTCCTGGTGCAGCGCGTTGCCAGCGAGATCGATGTCGGCCGTACCGTCCGGATCGGAGGCGATCAAAATCTCGATGCCGACGCCGGAAGCCAGCGCATAGCTGACGCTCGTCATCACAGTGTCGGCGTTGCCTTGCCCGGCGAGTTCGCGGATTGTCGTGGCCGTGCTGTCGACCCGGTAGGTGTCGTTGCCGCCCAGTCCGATCAGCACGTCGCCCGCGCCTCCGCCGTCGGCCAAGATGTTGCTCCCGGCGTTTCCATGGATTGTCTGCGACAACGCATTGCCGGTCAGGTTGATCGCCGCGGTGCCCGTCGAGCCGTTGGTCGTCAGCCGCTCGACCTCGACGCCGGCGGCAAGCACATAGGATACACCAGCCGCGATGCGGTCGTCTGTGCCGCCGCGCATGGCCTCTATCACCTTCGTATCGGCGCTGTAGATGCGGTAGAGGTCGCTGCCGGCGCCGCCCTCGAATATGTCGCCAGCGCCTTCGGACCGGAATTCATCTGCGAACGCCGAACCGAAGACAAGGTCGACTGCCGAGGTGCCGACGAAACTGGCTGCCGCGTCGAACAGTGCCACATTGAACTGATATTCGATGGCAGCGCCGCCGATATTGTCGTTGAAGAAATAGCTGGCGGCGGTGTTGGCGCCCGGCGTCAGCGCTGCAACGAACTGCAAGTCCATCGGCCGGTCCGCGGTCTGCCGGAAGTAGCCGCTGTCGGTGCCGATCTCGGCTCCGATCTCGCCGTCCCAATGAAAGATGCCGTCCTCGTCCTCGAAACCGGCCAGATCGTAGTGGAAGGTGGCGGCAAGCTGATCGCCGTTGCGGACGAGCGAGAATTCGGCAGAGACGCCGGAAACGAACTGGCTGACGATCAAGGCACTCTCCGTTGTTTCGTGCGTTCCATACCTGGCCCGGGCGGGTCTTGTGCTCGAAGCGGCGGGCGCCGGTTAGTCCCGTCCCTTCCAGCCATACAGGAAGTCGAGTGCTTCCAGCCCGTCCGACCGGACTCCTGAACCATCATCCCGCGCCCGCTCCGCTTCGGGCAGGACGCTGCGGCGGGACTCGCGCATCGATGAAAGTGCGTTCCAGAGCGTCAGGGGCTTGCGCGACGCGTGGGCGGTCAGGGTGGCTGTCATGACGATTGCCGTGCGCATCGAAATTCTCCCGGATGACATGATGGATGGGGTCTTCGCCCGAGGCGCCTGTGCTTGGCCGAGACAGGACCGGACGAGATCGCCGTGCGGACAATATTGAGCCGGCAAATCACCCGATTGGAAAGTTTGGCGTGGAAGGCGGGACGGGATACCGCCTTCCACGCCTTGACGGGTTGCGCTCCCGTCAGATCACCACGAAATCGGCATGGGTGAGGTTGGGATTGCCGATCAGCGTGGCGAACCGGATATTGCCGTAGACCGAGCCGGAGCCGTCCGCGTCGTAGTAGAGTGCGCCGGTCTCGGAATTGTAGATGATGCGGTCATTCGCATCCTTCGGCCCGTTGGCGATGTCCTTGAAGGCCGAGGCGGCAAGCGTGCCCGTCGCCAGCGCCGTGAAGAACAGGTCGTCCAGATGCATCGTGTCTGCGGCGACGTTGAAGTCGGTGATGGTGTCGACATTGGTGTCGCCGTTCAGCGCCGAGTTGAACACAAAGACGTCCTGGCCGGTGCCGCCGGTCAGCCGGTCGTTGCCCGCATAACCCTTCAAGATGTCGTTGCCTGCGCCGCCATTGATTCCATTATTGGCGCTGTTCCCGTTCAGCCCATCGTTGAAGTTCGACCCGACGAGATTTTCGATCGAGACGAAACTGTCGCCGGCCGCGTCGCCGCTGTTGATCGACGGATTGGACAGACTGACGACGACACGGGCCGCCGCGCCGGAATAGGATGCGGTATCGACGCCGGTTCCTCCGTCGAGCCGGTCCGCGCCGGTGCCGCCCTGCAACGTATCGCTGCCGGCGCCGCCGCTCAGATTGTCGTTGCCGGCGTCGCCGCGGATGCTGTCGTTGTTCGCTCCGCCATCGGCCGTGTCGTTGCCGGCCCCGCCGGAGATGGTGTCGTCGCCGGCATCGCCACCCAGGAAGATATCGTTGCCGTCGCCGCCATCGAGACGGTCGTCGCCGGCGCCGCCGTAAAGTGTGTCGGCACTGTCGCTGCCACGTAACGTGTCGTTGCCGCCCAGGCCGGAGAAGCTGACGCTTTCCGTTCCGCCGGTCATGCTGTCCGCCGCCTTGTCCGAGCCCAGGAAGGATTCGATGCGATAAAACGAGTCTCCCGCTGCGGAGCCGCCCATGACGAGTGTCCGCAGATTGATGATGGCGCCTTCGAGCCTGCGGAAATCCATGATGTCGAAGCCGAGGTAGCCATCGAAAATATCCTGGCCCGAGCCGTCGGCGATGAGGCGGTCGCTGCCTTCGCCGCCCATGATGTAGTTGCTCAGCGCGTTGCCGCTGCCGATGAAATTGCCCTTTCCGATATAGACGAGCTTTTCGACATTCGCCGCGAGCATGAGGTCGTCGAGCGTCGTCATGACCGTGTCGTAGCCTTCGCCGGCCAGTTCGGTGACGATGTCGCCGTAGCTGTCGGTGAAATAGGTGTCGTTGCCGACGCCACCCGTCAGTTGGTCGTTGCCTATGCCTCCCTCGAGCAGATCGTCTCCGGTCTGGCCGTAGATCACGTCGTCTCCGGCCTCGCCATAGAGGCGGTCGTTTCCACCGGTGCAATTCTCGCCGGGATCGACCGAATATTCGCCGGTGATCGAATCGTTTCCGTCACCGCCGAAAATCAGGTCGTCGCCGCCGATCAGCCTGTTCGTCGAATTGTTGAGGACATCGCCGCTGATCGAGTCGTTGCCGCCGCCGCCGGAGAGAATGTCGTTGCCGCCGATGACAGTACCGCCGGCGTTCTGGACGTCGCCGATGATCAGGTCGCCCTGGTCGTTTCCATAGATTTCGTCGTTGCCGCCGCGCAGGAAGGCATATGAATTCATGGTCCCGGCGTCGCCGACGATCTGGGCCACCGAGCCTGCGCCCTGGTCGATCCGGTCGTTGCCGCCCGTCACCTCGGCCCGGTCGCCCTCCAGGCCGATGATGCTGATGACGTCTCCCCACACGCCGGATTGGATGGAGGTCGTGTTGACGACGATCGTGTCGTTGCCGCCGAAAAGCCCTCCGGAGGCCAGCACCTTTTCCACGTCGCCGACGAGGTGCTGTCCGTACGCCGAGGCCTTGGCGGTGATGACGTCCGCGCCGCCGGTGAACACGCTGGCCGGAGCGCCAGCCACGGCGCGGCCGACGGTGATCAAGTCGCCATAGGCCGTGACCTTCGCGTTGCCCAGGTCGAAGACGTCGTCGCCGCCCTTGCTTTCGCCGGCGCGCGCCGTGATCCCGTCGCCGAACAGCACAAAATTCGTGCCGGCCGGCGCGAAGGCGCTGGTGGCGCCGAGGATGACGTCGTTGCCCGAGAGCAGGCCCCAGAAACTGTCGGCGCCGTCGTCCAGCAGGGGAGCGGACACTGCCGCGCCCTTGATCACGATGTCGGGCACAGCGGCATTGTCGTTGCCGACGTCGATGGCGATCTCGGTGACGAGGCCGCCCGTGGCGCGGCCATTGCCGTCGAAGGTCATGCCGGCGCCGGTCAGGTCGAGATCGTGGTTGTCCGGCGTCAGCCAGCTCCAGGCCGTCGCGGTCGGGCCGCCGTCGGCCATTCCATAGGCGACGAGGCCGGGATCGGTCATGTCGACCGAAGCTTGCGCCTTGGAGAGATCGAGTGTTGCCATTCGTGGTCAGTTCCTATCGAAAATACTAATCCCCCGGCGCGAGCACGCGCCGCTGAAGGGATCGCAGTGGAATGTTGGTCTTCAACCCAGGGTGACGGCCGTGAATGTCACGGTCGAAGCATCCCCTCAGGCGTGTGTTCCGTCGGCAAGGCCTGGCTTTTGCGCGATTGACGTTGGGAATTCCAACGAATAAGTGGAATGTACAACATTAGTAGTGCTTATGGACATCGACCTCTACAAGTCTTTCCTTGCAATCTACGACACGGGGAGCTTCACGCGCGCCGCCCGCGAGGTCGGGCGCACCCAGTCGGCGATCAGCCAGCAGATCCGGCGGCTGGAGGAGACGCTGGGGCGTCCTCTCTTCACCCGCACGGCCGGCAACGTCGAACTGACCGAATACGGCAAGTCGCTGCTGGGCTTTGCCCGCGACATCGTCGAGACCCATGCGGAAGCGCTTGCCACCTTCAGCCGGGGATCTTTCCAGGGACTCGTCGTGCTCGGTATTCCCGATGGCTATGTGAAGCGGGTCATGCGGGACGTGCTGCTGGAATTCACCGCGCTCTATCCCGAGGCGACCATCAACATCGTCATCGACGATTCGCCGGGGCTGGCGCGCCGCATCGCTGATGGTTCCGTCGACCTGACGTTCCTGACGGAAGGCAACTGGCCGACGCGCGGCGACATCGTCTTCAAGGACCGCCTCGTCATTGCCGGTCCGGCGACGGGCGATCTGTTCAAGGCCGACCCCTTGCCGCTGGCCGTGTGGGACGAGCGGGCTTTCGACCACCGCCTGATGATCGAGGCGCTCGAAGGCATGGGCCGCCGCTACCGCATCGCCTGCATCTGCCGCAGTGTCTATGGCAAGCACGTCGCAATCACCGCCGGGCTGTGCGCCTCGGTGATGGTCGAGAGCAGCCTGATCGAGGGCGAACGGGCCTATCTTCCCGAGGACGGCTTTCCCATACTGGCCGACGCCTTCGTCCGGCTCGAGCGCTCGCACTTGAAGAAGTCGCAGATCGTCGACCGGCTGGAACGCCATCTGCTCGAGCATTTTTCAGGAAAGACGGTTGCCAGGGAGATTCGCGCCGCCTGACCGAAACCGGCCCGGCTTTGGGTGGAAGCTGGAGGATGCCGCCCGCTGGCGGAGCGTTTCACGCCGAAACCATCCCGATCTCGTCGATGCAGCGCCTGAGCCGCTGCGCCGCGTCGCGGCCGAGCGATATCGGTTCGATGCCTTCGTCCACCGAAAAGCTGCAGCGCCCGGATCCCAGCCAGCGGACGTTCTCCAGCCGTGCCAGATTGACGATGAGCGACCGGCTGACGCGGAAGAAGGGCGGCGTCGGCAATTGCGCTTCGAAGTGCCGCAACAGCCGGCACACCAGGTGATCGCGTTCGCCGGCGACGAAGATGCGGGTGAAATCCTCTTCCGCCTTCAGCAGCGTGATCTTGTTGAGCGCCACGATGGTCGACTGGCCGCCGACGCGCAGATGCAGGCGCTGTTCGGAAAGGTGCGCGGTGTCCGCACTGGTCCGCTGCTGCTGGATGGGCGCAACCGCCGCACTCTTGTGTCGGCGAAGCCGGTCTATCGTCACCGCGAGCCGGTCCGGGTCGACCGGCTTCAGCAGGAAATCCAGCGCGGCGACGTCGAACGCCTTCAGCGCGTAGAGGTCATGCGCGGTGACGAAAACCACGGCCGGCGGCGGCGATCATTGTTCGAGCACGTCGAAGCCCAGGCCGTCGGCCAGTTCGATGTCGAGGAACAGCGCGTCGGGGCGCAACGCGAGCGCCATTTCGCGTGCCTGCTGCACGCTGCCGGCTTCGCCGACGATCTCCGCGTCGGCATGCGCCTGCATCAGGTGGCGCAGCCCGCGCCGCGCCGGCGGCTCGTCGTCCACCAGCATCACACGGAGCATGCAGCCCCCCTCAGCACCAGCCGGGCGATCACCGTTTCGCCCTCCTGCGTCAGCGATAATTCATGGCGCTGCGGGTAGTGCAGTTCCAGCCGCCGCCGCGTATTGAGCAGCCCCACGGTCGGACCCGCGCCCGCCTGCGCCGACAGCAGGCCGGGATTGGTCACCTCGACGACCGTCGTGTCGTCGCCGGGCCGGCGGACCGAGACGCCGATCCGCAGCGTCTCGGCGGGCGAGCGCAGCCCGTGCTTGATGGCGTTCTCCACCAGCCCCTGGACGATCAGATGCGGCACCGCGATCGACCGGGCCGCCGGATCGACCTCGATCGTGCACTGCAGCCGATCCTCGAACCGCAACTCCTGGATGCGGACATAGGCACGCACCGCGTCTATCTCGTCGGCCAGTGGGCAGAGCTGCCGGTCATGCTTGTCGAGCGAATAGCGCAGATAGGCGGCGATGCGCCGGGTCATTTCGAGCGCCGCGTGCGGGCGCTCGGGTATTTCCGCCGCCACGGTATTCAGCGCGTTGAACAGGAAATGCGGATCGAGCTGCAACCTGAGATGCTGCAATTCGGCGCGCATCGCCGCGGCCTGGGCTTCGCTGCGCTGCGCGCGCTCGGTGCGCGTCGCGATCTCCGCGCGCACCCAGAAATAGGCGAGCGACCAGGCGAGAAACACCGTCGTATAGTAGATCACGGGGATGGACGGATCCTCGATTACCCCCGGCGTGGAAACCGCGAGCAGATGGCTCTTGACCCAGCCCGCCAGCAGCATCTGCAAAAGCCCGCCGAGCACCGAATACACCAGCACCAGCGCCGCCTTGGCCGCCGGGCGAAATCCGGGACTTTTGAGGAACGTCGCGTGCGCCAGCGCCGTCAGGACGAAGCCGACCGGGTCGAGTACGGCCGTCAGCCCCAGGGCCAGGCCGACGTTGTCGAACGCCGCCAAGCGCGACGCGAAGCCGAAGGCGGCGATGAATAGCCAGGCGACCGTGTGCGCGACCCAGAACGAGTCGGCGCCCACAGGCCAGGAGAACAGCGCCCGCCCTTGCGGTCGCGTTTCCCGCCGTTCGTCAGAAGGTGCGGCATAGCTGGCCGACATGTTCATCTTGACGCGTCCCGCTGTGGCAATGTCGTCAAACATCCCGCCTCGTCGCCTGACGATTTGCCGTCACCCGTTTCATCGCCGATTCGGCGGTTTCATCGAGCCCTCGTGCATTCCGCAGCGTTATGCACCGTAATAACATGCCAGGCAGCACTTGTACGCTCAGATTACGGGCGGACATGGCTAGCGGATCGGCCCGTCCGAAGCTTTTTCGCACCGGCGGAACGATCTTTGCATTTGTCTGCTCACCGTCGGAGGCTGGCTCCGATCCAGGCCGCCAGTCCTCGATGCGAGCTTGCCTGGCAGGGCGGCATGCGATAACTAGAGTAATTCAGTCATGTAAAAAGAGGTGGTCATGCTCACTGCGACCGCGCGCTGCCAAACCCCGCACGCCGACAAGTACATCCAGCAGCTTTGCAAACATTTTGGCCACAAGATCGACGCCAGCTATGCAGACGGGCATGGCGAATGCCGTTTTTCCTGCGGCACGGCCAAGATGGATGCTGGCGCCGAAAACCTTGCCATCGAGGTGGAGGCAGCCGACGCCGAGGGGCTGAAGGATACCAAGCACGTCATCGAATCGCATCTGATCCGCTTCGCTTTCCGCGAGAATCTTCAGCCGCTGGCCTGGCAAGGCTGAAGTCCTCCTCCGGTTCGGAGTTTGCTCATGAGATGGCTCGCATCGGCCTTGGCGTTGCCGGCACTGGCGCTTTTCCTTGTCCATGCGTCGGCGATGGAAATCGAGACCGCGCTGGGGAAGGTCGATATCGACGGGGCCCCGAAAACCCTCGCGGTCTTCGACATCGCGGCGATCGACACGCTCGACAGCCTTGGCGTGAAGATCGCCGGCCTGCCCGACAGGCTCTATGTGCCCGGACTGGCGGGTGTGAAGGATGGCGCGGAAGTGGTGGGAACCATTTTCGAACCCGATCTCGAAGCGCTGAGCGCCGTGGCGCCGGACCTCATCATTGTCGGCGGCCGTTCCTCGCCGCAACTGGCGGCGGTGAGCCGTGTCGCGCCGAGCATCGACATGACGATGGACGGCGACGACCTTTTTGCGCAGGCAAAACAGCGCCTCGCGGCCTACGGAGCGCTGACGGGAAAAGAGTCGGAGGCCGACAGACGCGCCGCCGAACTCGACGCCGCGCTTGCCGCGGCGCGTGCCGCCGTCGAGGACAAGGGCAAGGCGCTGATCCTGATGACCAGCGGTCCGAAAGTGACGGCTTACGGCGAGGGCTCCCGCTTCGGCTGGGTGCATTCGGCACTGGGGCTCCCGCCCGCGGTGGAGGACGTCGAGGCCGCTACCCATGGCGAGGCTGTCTCCTTCGAATTCGTCCGCGAGGCCAATCCCGACTGGCTGATCGTCGTCGACCGCGCCGCCGCGATCGGCTCCGGCGAGCAGAACGCCAGGGCGACGCTCGACAATGAGCTGGTGGCCGAGACCACGGCCTGGAAGAGGGGGCAGGTGGTCTATCTGCCGGCCGCCGATTTCTACATCGCGGCCGGCGGCGTCAGGTCGATGACACGGGTGCTCAACACCATCCGGACGGCTTTCTCAAAACCGTGATGCCGGTTGCATCCGTTCGCCGCCCTGATCTCGCGCTTCAGGCGGCGGGCCTCGCGCTTCTGCTGGCACTGATAACAGCCAGCCTGTTCGTCGGCGTCGGCGCGCTTTCGATGCGGACCCTTCTCTCCGATCCGGAAGCCCTGCGGCTGGTCGTCGTCAGCCGGCTGCCGCGCACTTGTGCCGCGCTTTTGGCCGGCAGCGCGCTGGCGATTGCTGGCTTGGTGATGCAGACGCTGGCCCGCAACCGTTTTGTCGAGCCGTCCACAGCCGGCACGGCCCAGTCCGCGGCGTTGGGTATACTGGCCGTGACGCTGCTCTGGCCGGACGCGCCGCTCGGATGGAAGGCGCTGGGTGCGGCCGCTACCGCGCTTGCCGGAACCGCGATCTTCCTGGCGCTCGTCCATCGCTTGCCGCCGACGCAGCCGTTTCTGGTGCCGCTGTTCGGCCTGGTCTATGGCGGCGTCGTGGGTGCTGCGGCGACCTTTGCCGCCTGGCGCCTCGACCTCCTGCAATATCTCGAAATATGGACGACCGGCGAGTTCTCCGGAATCCTGCGCGGCCGCTATGAACTCCTGTGGATCGCCGGCGCGCTGGTCGCGCTGGCATGGTGGACCGCGGACCGGCTAACGATCCTGTCGATGGGCAGGGACGTCAGCGTCGGGCTCGGCCTGAACTATGCGGCAGTGCTGCGGCTGGGGCTGGTCATCGTCTCGGCGATCACCGCGCTGACCGTTGTCGTCGTCGGAACCATCCCCTTTGTCGGCCTCGTCGCGCCGAACCTGATTTCGCGGTTTGCTGGCGAGAATTTGCGCGGCACCTTGCCGTGGGTGGCGGGCAGCGGCGCGGCGCTGGTGCTTGCCTGCGACATCATCGGCAGGCTGATCCGTTTTCCCTACGAGATACCGGTCGGCACGGTTCTTGGCGTCGTTGGCGCGGCGCTTTTCCTCGGTCTGCTGTTTGCCCGGCGTGGCGATGACTGACGTCATCATCCCCATAGGTTTGGACCGGCCCGAACGCCGGCTTGCCATCATGGCCGGCGCGGCACTGCTGGTCTGCGCGACTTTCATGACGATCGGCCTGCGCGGCGACCTCGCGCTGGCGCTGGAACTGCGGGCGATCCGGCTGGTCGCGATGGTCGCCGTCGGCGTGGCGGTGGCGGTTTCGACCGTTGTGTTCCAGACGGTCTGCGCCAACCGCATCGTCACGCCGTCGATCATGGGGCTGGATGCGCTCTACGTCTTCTGCCAGACGGCGCTGGTCTTTTCGCTGAGCGGCCTTGGTTTTGCCGGCATCGATCCGCGCCTGCATTTCCTCGGCAATTTTGTCGCCATGACCGGACTGGCGCTGGCGCTGTTCCTGCCGATGCTGAGCCGGCGGTTCGACCTGGCGCTGCTGCTCCTGACCGGCGTGGTGCTCGGCGTGCTGTTCCGCTCGCTGTCCGTCTTGCTGGCGCGGCTGATCGACCCCAACGATTTCGCGGTGCTGCAAGGCGCGATGTTCGCCAGCTTCAACGCTGTCGAACCCGAACTCCTGCTGCCCGCTGCGCTGATGACCGTAGCCGGAGTCGCCATCGCCTGGCGGTCCCGGCATGTGCTCGACGTTATCGCGCTGGGCTCCGACACCGCGGTCGGCCTGGGCGTCGCATGGCGGGCCGTCGCCGCCAGCCTGCTGGTGCTCGTCGCCGCCCTTGTGTCCGTGTCCACGGCGCTGGTCGGCCCTATGGCGTTCCTCGGCCTGCTGGTGGTGGCGCTCGCCGAGCGCGTCGTCGGCACGGGCTGCCACGCCGTGCTGTTGCCCGCGGCCGCGTTGGTCGCGGTGATCGTGCTGGTCGGCGGTGAGACGTTGCTCCGCCATGCCCTCGGCGGCGAGGGCACGCTGGGTATCGTCGTCGAATTCGTCGGCGGCCTGGTCTTCTTAGCCCTGCTGTTTGCGCGAGGCAGGCTATGATCGAGGTGTCGGATGTTTCGCTGACGCTTGGCGGCAGCCTGATCCTCGATCGGGTCAGCTTGACCTTGCCGAAGGGCGGGGTGACGGCGCTGGTCGGCCCGAACGGCGCCGGCAAATCCAGCCTGCTGTCGCTGATCGCCCGGCTGCGGCCGTTGCAGACAGGGCGCATCGCGGTCGACGGCCTGCCGGTCGACACGACGCCGACGCGGCAACTGGCGAAAGTGATGGCGATCCTGCGCCAGGACCCGGGCGTGGCGAGCCGCCTGCGCGTCGCGGAACTGGTCGGTTTCGGCCGTTTTCCGCACAGCGGCGGCCGGCTGACCACCGAGGATCGCGCTATCGTCGCGAAAACATTGGAACAGTTCGGCCTGACCGGGCTGGCCGCGCGCTTCCTCGACACATTGTCGGGCGGGCAGCGGCAGCGGGCGCTTGTCGCCATGACCTTTTGCCAGGGCACGGACTACATACTGCTCGACGAGCCGCTGAACAATCTCGACATGTTCCATCAGCGCGAACTGATGCGGACGCTGCGAACGATGGCCGACGCGCATGGCAAGACCGTGCTGGTGGTGCTGCACGACATCAACCACGCGGCGGCCCATGCCGACCGCATCGTGGCGATGAAAGATGGCCGGATCGCAGCATCCGGCGCGACCCGCGAGATCATCCGCCCCGACGTCCTGGAGGCGGTTTTCGGCTTCCCGATGCGGGTCGAAACCATGGCCGGCAGGCTCACGGTCCTGCATCACGCCTGACCAGCAACCGTCGCTGCCGCGCTCAAGAGTGCAGCAGTTCCAATGGGTTGTATAAACTGGATTTTTCTTATCAAGTTTATTGCCGCAGCGCAACCGATGCGTTATGGCAAATGTAGTCGAGTGTTTGACACCGGCGCGGGGACATTGTCAGCAAGGGGAATTCAGTTGAGGTCATCCGAAATTTTGCGGGCGCTAACCGTCGGCACCGCGATGTCTGTTTTGATGGGTCCGGAGGCTTTCGCGCAGTCCGCTCCGGTGCGGGAAACCGAAGCCCGGACGACAAGCACCGAGGAAAAGGAAGAGGGCCAGACCACCCCGGATGGCGCGACGCGGCTCGACACCATCGTCATCGATGTCGGCGCCGGGGCGCCCGCGTCGGCCGGCGCCGACCTGATCACCATCAGCCCCGAGGACATCGAGCGCAAGATGCCGCGCGACCTGCGGGAACTGTTCATGGGCGAACCGCAGATCGCGGTCGGCGGGGCGATCCCCAGCACCCAGAAGATCTATGTCAACGGTGTCGACGAGAACAACCTGGCGGTCACCGTCGACGGCTCGCGGCAGAACAACAAGGTGTTCCACCACAACGGCACCTACCTGATCGACCCCGCGCTCTTGAAGGCTGTCTCGGTGCAGGCAGGCGTGGCGCCGGCCGATGCCGGCCCCGGCGCGCTGGGCGGCTCGCTCGGTTTCGAGACCAAGGACGCCGCCGACCTGCTGCAGCCCGGCCGCAATTTCGGCGGCTTCGTCACCGGCATCTGGGACACCAACAGCGAGACCTACACCACCGGCCTCGCCGGCTTCGGGCAGAAGGACGGTTTCGAATTTCTCGGCTACATCAACTACAGCAACGGCGGCGACTTCACGGCGGGTGACGGCCAGGAGATGCCGGGCACCAGCACCAACCTGCTCGCCGGGCTCGCCAAGATCGCTTATGAGAGCCTCGAAGGCCACCGCTTCGAACTCAGCCACGAGCAGGTGCGCGACGACGCACCGCGCCCCTACCGCGCGAACTTCTATTTCAATCGACCGACTGAAAGGGAACTGCGCAACTACGATCTTCGCCGGCAGAACACCGTCTTCACCTACACGGATACGTCGCCGGAAGGCTGGTGGGACCCCAAGGTCGTGCTCGCCTACAGCCAGACACAGATTGCGGCGCCCGAATATTTTGGCGAAGTGGTTTCACCTACGGAAGGAACGACCGGCAGCGTCAACGGCAAGGTTGAAAACAGGTTCGCGCTCGATATCGGCAACGTCATTGCCGGTTTCGATTTCTACAACGACAAGGCCGATCTGGACTACAAGAACCCAACGGAACCGTTCTCGACGGAGGAGCGAGCGACCAACATTGGCGCCTATGCGCAAGCGCGCCTGGAGCCCTTGGACCGAACTCGGCTCTCCTTCGGCGGACGTGTCGACCAGCAGTGGTTCACCGGCGTCGACGATTCCGACTGGAGCAATGCCGGCGTCAGCGGCAACATTTCCGGCGAATATGACCTGCTGCCCGAATTCCTGACCGTGAAGGCCGCCACCTCGCATGTCTGGGGCGGCGTTCCGCTGGCGGAAAACTATCTCCAGAACCCGCTCTGGACCTATGGCGACGGGCCGGAGCCAGTTACGTCGAACAACTATACGACCGGCCTCGAGGCGCGCTACAACGGGTTCACCTTCGAGGCAAACGTATTCCGCACCGACATCAACAATGCGCGTTTGCCGGTGTTCGGGCGCGGTGCGCCGGTCCCCGAACTGACATCCATCCGCTCGCTTGATCTCGTCTCCCAGGGGTGGGAGATCGGCGGCCGCTACGATTGGGACGCCGCCTTCGTCAGTGTGAAATATGCCGACATCGAGGCCGACGTGGATGGCGTGACGGCGGATTCCGAGGTGGGACGATATCTGACGACGCCGCTGGGCCAGATCATCATGATCGAGGCGGGCTACACTTTCGACGAGTGGGGCTTGCGCGTCGGCGGCGATATCGAGATTGCGCTCGCCTATGACGGGACGATGGTACGGCATCCGACCGATCCGGACAGCCCTAAGAGAGAACTGCCCGGCTACGAGGTGGTGAACGCCTATGTCGAATGGACACCGCCTTCCAGGCCGGATTTCACGCTGCGTCTCGACGCCCTCAACATTTTTGACGAGAACTACACCGACCGCGCTGCCTATGGGCAGGATTTCGATGGCGTTGATCCACATTACGATCCGGGCCGCTCGTTCCGCCTAACCGCCACGGCGCGCTTCTGAGATAGCGCCAAGGCGCGGGTTCACCACGAAAAAGGCTGGCGCGGGTCATCCGTGCCGGCCTTTTTGTTTTGTTGTCGAAAGCGGCTGGTTACGCCGCCCCCGCCCGTATCGGCGCTTCACGGTCGGCCCTGAGCAGGCGCAAATTGCGCGCGTCGTTGGCGAGGACGTTGAAGCAGTCGCCGCCGAACCATTCGAGCGAGGCGTCGACCTCATCGCGCTCGAACAGTTTGTCCAGGAAGGTGAGATAGTCCACCGCGCCGTCGAAGAGCGCCGTCATGCCCGTCCGCTTGCCGGCTGCGGCATAGACGTTCGAAGGCTCGAACACGCCGAGATCGGCGCGGGAGCGGACGTTCTTCAGGTGATAGTGCCGGATGTGCGGCAACAGCGCGTGATGCGCGGCGAGCGGATCGTCGCCGCCTTCCCACACATGCAGCGTGTCGAAATTGATGGCGAGTGCCGGATGGTCGACCTCCTCGATCAGGCGCTGTGTCGACGCGAGCGTATCGGCAAGTGTTCCCGGATGGGTCTCGACCAGCACCTGGCAGCCCTGGTCCTGCGCGATCATGCAGGCGTCTTTCAACCGCGCCGACAGCCGCCAGCGCGCTTCCGGAGACGTGTCACTGCTCGCCGATTTGCCGGCGAATGTCCGCACCTTGCCGGCACCCCAGCGGCGGGCCAGCCGGCAAAGGTTCGACGTGGCGTGGCGCAGCGACGCCAGATCCTCGTCGAGCGGCAGGTAGTCGCTGAGCATGGGCACGGAGAGCCCGAACGATGCCATCCAGGCGGCGTCGCGGTCGATGAGATGCTGCATGTTGCGCGCATGCGCGGCCCAAAGCTCGACGCCCTGGAAACCGTTGGCTGCCGCCCAGCGCGCGATGTCTTCCAGCGACAGCAGGTGGTGGCGGAACGTGATCGTACAGAGCGAGAGCCTCATGCGACGTCCTCCAGATTGTGGCGTGGCGTGTGCGGCAGGCCGCGCGTGTCGCACCAGACGCGATAGGTCTGGGCGAGACGGCCCTTGAGCGAGCGTTCCATCACGTCCAGCGCATCGAGTTTTTCGAAGACGGGCGCCGCCAGCGCCTCGTCGCCGGTCTGGCTGAGCTTCATGACGGTGTAATGAAGCGCCTTGAACTCCTGGATCAGCGCCTCGATGTCGTCGCAGATCGTGTCGAATTCGGCATTGGAAAGCTGCAGCGACCGCCAGAAGAACGCAAAACCATGCTCCAGCGCATATTTGCGGATCGAGATCACCGGCAGTTCGCGCAGCGCCGTTGACAGGTCGCGGAGCGCCACGCCGTCGCGGCCTTCGACATGCGCCTGCACGATGTCGCGCGTCGCCCGCGTCAGGAGATTGTCGTCCTCGTGGAAGCAGGCGAGGAAATAGTCGCGCAGGCCGAGCGCCGAAGGTTTTCTGATATCGGCCGCGTCGAAGATGAAGCCGCCCGCGACCGTCGGCTGCATGATGGCGTTGATCACCTTCTGCCTGTCGATGTGGCCCTCCCAGCGGAAATCCGGGTCGAGCACCATCCAGACGTCGGGATCTTCCGTCTCCTCCAGCATCAGATAGTGCGGGAACGGGTTCTGGTTGAACTTGTTCTCGCGCTCCGGCAGGTGGAAGAGGTCGAGCATCACCATCAAATATTCGCTGGGCTTTTTGCGCTCCAGAAGCTCCAGCATCGTCGCCAGATTGTCTTCCTTCGTCGCCTCCGGCCGGTACCATTGCCGGACCTTCGGTCCGTAAAGCCGCTCGAACCAGTCGCGGAAGAAGTCATGATTGATCTCCGGCGTATGGTAGGCCAGCCGCCAGCGTTCATCGACGGCGAAGCCCGCATCCCAAACGCCGAAGAAGAACGGCCGGTGGTCGAGGCCTTTCTGCTTCACCGCGTGGCAGACATTGCTGACGAAGCAATGCACCTTGATGTCGACATAGCCCTCGCCATGCACGCCAACCCGCTCCGCGGCCTCGCTTTCGGCGCGGATAAAGGCTAGCTCCACCGCCGGTTTCGCCTGAATTTCGCTTGCTTGCGGCGCCTCGACGAACAGCCGCGCCAGGTCTTCGACCGTGTCGAGGTCCTGGCGGCTGATGGCCTCGTCGGGCAATGCCACGCCATGTTCGAGTTCGAGCGCCAGCATGATTTCGAGGATGAGCACGGAATCGAGATAGAGGTCCTCGTTCAGCCGTGCTTGCGGGGCGAACGCCTCCATGTGCTTGTGGTTCAGCTTATGGCGCAAAATCGTCTCGATCGCGCTGAGCACCTGATCGTAGGTCACTATGCCGCCTCCGTCCGCACCGCCTCGAATTCGCCGGCGGCGTAGCGGGCGGCCACGTCGCGCCGGCTGATCTTGCCGTTCGCCTGGCGCGGGATGCGCTCGGTCTGAAGGATTTCCGTCGGCATCTGGTGTGTCGCCAGCCGCTCGGCGCACCATTGCCGAAGCTGCCTCTGGTCGACCGCCTGCTCGGCGCTGAACAGCAGCGCGACCCGCTCGCCGGCAAATGCGTCCTGCTTGCGGAACACCACGGCGTCGCCGATGCCGGGCATGCTCATCACCACGTCCTCGACCTCCTTCGGATAGACGTTGAGGCCGGAAGCGTTGATCAGGTCGTCGAGGCGCGACAGGAACACCAGCATGCCGTCGTCGCGGCGGAAGCCGAGGTCGCGGGTCTCCACCGCCACGCCTGCGCGCTCGACGACGATCTCCTTCGGCTCGCCGGCCGTACCGGGATCGCACAGCGAGAAGCGCGGCAGCACGCGGCCGACTTCGTTGGCAGCCTGCACGTCGGCATTGATGGCGATGCAGCCGGCTTCCGAGCAGCCATATTGCTGGAACATGTTTTTGGACTTGGCCCGGATCGTCTTGAACCACGGTTCGGGCAGCAAGGTGCCGGAGGTCATCGTCGCATGCATCTGCTCGCCGGCCGGCAGCAGCCGGGCCAGCGTATGCAGTATGGCCGGCGACGAGATCAGATAGGGCCGCTCCGCCTCGCGCAGCTTGCGCAGCAGGAATTTGGGGTTGCCGGTGTCGAGTATGGCCGGAGTCTGGCCGCGCTTCAGCGCCACCAGTATGCCGCAGATCAGGCCGTAGGAATGGGTGGTCGGGCAGGCGACCAGCGGCGTCATGTCCTGCGGTTCGGTGAAGAACGAGACATAGGTCTCGACCTCGTCGTCGATGTCGCTCCAGGCGCGGGCGATGCATTTCGGCTCGCCGGTGGTGCCAGAACTCATCTGCAGGAGTTGTCCCGGCTCGCCGGCGCGCTCCTCGACGATCGGCTCGCCTTCCAGCCGGTTGTAGAACAGCCAATTGCACCCGGCCGTCTCGGCCTGCCGCCGCGCCGCCGCATAGGGCGTCGAGGGATGGAGCGGCAATATGCTGACGCCGGCGGCGCGCGCCGCGAAAAAGAACGCCAACCAGTCCTGAACCTCGGTGAAGCAGACCGCGAAGCGGTCGCCGGCGCGTTCGTCGAACCGGGCGGCAGCCGCAATGCGGTCGCCCGCGTCGCTGAAATAGGCTTGATCGAAGACCGTGTCGTTGATGCTGATCATGTCTGCGTCTCCTTAGGCGCTTGCCAGGCTGTTGGGGATTTCGTGGGCGTGCGCCGTGCCTGGTGGGGAAAGCTTTCGCCTGAGCAGCGATTCCGTGCGGACGAGGGGCTCGAACAGCCCGAGCGCCGCCTGCCGGTGGGTCAGTCCGAACGCAAGGGAATGGGCTTGCATCCGCCTGCCGACATCCAGCCAGAAGCCGGCCTCGTCGAGCCCGTAGCTCGACCGCAGCAGGTGCGAGATCTCGGCGAGGTTGTAGACGAACAGGCAGTCGAGGAAGAGCTCGCCCAGCAGTTCCGGGCTCTCCATCCAGTAGTATTCGTTGGGCGCGGCGTCGCTGTACGCCGGGTTCAGCGCAATGAAATCTGGCGCCTTTTCAGGGTCGCGCAGAAAACCCGACACATATTCGACGCTGTCGTGGAAGTCGCGCATCGCCAGCCGCACCGGCCAGCCGTCGCGGTGGATGAGAATCAGGTTCTGGCCATGCGCTTCGGTGGCGATGCCATGGCCGGCAAGCAGGTGCCACAGCGGCAAAACCACCGTGTCAATGAGTTTACTGACCCAGGCGTCGAGCCCGTAGAGATCGATCCAGTCGGCAACGAACGGCCGGCCGTCCTCCTCCAGCATCATCAGCGCGTTGAGCGGCACGGCGGCTTCGCCCGGCTCCAGGAAAGCCGTCACGTCCTCGCGCCAGATCGCCGCGACCTGGCCGGCGAGCGGTCCGTCGCGGTCGGCGATGGTCCCGGCATACTCGCCGAGCACCGTGAGCGGATAGCGCTCCGAAAAGAGCGGATCGCCGGCGACGATGTCCTTGAGCCAGCGGCTGATCGCCGGCGCGCTGCCCACCGAATAGGGCTCGATGATCCGTCTCGCCGACGAGTTTATGAGGTTCATCGGCAGCTTGAGATTGGCGCGCTGCGGATGGTCGCGGTTGAACAGTGTGCGCACCGACTGGCTGGCGGTATAGAAATCGCCGGCCTCGCCGAGGAAGCCGGCCGACCCCTCCGCCAGCCAGCCCAACAGTTCCGTCTGCTGCAAGGCTTTCCACTGCCAGGGATGCAGCGGCATCAGGCCGAACCGCTTCGCATGGTCGCCGAGCCGGGCGCGCCGCCCGTCCAGCACCGCATAGGTTTCCGCGCCAAGCTCCTGCGTCCAGAAAGCCTGCTGATCGGCGGGAAACGCCGAATGCAGCCGCTCCGGCGCGACCGCCAGCCAGACCAGTCGGAAGGCATTGCCGGCTTCCGGGCCATACGCGGCATGATCGGCGTGATCGAAGCCGGTGCGCGCCTTGAAGCACGGATGGTAGGGATGGCCCTCGTCCATCGCGCTGTCGAGTTGCGCATAGGGCAGGCCGCGGCGCGGCCGGGACGGCAGATTGCCAGCGTCCCAGGCGCAGAAATCCAGCGTCCGATCCAGTTCGAGGCCGAGCTGTGCCCGTTTCTCAGGACAGGCTTTCGTGCTGGCCAGCACGTCGCCCAGCGTCGCTGCCCGCCACCGCCCGGCAAAGCCGTGCTCCAGCGTTTCGGCGTCGACCCTCACCCGGCCGAAGGCGCCCAAAAAACCCTCGCAGCGGATGCCGGCACCCTCATGCCGCCATTCGAAGCGGCATTTCCCGCCGTGCCACGACACCGAGCAATCGACCAGGCCCTCATAGACCAGGGCCTCCGCCAGTTGGCGCATGACGCGCCGCTCCGGCGTGCCGTGGAGATCATGAGGCAATGGCATGCGCGGTCTCGGCGGCCATGAACAGCCCGGCGCGGCTCAGCGGATTGGGGAAATGCGTGTAGATCGTGCTGCCGGCGTCCGCGAGTTCGTCGACATCCTGCAGGCGTATCGCAAGGTTTGCCTTGGCGGTGATGTTCGGCCGGTCCAGCAGGCTGGCGGCAAACTCCCCGCCGAGGCCCGTCAGTTCTCCCGCCAGCGCCTTCAGCCGCGCCCGCAGCATGCCGAGCAGTTCCGCCTCGCTGGCCATCCCGTCATGCCCGGCGCGCGCCACGACGGAAAAAATCTGGTTGACGATGAGGTAGTAGGCGAAGCGCTCGCGGATCTCGCGGTCATCGAAGAACAGACTGCGGATCTGTATGACCTCGGGCACGACGCCGTACCAGCGCGCCTTGAAGGCGTTCGAGAGATAGAATCCCTGGCTGTCGCGGTAGAGGTATCGGCTGGGCAGCCCGTTTTGCGAGAGATCGAGCAGGCTGTTCTGCTGATGCGCCTCCAGCGCCACGCCGAACCTGTCGTAGAGCCGCACCAGGGGATCGAGCGTGCAATCGAGATAGGCTGCGAACCAGCGGCGGCACGCCATCCGCATGGATACGTCCTGGTCGCGCGCCACCCCCCTTACCACGTTCTCCAGCATCGATCGGTCGCCAGGAAGCGGCTCGGCCGTTAGCGCCGAAACGGTTATCACCGGATCGTGCGGGCGGCCCTGGAACGGGTTTTCGCGGAATATGACCTCGAAGCCGCTTTCGACCTGCCCGGGGAAATCCAGCGTCACATAGGCGCTGTCGTGGAGGAAACCTAGGCGCGGGTCGAAGCCGTCGATCCTGGCGCCCTGGAACAGCCGCGCCACCGCCACGCCGGCTTCCAGCTCATGCCGTCTGTTCACGCGCTTGGAGTTGGTGATGCGCACCGGCAGCGAGAATTTCGGCATCCAGGCGGTGTCCTCGCTGTAGACCGTGCGCACCGAGGAGGTTGCGGTGAACGACGGACCTGCCGGGCCGAGATGCCTTATCTGTCCCGAGGCGATCAGCGCCCGCACCGCCGGCTCGAGCATCAACGCCTCCGCCTGGAGCGGATGCATGGGGATCAGCATTTCACCTTCGCCGGCGACGAGTTTGCCAGCGTCATTCCCCAGCAACGATCCCACGATCGAAGCCATCGGCATGCGGGCGCTGTCGCCGCGGACAAGCTGCGCCGCGGCGGCAAAATAGGTCAGTTGAAAACCGCCGTGCAATTCGGGGGCGTAGATCGCCTGCTGCCAGTCGGTCATGCCTTGCAGGCTCTTCGGCGTCGGATGCAGCGGATGGCCGAAATACAGGGATTGTTCCGCGCTGATGAAGCCGATTGGCGACGGCGGCATTGCCTCCGCGGCGTCGAGATAACGTTTCGTCGCCTGGCAGCTCTGCAGAATCCGTTCGAAAAGCTCGACATCGGCCTGCCGGTGCGTGGCCGGTCCGGCCTCCCGCGCACCCAGCACGAGCAGGTGGATGGCGAGGATCGGCTCGATCTCGTGCCAGTGCGGCCCGGCGCCCTGGCGCATCCAGATCCGTCCGAACAGGTGCATGCCGCAAAGCGAGCGGGACTTGACCTCGACACGCAGCGCGGTGTGCCGCGACGGCAGCGAAATCTCCAAGCAATCGAAATTCCGGTCGCCGATGCGATGGAATACCGAGGTGCCGGGGTTCAATTCGCGCAGATAGCTGTTTGCGAAGCTTCGGAAAATTGCCTGCTCAGCTGCAATCTGATTCTTGTCGATCATTCTTTGCGGACGCCATATCACACGAAGAGCCGAGGGCGCTCTGTTCGGAGTTTCAAAGGGTTTGATGGCGCCGCGCGTGAGGGCAAGGCCCTGCTGCGTCCGCGGCTAAAAGTTAACTACGAATGTCATGTTATCGTAGACGAGTGTCCGGATCAACCTCTTGACTGCGGTAATCCAGCGGCGGGTGCGGAAACGGCGTTGCAGCCCGCAATCTCGGCCCTGTTTTGGTCAGTCTCGATTTTATTGGTTCCTGCGCAAGTCCAGCCATCGATTAGCGTACGCAGGACGGGACGGAGGCCAACCGCGCCAGGCCGATTGACAGTAGGGCCATGGAAAAATGCGCTCCGTGCCCCGCACGATGATAAGGTTTTCGCCTTCAAACACACAGGAGAAGCATCATGGCATGGCAATTCCCGCAGTCTGCAACACTGAATGACACGGTCGTCTTGCTGGACGAGGAAGAAGAAAGCGTCTTCGTCGCGCGCGAGGTCTTTATCGCCGTACAGGGCAACGGAGCTCCCACCATCTACGCCTCCGCCAACAAACACCAGATCGTCGTCGCCGGCACGGTCGCCAACGCCACCAATTCTGCCATCTCGATCGGAACGGATCCGGCAGTCTCGCACGGCTCCGTCGTCACGGTGGAGCAGACCGGCCAGGTGCGGGGCTTCGGAGATGTTGGCGCGTTCAGGATCAATGCCTACGACACAACGGTCGTCAATCATGGCCTTATCGCCAGCGACGGTTCCGCCATGGTCTTCAATGGGCAGGCTGCGACAGGCGAATCGTCACTGGTTAACACCGGGACGATCGACGGAACCAAGGCCGGCATTTCGCATGGCGGGTCCGGCACGACGACGGAGACATTGACCGTCCTCAATTCCGGCACGATCAGCGGTGGTTCGGCGTCATACGATTCCCTGGCCATCTGGATCGCCAAGGACGAAATCACCAATAACGGCAAGATGATCGGCGACGCCTATCTCGGCGGCGGCGACGACCTCTATGACGGACGGCTGGGCACGATCGACGGCGACGTGTTGGGCGACGTCGGCAAGGACCGGCTCTATGCCGGCGCCGGCAACGACCGGCTGTTCGGCCAGAACGACAACGATACATTGATGGGTGGCGCCGGCGCCGACACTCTCAGCGGCGGCAGCGGCAGCGACCGGGCTTCCTATGCCTCGGCCAGCAAGGCCGTCATCGTCAGCCTCGCCAACCCGGCGATAAACAGCGGCGACGCCAAGGGCGACACGTTCAGTTCGATCGAGCATCTCACCGGCTCGAATTTCAACGACGCCTTGAATGGCAACAGCGGGAACAATGCGATCAATGGCGCCGCCGGTAATGACATCATCAAGGGTTATGCCGGCAACGACACGCTGACCGGCTATAGCGGCGCCGATATTTTCGTCTTCAACACGGCGCTCAACGCCTCGACCAATGTCGATACCATCACCGACTACAGTTTCTCCGCCGACACGGTCCAGCTCGACGACGCCGTCTTCACGGCGCTGGCGACGGGCGTGCTCGCCTCGGGCGCCTTCCGCTCCAACACCACCGGCCTGGCGCAGGACGCCGACGACCGCATCATCTACGAGAACGATACCGGCGAACTCTACTACGACGCCAACGGCAATGGCTCGGGCGGTGGCATCCTGTTCGCGAAAGTTGGGATCGGGCTCGGCCTTACCAATGCCGATTTCGTGGTGATCTGACGGCTGGGCTGGGTAGGACAAGCCGGTCAAGATACTGCCCTGGTGCATCTCGCCGTTCCAGCGCGAGTCATCGGGAGCGACTCGCGAGCCTCGGCAATGGCCTTGAAACCGGCGCTGGACCGCCTGTCACGATCGATTGCCGACATGCACTTTGGGCTAGCCTTGTTTATGAAAGACGAAACGCCACCTCTCCGCCGATGATGCGGCCATAGGGTGGCGTCGCTGCAGTTTGCCGAGGTGTTTCGGATGGACGACAAGACGGACGGGCAATCGGCGATCACGGTCGGTGACGAGAGTTTCCGCGACCAGCTCCTCATGATGTGGCGGGCGTTCATGGCCTCGCCGGTGCGCAACACCATTCTCTGGCTGATGTCCGGCATCTTCGCCGTCATCGTGGCGACCGCGCTCGGACAGGTGTTGCTCAACAGTTGGAACAGGCCCTTCTACGACGCCATCGAGCGCCGCGACCTGCAGGCGTTCTTCCACCAACTGGTGGTCTTTGCCGAGATCGCCGGCGTGCTGCTGATCTTCAACATCTCCCAGACCTGGCTGAACCAGATGCTGCGCATAAAACTGCGCGAGGGGCTGACACGCGACCTGATCGGCGAATGGATGCTGCCACGACGGGCCTTCAGGCTGGCCAAGGCGGGCGCCATCGGCGTCAATCCCGACCAGCGGATGCATGAGGACGCGCATCACCTCACCGATCTTTCCACCGATCTCGGCGTCGGCCTGCTTCAGGCGAGCATCCTGCTCGTCAGTTTCGTCGGCGTTTTGTGGTCGCTTTCGGAAGGTTTTGTCTTCCATTGGTCCGGGCGGTCATTTGAAATACCTGGCTACATGGTCTGGGCGGCGGTGCTCTATGCCGGCATCGCTTCGTTGCTGAGCTGGCTGGCCGGGCGGCCGCTGATCCATCTCAACAGCGAACGCTATGCCCGCGAAGCCGAACTGCGGTTTTCGCTGATGCGGGTCAACGAACACGTCGACGCGATCTCGCTGGCCGCGGGCGAAAGCGAGGAGCGGCGGCGGCTGGAACTCGACCTAGCCGTGGTGCTGGCGGCGACGAAACGCATCGCGCTTGCCACCGTGCGCCTCACCTGGGTGACGGCGGGCTATGGCTGGATCACCGTGGTCGCGCCGATCGTGATTGCCTCGCCCGTGTATTTCGCGGGCGACCTGAGCTTCGGTGGGCTGATGATGGCGGCGGCGGCATTCTCGCAGGTGCATGCCTCGCTACGCTGGTTCATCGACAATATTGGCGGCATCGCCGACTGGCGCGCGACTTTGCTGCGCGTCGCCTCCTTCCGCTCGGCCATGTTGAAGATCGAAGACATCCACGACGCGGAGAAACGGATCGCCTTCTCCGAGGCCGACGGCGACCGCATGATTTTCGATAAGCTCGAGGTCGCGTCGCCGGATGGTTGCGCGCGGCTGTCGGAGACGCATGTCGAGATCGCGGCCGGCGAACGCGTGCTGATCACCGGCAAGCCGGGAGCCGGAAAGACGCTGTTCTTCCGCGCGCTGGCGGGACTTTGGCCATGGGGCGGCGGGCGGGTCGAGCTGCCTGCCGGCCAAGCCGTGACCTTCATTCCACGCACGCCGTATTTTTCGCCGGGATCGCTGCGCGACGTGCTCTCCTATCCGGGCGACGGGTCGAAGAAATTCACCGACGCGGAACTCGTGTCGGCCCTGACGAAAACCGGCCTCGGCCGGCTCGCGGCGCATCTCGACCGCGACACACGGTGGGAGCGAGAATTGACTGACGAAGAGCTGCGGCTTCTTGCTTTCACCCGGCTCGCGCTGCACAGGCCGCGCTGGGTGGTCATCGACGAAGCGCTGGACACGCTGGACGCCGACACGCGGGCGCGCGTCTTCGCGGTTCTGGAAGAGGGTGATCCGGACGCCACGGTGATCAATATCGGCCGTGCCGACATCGGCGGCGGTTTTTTCTCGCGCACGCTGCACCTCGCCATCGATCCGAAGGGCCACGCGCTGAAGCCCGTGAAGGTCGGCGGCGGGCTGAAGGACAAGCCGGCGATCAAGGAGCGCCGCGCCGCCAGGGCGGCGGCCATCAAGGCGAAACACCCTTAGAAAACCAACCTCCCATCGAGCTTCGGACGGACAACCTTCGTGTCGACAACCCGGAAAGCGCTCTTCTCCGGAAGCTGCGATGCAGATAACATGCAGATCGCCGGAGTGGGAAGTGATGCGGCAGCCCCGCGTGAAGCGGCCTCAACAGATTGCCGATGGACCCGGGACTCGACGGCAAGATGATTCTCGCTATTTTCAACCAAACTCAAGAGCCTGTGCGGCAAAGCCATTCATGCCGATGAAACTCAAGTCTTTGATTCCGCAGCTTCGTTACGCATTTTCCCTTCTGGGGCACAGATCCCCTATTTTCCCGAAATTCAGCCGAAACGCGAATAATTATTACTGTCATTAAGAGAACAACTGAGTAATTCCAGCGGGCCTATGAGCACAATATCAACGTCCTTCGATGAAAATAATGATATTGAGGATTCTGGAGGAGAAAATCTCTCAGTAAGCGGCTGGGGCATCAAGACACAGGATGCCGGGTTTCGAGCCACTTTGTCCAGTTCACGGCGAGGGCTGGAGATTTCCGTTCCATCGGAAGCAAAAAATCTTCTTTTGGAAGCGGGCCTTCCGATTCCGATCGAGGCCGTCGGTGCGTCGTTGCAACTGTCCGTCTCGGTCTATTCGCAAGAGCGCCAGCATTTGCGGAAGGCCTTGGCGGAGATCGCCCTGTTCCGGGTGAACAAGGCGGGACGCCAGGCCCCGCTCTTACGTCTGTTCGACACCATTCTGCGCGAGGAGGGCGCGGATGAACTGAGGGTTGAGGCTGCGGTTTCCTGGCCGCTGCGAGAGGCCGAGCATATCGTGTCGCTCCGATTCAGGGCGGGCACGCCGGTTTTCACGATCTCGCGGATCGTCGTCTCGGTGGCATCGCTGCCCGTCGCGAAAACCACAGTGCCGGTGCGGCGTCCCTGGCCAAGCGGCGGATCGGCGCCCGCGCAACTGCGCGCGGCGGTCGTCACATGGGAAGTCGGCGACAATCCGTTCGGCCGTGCCCACACCCTCGCCGACATGATCGCGCGCCGGCATGGCGTGGAAATCCTCGGCTCGGCCTTCACCAGGCCGGGCCAGGGGATCTGGGCGCCGCTCCGGGACACGAACCTGCCGGTGCGCAGCCTGCCCGGCGCGCCCATGGGCGAGTTCCTGCCCGCCGTTCAGGCGTTCGTGGACAGCGCCACCTGCGACATCGTCCACCTCTCCAAATACCGCTTCCCCGGCATGCTGATGGCGTTGCTTCTGAAGCACCGCTTGGCGTGCCCTGTCGTGCTCGACCTCGACGACCGCGAAACCGCTTTCTTTCCCGAGGGAACCACGACGGCCCGTCTCGAAGAGCTGGCCGCCGCGGGGGAGGCGCCGGCCGATCTCGACGCTCCGAACGGCGCATTCTGGACGGGGATCGCGGAAGGGCTGATACCGACATTCGAGGATCGGACCGTCGCGAACAAGACGCTGGCTGATCGCTTCGGCGGTCTCCTGGTTCGGCATGCGCGCGACGAGACCGTTTTCTGCCCCGATCCGGCCCGCCGTCAGCGCGTTCGCTCCAAACTGCAGTTGGCGCACGAGGATCGTGTCGTCCTCTTCGCCGGCACGCCCCGGCGCCACAAGGGCCTGGGGCGTTTGCTCGCCGCGCTGGACAGGCTTGCCGATCCGCGCCTGCTGCTCGTCGTCGCCGGCACCATCCACGACCGCGGTTTTGCGCGCGAACTGAATGCCTTCACGAAGGCGCGGGTCAAATTCCTGCCCGACCTGCCGTTTTCGGAGTTGTCGGATCTGCTTCAATCGGCGGACGGTGTTTGCCTGCTGCAGGACAAGGAATCGCCGATCTCGGAGTTCCAGACGCCTGCGAAACTGTCCGACGCGCTGGCGCTTGGCATTCCGGTGGCGATGTCGCCGATTGCGTCGGTGGCGGACGCGATAGCGCAGGGGCTTGTCACGCCGGTTGCCGGCGACGACGACGTCGAGGCCTGGCTGCTCGCCGTCGCCGAAGGGCGGGACACCCCGGCAGATCGGCAGCGCCGCCTCGACGGATTCGACGCCGAGTTCAGCTACGGCGTGAACTGCGCTCGGATCGAGCGCGCCTTCTCGCGGGCGCTGTCGCGGCCGGTGACATGGAACGATGAGTGGACGCGCCTCTTCCGCGAGATCAATCGCCGTTTCGGTTCGGCGTTGCCGGAGGATCCTCCCGTCTGGGCGCGCAAAGGTGGCATTACGGCCCCGGCCGTGCGTCGGAGGCGACCGATCGATCTGGTCTGCTTCTGGAAGCAGAATGACACGGGCATCTATGGCCGGCGCCACGACATGTTGCTGAAATATCTGCGCCAGAGCGAACATGTCGGCACAATCGTCCAGTTCGATGCGCCGGTGCGGGTGGACCGCCTGCGCAACGAGGAGCGTGCGGGCGCCGAATCGGCCTACCACCACGGCAAGCTGATCGCCGACGCCACCGCCCGCCGCTTCCTCGAGATCGACGATGAGCCGGGTCTGGTGAAGCGGACCTTCGTCTACGGGCGGGAACCGGGCGTCAGCTATCTCGGGCGCGGCCTGCCGAGGAACGAGGATTACCAAAACTATGTCGCCGATACGATTGCCCGCCATTGCAGTGGCAACGTCGTCGGTTGGGCCTGGCCGGTTGCGCCGATGTATGCCGACATCGCCGAAGGTCTCGGCTTCGACCTCAGCGTGGTCGACCTAGTCGACGACCAGCGCGTGATGGCGCGCGACCAGGAGCGAGCCGATGAAGCGGAAGCTGTCTATCGCCAGACGCTGGCGCAGGCCGATCTCGTCTTCGCCAATTGCGGAGCGGTGGGGGAGGCGTTCACGCCGTTGAGCCCGGCGCAAATCCATGTCGTGCCGAACGCCTGCGAGTTCTATGCGGCAGGCGGCCGCCGCCCCCGCGAACTCGAAGGCATCGAGGGGCCGATCATCGGCTATGTCGGCAACCTGCGCTCGCGCGTGGACGTTACGCTGCTGGACGATCTTATCGGCCGGCGTTCGTCCTGGACCTTTGTCGTGATTGGTTCGGCACATGGCACCACCGACATTCTCAGCCTGCGCCGCCACCCGAACCTGCGACTGCTCGGGCCGAAGGTCTATGACGAGGCCGTGGCGTTCATGCGCTGCTTCGACGTGGCCATCATGCCGCACCTTCACAACGCCGTCAGCGAGCGGATGAATCCGCTGAAGCTTTATGTCTATGTGGCGCTCGGTTTGCCGGTGGTGGCGACCGATGTCGCCAATATGGACGACCTGCGGGGCCGCATCGACATCGCCGCTGATCCGGCGGACTTCCTTTCCAGGCTGGATTCGGCCGTGGCGCGGCGCGCCTTCACCGGACCGCACCAGCCGCGCTCGGTCGAGGAGCTTTGGCCCATCTCCTGGCCCAAGCGGGTGGCCGATATGCTCGATCTCTGCAAGCAGGCGCTGAAAATGTGATACCGACGGCCATGACGATCGACCGTTGTCGGCGTTGGTCTGATCCTGAAGTGGATGGATAAAACACCACGGCCTGCATCGCCAAGCGCATGGCGCAAGGCGTTCGAACCTCCAGGACCTTGAACCCGCATCCGGCGGTCACGACGTATCGATGCGACCCGCCGCGCGGAGGGCCATCACGCACCGCGCCGTCGCGAACTGGTCCCATCCGAGCATTGGCGCGTGTCGTGTTAGACGTCCGCCCGGCCCGCCGCGAAACAGCCACCCCGCGTGCAAGCCGGCGAAGACCAAGGCCAGCGCGCGCAGGCAGCGGGCAAGCCGCAAAGCCTGGGCGCAGTTGTCGCAATCCGGCCCCGGAAACGCTGCCGAAGGCATGGCCAGCGCGCCGCCGGCCATCTCGGCAGCCAAACTGCGTGCGACGGCCTCGCAATAGCGCATGAGCGGCAGCAGCAGAAAGCGGAGCGGGAGCGGCAGGACGCAGAGCAGTTCGGCCAGAATGGCCAGCCGAAGCAGCATCACCGCGATGCTCTTCAGCCTCTCCTGCTCGTCCTGGCGTTCGGTCCTGTCCACTCCAGCCTCCATTCGACGCGCATGATAGCAGAGACGAGAGAAAGATCAAGGTATTTTTTCCTATCCCCTGTCGGCGCGCATTGCATCGCATGAAAGAGGGGAAGCCCGCGGCTTGGAGCGAACGTCTCCGATATCCTATTGACGGTCGATCATTCCGGCCACCGGTAAGGCTCCCGGGTGGAGCCGACGCCAAGTCGGCGGCTCGTAAAGCTCCCGGGGCATTTTGGGCAACCGACGCCTCGGAACCGCCTCCTGCTGCAGCCATCAGCCTGACGGCGTATCCGGCGAAAAGGAACCGGTCAGTTCCCGGTGCAACGCGGGCGTGAGCGTCAGGGATTGCAGATTGGCCTCATAGAGCGTGCGCGCGTTATCGAACTCACCTTGCGCGGCAAGCAATCGGACCAGCCTGACCACGGGCCAGGGGTTACCGGGATGTTGCGCCTGCAGGCGGGCGAGGCGCGCACGGGCCGATGCCGCATCGCCCGAACGCTCCAGCCATTCGGCGTCAAGCAAGGCAAGCCGAAGGCTGTTCGGCCAGCGGGCCAGGGCGGCGGCGATGCGGGCGCCCAGATCGACGTCGACGGATACGCGCAAAGCGGCGGCGATCGATTGGGCTACCCGATCCGGATCGTCGGCCGCGGCCACGTCTTCGGTCAGCGCTTGATTCAGGCTGGTCCATTCCCCGAAGGGAGCATCGGCGGAGGAAACGGCGGAGCGCAGGGCGGCGCGGCCCTCGACGGCGGACGGCGCGGGCTGAGAGGTCATCAACCGACCGAGCCGAGTACCGTGATCGTCGATCAGCCCGTCGGCCGCGTCGAGCCTGTCGAGCAGCGGCGGCGGCAGGGGCTGGAGCAACGTCGTGGCCGCACGCTCTGCATCCTCCCAGCTTTCCTGCAAGCGGTAGGGTTCGCCGAACTGTTCGAGCAAGCCCAGGAACTTGACCATGCGCGTGCGGGCGATGGCGATTCCGGGCCGTCGATAGGCGAGCGCGGTGATCAGCCCGTGCATGGAGGAACCCACATAGGCCTGCGCGTGGGCGATGAGGCCGGCGATCTCCTTTAATCCGCGCGGCCGGTCGACCACCAGTACGTCGCCCTCGAACAGGGAGGATGCCTCGCGAGCCAGGGCATCGTCGCCGTGGCAAGGGCCGATGGCCGCCAGCACCGGCATGGCGCCGAGGGAGGCTGCGATGCGTCCCGCGACGGTGCAGGCGGCGGGGAGGCCGGAACCGATATAGCGGTCGTTGAGGTGAAAAACGATCCAGCGCTCCGGCACAGCCATGCCGCGGATTTCGAATGCGGTCCGCGCCTGATCCCGGAGCGCGGCCGCCGGCCACACCGCGCCGAGCTTCAGGACGGTGTCGGGCAGGACGTCAATATCGAACCTGCCGCCGCTGAGGTAGACCCGGCTCGCCTCGTCGCGGACCGAGAGGTAGTCGGCGGCGCCCAGAGCCAGGTCGCGCAGGCGGCGAGCCCACGCCCCTTCCAGAGGCGCGGGCACGCCCGGCGCATTCCAGGCGAGGGCCGCGCCGGTGCGCGCCGCGAGGATGGAGGCGCCGAGCCAGAGCGAGGCATAGGTGAAGCGGGGATCCGCGAAAGCGCCGGCGTAATCGGGCAGCGGCGTCGGGTTCGCATGGATGATGTTGCCGCCGCCGATCAGGCACAGCGACGGCGGCGGGTCTTGGCTGAACGCCGTGACGGCGCGGGCCACGACGGTGTCTTCCCAGTCCAGCGCGCCGCCGCGTGGGGAATAACAGCGCAGATCGCCGGGCGACATGCCGAGCAGATGGGCGGCGACGTGGGGGAAAAGCAGATCGCCATAGTTAGCGACGTCGAACGTTCCGAAAAGGGCGACGCCGTCCGTCGGTAAGCGGTTCATTACGCACTTCGTTTTCGGTACGCGCGGCGGTGCTCGCGCTTGGCGTAGCCGATGTCGAGCTTCGTATAGTCCTCGTCATGGTCCATGAAGAGATCGCAGATCAGCTGGACATGCGCGGTCTCGATCTGGTCTTCCGTGTAGAGTTCGAGAATGCCGGGATATACGGAGGGCCTCAGGGTCGGCGAGACGGCGAAGGACCAGTCGTAGTCGTCGAACAGGATGATGCCGCCCGGCTTGAGCAGTTCCTTCAGCAGCATCGCGGCCGGCGCGTCGTGGTGAAAGGCGTGGCCGCCATCGAGGAAGGCGAAATCGAAGACCGGCGCCGGCCCTCCGGAAGCACGGCGGGCCTGCAGCATCTTCGCCAGCGCCCAATTGTAGCTGTCGAGTTTTCGGCGCGTGTTGCCGTGATAGACGACGTTATGGAAACCGAGCCCGTCGAGATCGGGTTTCAGATCGTCCAGCCGGCTCGAATAGTCGAAAAGGTGGAACTCGCCTCGATTGTCGAGCAGCCGGCAGATCGCCGAGGTGGTGGCGCCGATGCCGATGCCGACCTCGCACAGAACCGGGTCGGGATTCTGCGCCAGAACCTGCGTCAGGAGATTGAGCGCGTGCTCGTTCGGCTTGGAAATGTGGAAATTGGCCGGGTCGGTAAGTTTCTCCAACATGATCTTCCAACCCGCCTGATCGCCGTGAATCCTTTCATTCGACTAAGGCAGCCGAAGAGAGGCTGTCAACCCGATGGGAAGCGGGGTAGTGGGTCAGTTTGAAATCACGCGGGGCGTATCCCAATCGGGCTGAACCAGCTTCCCGTCGATCATAACCGCAGCACCGGCTGTGTTTCCTGGATAAATTTGCAATCCGCCATCGAAGGGCTGGATGGTAAAAGGGACTCCCTCGGGGTCGGCCTCGATCATCATCTCTTCACCTGGTTTAAGAAGATAGCGATCGGGATTAATCTCCACCGAGATTTCCATAACCACATTGGTTGTATTGTAGATCACAAGAGGGGGAAGAGCGGTTTGTGCGGCCATGGGCCGTCATCCTATCAGGCCGTCCGCTTTTTGTAAGGACCGCGCATGGTCGGGTAGTGGGTCAGTTTGAAATTCCGCCCCGGCTAATCCTTAATCTTCGGCAAGTTCCAATCGAACGCGCTGCCATTCTTCCCAACAATTCTCCGGATCAATATCGAGGTAGCCTCGCGACTCGTCCACTCGCCGAGCGTCTTCCTGGGTGAGCGCGATCGCCGGACAGCTATCGCGAATTTGGATGACCTCCTCCTCTGTCAGCGGGCTTCCCTTGGCTCTCTCTCGATTGAGCAAAGTCGCGACAAGGCTTGGGCTGATGTAGATAATAAGCTCGCTCATCGTGGCCCCTTGGTTGGCAGTCCTCTTGCTGACATTTGCGCTATGGTACCAATACCGGAAGCGGCGGTCGTTTGCGATCCTTTCGATGGGTTCGCTCGCGTCGGCATCTTGCGTGCAGCGCCGATCGTCCGTAGCTGACTTGGCATGACTGAAATCACTTTGACCCGTCTGCAAGCGCCGTTTCGGATGAACGAACCGGAGCCCCTCGTTTCACCTTTGGGTCAGCTTCCGCTGCGATTGAGGACGTTCCGCTGGCTGCTCTCCGATGCCTGGCCGCAGGCTGAGGGAAGGCGCCTTGTCGATCTCGGCGCGGGTCCCGGCCTGTTCGCGCGGATCGCGAACCGCCACGGCTTTTCGGTGACGGCTGTTGACGCCAGGATGCCGTGGACGACGGCGGACATCGAGGCTGGCCAAAGTTCCTCTGGATCCGGACCCGGCTTCAAGGATGACGAGTTCGTCTTCATCCAGAAGGATTTGCGCGACGTCGATGACATGTCCGGCTTCGACGTCGTCGCCTGCATCGGCGTGCTCTATCATCTGCCCTTTGCGGACCAGCGGGATCTGCTCGCGCGCTGCGCCGGGCGCGCGATGGTGATCGACACCGAAATCTATGACGCTTCCCGCATTCCCGAAGTCGAGGCCGACCGCTTCCAGCCAACCACGGTCGAAGGGGGCTATTCGGGAGCCTTCTGCCGCGAACAAGGCCAGGTCTACTCATCCCACGGCGATGCGTTCAGCTTCTGGTTCGACCAGGACAGCATCCTGCGCTTCTTCGCGGATGCCGGCTGCTCGCGCGTCACGATGGTGGAGCCGCAGTATTTTTCGGCTTTCGGGCCCAGGCGCTGGTTTGTCCTGAACGGCTGATCGGACAACGACATGCAGCATTTCCGCCGAGGCGGAACCCGCCGGGGCGGCCGTCATATTCCGGAGCGTTGCGCGGTGTCAGCCTTCGATGAGTTGCCGCAGAAACAGGTCGAACGCTCCCGTCGCGATCAAATGCGACATGACGTAGTGATGATCGCAGCCGCTCACGCCATGACGCCGGAAATTGGGCAGGTCACGCAGGGTCTCCACGACCTGAGCGTCTATCTGATGGCCTTCGCCGTAGAAATGGTGGACCTCGGTTGCCGGAGACGCGGCGATCATGTCGACAAGGCTGGTTTCCACGTTGGTAAAGGCCGAATACATGGCGTTGCGCAGCCTGGAGCGGCTGACTTCGCTGTCGTCGTCGCCGGTCCCCGCCGCGCTCCATTGCAGAGGCCCGGCGAAGGACAAGGCAGCCTTGGCGCCGATAAGGGAGCCGAGCCGGACAGCGCTCGCACCGCCAAGCGATGCACCGAGCGTAATCGTGGGCACGCCACCGAGTTGCGCAAGCATGTCTTTCAGTGCCGCGACCGTCGCCGCCTCGTCCGGTCCGAGGCTCGCGACACCACCCGTGAAAGCGAGTTCGCGCCGGTCCTTGAGGTAGATGACATTGGCCGGCAGGGAAGTCACAAGCACGTCGGCATGCGAATAGGGGAGGTAGCCGAGGCCGCCCTGCACGCCGGCGAGCACGATCAGCGTCGCGCGCGCATCGGGGACGCGGCGAAGCTGCACGTCTTCGGCCGGATCGTTGGAAACGCCGCGCGGATTGCACCATGCCTCGTCCGGCCGCGAACCCAGCGCCGCCAGCAGTGGCTCCGACATATGCGCCACCGGGCTTTCCGGCCTGAGCCGCCGCAGGATCGCCAGGGCACGGCCGGTGTCTTTGTGCCGCAGGCAGGCCAGCGCAAACTGGAACATCCACCGGTCGTCCGCGGCAAGAGCGTCCGCATGCGTTCCGAGCTTCTGGAACAGGGCGTGGTCGAGATCGAAAGGGCAAAGGGCGCGGTTGTACCGGAACACCAGCAGCCAGTCGTTCGGCCAGCGCTCGAGCGCGTCTCGCAGCAATGGGACGAGGACATCTGTTCGCCGGGCGAGCCGCGCGGCGAGGATGGCCCGACGCGCCACGTCGAGGCGATCGGGGCGGGCGCGCAGGATCTCGAGTGCTGCCGCGAGCGCGTCGTTGGCGCGGCCGGACACCATCAGCAGTTCCAGGTGCAAGGGGCCGGCCTCGGCAGGGAGCGGCCCCAGCGCCGCGGCGGCGTCGAACAGGCGCGTCGCCTCCGCGCGGTCGCCTTCCCGGAAAGCGAGCGATCCGAGCTTGACCAGGACGAAGCGGTCGGAGGCGTTTTCGGCGAGAAGGCTCGTCAGAAAGGCCCGCCGCGCGGCGTAGCCTCGCAACGCCGACGCGATGTCTGACAGCGCGCCGACGGTTTCCGCCTCCGCAAGCGTCGAGTTCCAGACGCCGGCGACAAAGGTCGCGGCGGCCTCCTCTGTTTCACCCTTGGCGAGAAGAACGCGAACGATGCGCAACGCCACCCACGGGTTGGCCGGATGCGCCTCCTTCAACCCGCGCAACATCTCCAAAGCCTGATCGGTTCGGCCGGTCTTCGCCAGCAGGTCGCCCTGCGCGAATTTCAGCCTGATGTCACGCGGCCGCTGCCCGATGGCGTGGTTCAGCCGCTGCTCGATGTCGGGCGTGATCGGGCCACGGACCAGCTCGACGAGGGCGGCGGTTTCGTCTGGAGCAGAACTGGTCAAATTCATGATTCCATGTCGGCGCGGAATTTCATCGCTGGACGGTCTTGCTGGCCGGGTCGTACAGCCAGCCGAGCGTCCGCACCGCTGAAAAAGGCCGCCCCCGGATGCGAAAATATTCGCGGCTCATCGCCTTGCCAGCCTCCATCAGGCCGCCGCCGCCGCTCGTCGATACGCCGCCATGCACCTGGTGAAACGTACCTTGCCCGAGAATCCGGATCAATTGGACATCCGGCAGTTCACAGGCGCGAATGAACATGTCTGGGTTGACCGCGCCGCCACCCGGGCTGACGAACGCTTCGTCGGCGCCGCCGAGTTCGTCCCAGAGCGCGCGCGGCATGAACAGCGCGCAGCTCTCGATCATGGGTCCGGTCACTCCGCCCTTGGCGTCGAGCGTGGAGATTTCGAACAGGCGCTCGCCGTTTTGCGGCCAGCCGATCGAGTCCAGCAGCGCGTCCTCCGCTTCCCGCGTATGCTCTTCGGCGGCGCTGAAATACTGGAGCCTGCGGCCGAGATGATAATTGAAGGTCGCGATCACCGGTCGGGGATGCAGGCGGACCGCTTCGACGCAGGCGCTTACCAGGCCGGGCGAGGCCATCCGGGCAGCATCGACCCAAAGCCCGATCAAAGGCGCGCGCGCAAGCCGCAGGCCGCGATTGATCGCCGGCGCGGGGGAGACTGTGGGGTTGTCCACGGTCTCGACGATGACATCGAGCCCCTGCCCGGCCAACGTCTCGGGGTCGACAGGAGGGACCGAGCCATTGTCGACGATGATGATCTCGTAGTCCGAAGGCGCGATGCCGCGCTGGTAGGGCGGCGACAGCGAGACGAGCGTTCGCGGCAGTTCGCGCTGCATCTGATAGCAGACGAGCACGAGGCTGGCCGCGAGTCCTCCATCCGCGCGTTCGCTCATGTCGCGAACGTCACGTCCAGCCGCTGCAGGCGACGGAAGGAAACGTGCCGTTCCCATTCCAGCTCCGGCTTCACCGGCACCATCGGCGCTTCGTCCAGCATGGCGTCGAGAAAGATCCTGGCTTCGAGACGGCCGAGGGCGGCGCCGAGACAAGCATGCGCGCCGACGCCGAAGGCGATGTTCGGCGGTCCTTGACGGCTGATGTCGAACCGCTGCGGCTGCTCGAAGGCGGCGGGGTCGTGATGCGCCTGCTCGAGGTCGACCAGCAGCATGTCGCCTTTCTTGACGGGATGGTCGCCCACCGTCGTATCCGCCATTGCGAGGCGGGGCGCGGCCTGCCGCATCGGGCCGGCATAGCGCACCGCCTCCTCGACGAAGGGCGAGACCAACTGCCGGTCGGCGGCAACTGCCGCGCGCGCGCCGGGGTTGAGATGCAGCAGGAGGATCATGTTGCCGAACAGCCCGGTCAGCGTTTCCACGCCCGCCAGCACCAGAAAGAACACGTACCGCGCCAGGGTCCGGGTCGGGAAGCCGAAGCCTGCATGGTTGAGCTCTGCCAACGCCGCCAGCGCGCCTTCGGCTCTGGACAACTCGTCCAGGATCGCGCTTTCCGCAGCGACCGCGTCGGCCTCCAGTTCGGCCAGCACCGTAAGCGGCAAAGCGCGCGCGTAAACCGGGAAGATCGAGAGCGAAGCCTTGCGGATCGCCTTGATCGTATTCGCCGAGATGCCGAGCGCATTGGCCATGACGGCGGTGGGAATGGCGCGGCAGATGTCTTCCATCGCCTCGACCTGGCCGGCCCGGCGCGTGGCGGCGAGCCGGTCGCGTACGACCGCCGACACGACCTCCGGGGCGAAGGCCGGAGCCGACTGGGCGAGTGCCTTGCGCACGAGCGTCCGGAGGCCCGGGTGATCGGGGTCGTTGGGGCTGAACAGCATGCCCTGAAGCAGGTTCGCCAGCCCGGAAAAGTCGCGTCCGGCGCGCTGCCCGACGCGTGCGATCGCAGTCCAGGGCTCGGTCGGCCCGACAAGCGGATTGCGCAGGACAGACATGGCGTCGGCATAGCGCGTCACGAACCACGAGTCGCCCCCCGGCGCCGGTGTGAGCGGCCCGTGCCGGGGCACGATCCAGGTGCGTTGGAGCGCTGGCGCGCCACCTGTGACGAAGGCGTTCATGCGCCTGTCCCCGCCGCCGCCTTGCTTGCGGTCGGCGTCCGCCATAGCCTCTCGACGCGGTCGTTGACAAGCGGCGCGAGCAGTGCGTCGAAGCCGTTCCGGCCCAAACTGTTTGTGACGGCTCGCCTCAAAAACCCGACCCGCCGTGCCCGGCCGGGTTCCGGATCGTCGATCGCCCTGACGATCTGCTCCCAGTGGCGATCGAGGGCGGACGCGACCGAACTGCCGAGGTTTGCCGAGGTGTTTATGCGCAGGGCGGCACGCTCCAGGGCGTCCGGCCAGTTCCGCGCTACGTCGTCGGCTGCGTCGATCTGACGGGCGAAGCCGACGAACTTATGGAATGCAGGCCGCGCCACGATCACGCCGGGCGTGCCATAGCAGGCGGCCGCGACATAGCCGTGCATGGAATTGCCGACATAGAGACGGGCGCCTGCGATGGCCGCCGCCATTTCGCGCAGGCCCGCCGGATCGTCGAGCAGGACATGGCGGATCGGCATGGCCCTGGAAAGCTGGCGCAGAACCTCGACATCGCCGAGGGATGGGCCGAGCGACAGAAGCAGCGGTGTCAGGCCGCGCGGCCGCGCGAAGTCGGTTATCATCGCCGCCAATGCCTCGGGCGAAACATTGCCGAGCCCGCCGGGTCTCGCCTGCACCGCGAACAATGAGTCGTCGGAGGTGATACCTTTTCTCTGGCGCAGCGCGTGAAGGTCCGCAGCCAGCGAGGCCGCCGGCCACACGTTGCCGAGATCGGCGACCGTATCGGGAACCTGGGCGGCCGTGCCGCCTTCCGGCTGGAGAAAGCGGAGGCTCGCTTCGTCGCGAACCGATACGTAGTCGGCAGCCGCCAGCGCCGGATCGAGCGCGGCCTCCCGAATGGTCGGGGAAAACGGCGCGGGAGCGCCCGGGGCGTTCCAGGCGATCGGAACGTCCAAAAGGGAAGCCACGAACGTGGTGCCGTACCAAAGAGCGGGATAGGCCTGGTTCGCTTGCCCGGCCCGGACATATTCGGCGACGAAGTCGGCCGGGAAGGCGTGGACAATCTCGCCGCCGCCGATCAGCACGGCGTCGAGTCCGCCGCCACCGATCGCGGACGCGAGCGCGATGCTTGGCGCCGCGTCTTGCAGACCGGACGCTCCATCGGTCGGCGATGCGGCCAGGACATCCCATCCGAACGGACGCAGGCGATGGGCCGCGACGATCGGGAACAGCAGGTCGCCGAAATTGCCCACGTCGAACGTGCCCGAGATCAGCGCGGTGCGCCGGCGCTGCGGCCGGGTATCGGAGCCGGAAGACGTCATGCGTTTTCCCGCGGCGAAGACACCGGCCGGCGGGGCGTGAAGCGGGCCAGCACGGGGAGTTCGCCCTTTGCAAGGCGTTCCGCCGTACGGGCGCGCTGCAGCTTGCCGCTCAGCGTGCGCTCGATGGCGCCCGCGGGCACGAGAAAGAGGTCGTGCGGCAGGAAGCCGTGCGCATCCGCGACGGCGCCGGCCAGCCGTTCGAGAAGCGGCTCGGGATCGACGGATGCACCCGCGCGGCCAGCCTCGCACACGATCGCCAGACCTTCGGTGACCGTAGGGTCGGCCGCCACCGGCAAAGCGGCGACGGCGCCGAGCTGCGCGGCTTCAGGCAGTTCCCTGACCGTGAGTTCCACGTCTTCGGCGTAGATGTTCGCACCACGGATGATGGCCATGTTCTTCAGCCGCCCGACGACGTGAAGTTCGCCTTCGACGATTGCCCCGAGGTCGCCCGTTCGCAGGTAGGAGCGGCCGGCGACAGCGACCGTGCGGTCCAGGTCCGGCTCGACACCGCCGGCATCCGGATCCCAGAAACCCGGGCTGACCTGGTCGCCGCTCACCGCGATCTCGCCGATCTCGCCCGGCGGCACGGGACGGCCGGCATCCGGCTGGAGCAGCAGCACCGAGGCGCCATCGCGCGGCATCCCGCAGGAAACCACGGACACGGGAGCGCTGCCGTTTCGCACGATCTTGCGCTCGCGCACCCCGGTTCCGGGACGGCCGCCGGTGACGAAAAGCGTCGCCTCGGCAAGGCCGTAGCAGGGATAGAACGCCTTTTCGTTGAAACCATGCGACCGGAAGCGCTGCGCGAAGCCGGCCAGCGTCGCCGCACGGATGGGCTCGGAGCCGCAGAACGCGAGCCGCCATCTGGACAGGTCGACCTCCGGGATCTGGTCGTCGGTGATCATGCGCGCACAGAATTCATAGGCGAAGTTCGGCGCGCCGGCCGTCGTCGCGCCGTAGCGCGCCATCGCCTTCAGCCAGCGCGCCGGGCGCTGGAGAAAGGCGATCGGCGCCATGAGGATCGCCTGCGCGCCGAGATAGAGCGGTTCCAGCACGCAGCCGATGAGGCCCATGTCGTGATGCAGCGGCAGCCAACTGACCGTGCTGTCGCTTGCGACCTGCCCGAAGGCGGCCTTGATCATGGCCAGGTTGGCCATGATGTTGCGATGCGTGATGGCGACGCCCTTCGGCCGGCTCGTGGAACCGGAGGTGAACTGCAGGAAAGCCACGTCGTCGGGCGGAGGATTGCGAAGGTCCTTAGCTACATTGCCGCGCAGCAGGTCGCCGGCGCTCAGGAATGCCACCTCGGGATGACGCTCGCGCAGGCTTGACCAGCCGCGGCTTTCAAAGGCTTCCGACGGCGCGATGACGGCGGCGGGACGGGCGGCCTCGACGATGCCGGCGATACGCTGCGCTGCGCGAGGGTCGTTCAGTCCCGGCGTCGGGATGGCGATGGCGCCGGCATAGACGCAACCGAAGAAGCAGCGGACGAAATCGAGCCCCTGGGGCAGGGCGAGCAATAAGGGGCCGGGGGCCAGGCTGGCGGCCGCGAGGTTGCCGGCCACGATCGCCGCGGCCTCGTGAAGCGCGCCGTATGTGGCTTCGTCGCTGACCTCTTCGCCGCGGACGAGAAAAGACAAAGCGGGGCGCGCGCCGTCGCGTTGCGCATGGTCGCGCAGCATCGAAAGCAGGGAAGCGGCGGGCGCGCCGGTCATCGCCCGCCCGCTCCCGCGGCAACCTCACCCGGCCCTCCGCCGGTCATCAGGACGGCATTTTTCGACGCGTCGAAAACCCATCCCAGCTTTCTGACCGGCTTCAGCGGCTGCCCGCGAAGCCGCAGATAGAAGCGGCTGCCTTCGTCCAAAGTTTTGAGCGCCAACGCCGCGCTGCTCGTCGTCATGCCGCCGTGGATCTGGTGGAACGTCGCTTCGCCCATGATGCGGATGAGCTGGGTTTCCGGCAGCGCACAAGCCCGTGTCAGCGTGTCCGGATTGACCATGCCGCCGCCGGGCTCGGTGAATGCGGGATCATAGCCGCCGAGTTCGTCCCAAAGGCTTTTCGGCATGAACAGCGCGTTGCTTTCCAGCATCGGGCCGAAGGGCGGATTTTTCATCTCGGGCGTCGCTACCTCGAACAGTCGGTAGCCGTCGCGCGGCCAGTCGATCGAACGGAGCAATTCGTCTTCCCGCGTGCGATCATAACCTTCGGCGGCGCTCAGATGCTGCCGCTGGAAGCCGAGCTGGTAGTTGGTCGTCGCAACGATGGGCCGGGAGTGAAGCGAGGTCGCCATCGTCGCAGCGTGAAGCAGGCCCGGCGACGCAAGCCGGGCGCCGTCGATCCAGGCGCCGACAAGTGCTCCACGCGCCGCGGCCAATCCTTCGTTGAGCGCCGCGACGGGTGAGGGCGAAGCGCTACGGCATCGCAAAACGCGCAGCGTCAGTCCGAGGTCCGCGAACTGCCTTGCATCGGGAGGCTCGGTCGATCCGTTATCGACGACGATGACCTCGTAGTTTCCAGACGAGACGCCGCGCTGGTAGGCGGGCGAAAGCGATAGAAGCGTCCGCGGCAATTCGCGGGCCATTTCGTAGCAGACGACAACCAGCGAGAGGTCGGGATGCATCGGTGCGCTCAGCCGGTTTTCTCGCCCGTCAGGGATTGCTCGGACGGCTTTGCGTAGGTCTGGACGAAATCATCGATGGTGTGGTGCTCGAAGAAGAGCATGGGATCGACCTGCACGCGGAATTCCTCCTCCATCACGCCCGCCATCACCACCGCCTCGACCGAATCGAGGCCGTAGGTCGTGAAACTTTCCGACGTATCGAGCTTGCCTTCCGGCAGGTCGAGCACCGTGGTGATGTACTGGATCATCCAAGCGCGCAAAATATCGCCGTCGATGTCCTGCAATGTCGTGGCCAAGGACTTGCCTCCTTCTTGGTTTCAAGCGGTTACGTCGCGCCGCAGCGATTTCGTTCCCGATGGGCTGAGGAATGGTGCAAGTGCCCAACTCGGCCCCCTGTTGTCGAGTCCCATTCGCAGCACGTCGCGCAGGAAGTCGCGACGCCCGGCGGCGCCGCGGTCGGGTTCGTTGACCCCCTCAAGGATGCGCGCCCAATGCTCATCGAGCCGAGCGAGAACCTCGGCGGAAATCGGCGGCGCGTATCCGGCGGGCTTCGCCGCCGCCTTCTCAAGAGCAGCATCCCAGTCGCGCGCCATGTCTTCCGATCGCCCGGTGTGTTCGAGAAAACCGGCGAACTTGCGATAGGCGGGCCGCGCCACGAGGACGGACGGAACCTGGTGCGCCACGCAAGCCACATATCCGTGCAGCGACGCGCCGACATAGAGCGCCGAATGCGCGAAAACCGCCGTCATCTCGCACAGGCTCAGCGGATCATCCAGCAAGACATGAGGCTGCTCCAGATGCCTGGCCAGCCGGTTCGCGGTCTTCGGGTCGTCATGATTGCGGCCGACGGCGACGAGGAGCGGGGTCAGGCGGTGCTCTTGCGCGAAAGCGTCGATCCTCTCCGCGAGAACCGCCATGTCGAGGCCGGCGACCGACCGGTCGCGCAAATGAAGGGTCATGTAGCGCGCCGTCCGGTCCGCGCCCTTGCGCTCAAGGAATCCTTGGTAAGCGGCTTCAAGCTGCTGCCTTGACCACAAGGCGCCTAGCCCGGCGATGGTATCGGGAACGATGGCGACGGGCAGGTCCGGCGGCGGGGAAAGCAGCTCGGCGGCGCCGCGGTCGCGCAACGAAACATAGCTGGCGGCCCGCACGGCCGACATCGCCAGGGGATGCACGCCCCGGCCGAGAAGATGCGGAACGCCGGGCGCATTCCACAAGACCGGCACATCGGCCAGGGCGGCGGCGAGCGTCGCACCCAGCCAGAGCGCGGCGGACGCCCAGTCGCTAACCTCGTCATTGATGTATTCGGTGAGAAAGGTCATCGGGTGATTGTGGATGAGATAACCGCCGCCGATGAGCACGGCGTCGAATTCCTCCTCGCCGGAAAGCATCCTGGCGGCCGGGATGGGAGCGATTGCGTCGGCCAGGCCCGGCGACCGGCCGGTCGGCGCGACGGGCACGATCTCGATGCCGTGCCGGGCGAGCCGTTGCCGCGCCACGAGCGGAAACAGCAGGTCGCCGTAATTCTGCATGTCGAACATGCCGGTGATCAGCACGCGCCGCTCGCCCGACCGGGTCATGATGGCATCGCCTTGTTGCTGGCCGGCGCGGGCGCGGGCATGATCGGCATCGAAACATTGCGGCCGCGGCGGGCGCGCGAGGAATGGAAAAAAGCATGCGACCTGACGAGGCGATGAAAGCCCGGTTCGAACGCGACGGCCTCGTGTTCCCGATCCCCGTACTGAAAGCAGAAGAGGCGGCCCGATATCTGAGCAATTATGAGGCGATGGTGGCCGCAAGAGGCGGACGCCTGCCCAAGGCGTTCAACGCCAAGACGCATCTGCTGGTGCCATGGCTCTGGGATCTGGTCCACGATCCCCGCGTGCTGGATGTGGTCGAGGAGGTGCTCGGACCGGACATATTGTGCTGGGGCACGAGCTTCATCACCAAGCACGGCGGAGACGGCCGTTACGTCACCTGGCACCAGGATGCCACGCATTGGAAACTGTCTTCGCCCGAGGCGGTGACGGCCTGGGTGGCGCTGTCGCCGAGCGACCGCAGCAACGGCTGCGTACGCGCGGTGCCCGGAACGCATCAAGTGCAACTTGCGCACGATCACCCGGAGGACCCGAACAACATGCTGGGCCGCCGCGAGCAGGTGGTCGCCGACATCGACGAGGAAAAAGCTGTCGACATCGTGCTGCGGCCCGGTGAAATGTCGATCCATCACCCGCTCATCATTCACGGCTCCGAGCCGAACCTGTCGAGCGGTCCGCGCGTCGGCTTCGCCATCCGCTACATTCCAGCCAGCATCCGCCAGCTCGACGGGCTGGAGAATTCCGCCACGCTGGTGAGGGGCCGCGATCACGGCACCTTCGTTCTCGAACAACAGCCTGAGGGCGAGTTCCACCCCGAGGCGGTGAAGCGGCATCGCATGGTGCTGCGGCGTGGCATGAGCGTGATCTTCGGCGATGCGGCGGAAACTGCTCGAACCAGCGGCGGTGCGCTCCAAGAGGGGCAAAAGCTCGATCCTTCCGTGTAGCCATCGAGCGGGATGCACGGGCGCCTCGGCAACGCCTGCCGGCATCGCTCCGGACCGAAAGTCGTGGCCGGTCCGATCCCTTTGCTCCGTGCAGCCACGCCGCGTTCCCGCGAAAGTCACGCCAGGTCTTTTGTTCGATGCCATCAGGCTTGCGCCTCGTGGCTCCGTTTCACGGCGGGATACACGATGCTCATCCAACGCCGAAGGCTCTCGGCGTGATGGCGGACTGCTTCGGGGGCGAACTCGCTCGCGGGCGCCCGCTCCAGATCGAAGGTTCCGTGATCCCGTCCGCTGACCAGGGTTGCCGATCCTCTCATGGAGCCGATTTGCGTCAGATCGCCCGCGATGTAGCGGACGGCGAAACCGAGGCGGCGCGTGCCGGACGTGTTCGGCTTCGACCCGTGAATCAGCAGCAGATGATGGAGCGACATCTCTCCGGGAGTCAGATCGACGTGAACCGCGTCGTCCTCGTCGACATCGACACGGATTTCCTCGCCGCCCGCCAGCAGATTGTTCTTGGAGGCCGACGGGCCGTGCTCGTGCTGCCGAGTGTGGCTGCCGTAAACGACCTGCAGCCCTCCATTCGTTCGCGTCGACGGCGTAAAGGCGATCCATGCCGTCAGCGCATGAGGAGCCGACAATCCCCAATAGGTTGCGTCCTGGTGCCAGGGAACCTCGCTCGGCTCGCCCGGACGTTTGTCGAAGAAGCTCGAGGCCCAGCACAGTACATCGGGACCAAGTACGTCGGCCACCGGTGCAACGACCCGCGGATCGGTGACGAGATCCCAAAGCCACGGCACCAGCAGATGCGGCTTGAAGTTCAGCGTCGGCGGCAGCCGGCCCGCCCGCTTCCGTTCCATCTCCTCGATGCGAAGCAGCCGGTCGGCCGCTTCCTCGCCCGACAGCACGCGGATCGGGAACACCGCGCCGTCCTGCTGGTATCTGGCGGTCAGCGAAGGGTCGATGCTCATCAACACGTCATCTCGAATTCAAGCCTCGACTCGTGCGGCAAGAACGGGGTCGCTCCCGTCCAGGCCTTCGGAGACCTTCAGATTGTCATGATCCGACAAAACCGCAGCATAGCTTTTTTGGGCGAAAGCGTGTGCAAGTCAACGCCCACCTAGGTGTTCAAAGCACGTTGCGATCCTTGGGGACACGGTTCATGTTGTGGAAGGTGTGGGGGCGCCCGGTGCCCCTGGACTGCCGACCACAGGCATGCGCGACAACGAGGGATCGGAGTTTGCCCATCGTGCGGATGAATTCGTAGGGAACGGAGAAACGGATTGGATACTTCGGTTGTCACGGAGGAATACGAGGGCGAGTGCAACATATGCGGAGCTTCGAACCTCTTCAAAAGAGAAAATTTCAGGACACGGGAGACGTTTCTGTGCTCTTCGTGCCGCGGTTCGCTCCGCTATCGGGCGCAAGCTGATGCGGCTTTGAGGGAGTACGCGGCGGAAGGCGTGTCTTCGATCAAAGCCTTGATCGAATCGGAAATGTTCCGGCACATCAGATTATATGAGCCCGGTATTGTCGGGCCATTCAGAAAGTTGTTTCGCAGCGTGAGCAATTACGAACAGTCATTCTATTGGGAAGACGTGCCCGAAGGTGCCAAAAGGGACGGAATGGTCTGCCAAAATCTTGAACGACTTACCTATGACGACGAGTCATTCGACCTTGTTGTTACTTCCGACGTTTTCGAGCATGTCCGCAGGCCGTTTCAGGCATTCGCCGAGGTACGAAGGGTTTTGAAGCCAGGCGGACGTCATATCTTTTCCATTCCGGCAAACGACCCCCTCCGTGCCGATTCGGTTTCGCGCGTCGATACGAGCTCGGATACCGACGTTCTCCTCCTGCCTGCCGTGTATCACGGCAACGGCACCGCCGGTGGGCGGTCTCTGGTCTACACCGATTTTGGCTCTGACGTGCTGGGCAAGCTCGGCGAAATCGGCTTCCCGACCGAGATTTCCTACTATAGCCCGGCTCCCGGGTTTCCAAGGCAACTGACGTTCGTTTCCCGTCGCGCCTGACGTTCATTCCTGACCTTTCGGCAAAGCCAGAAGCCGCTTTCTCAGAGGCCGTTGGCGAGAATGTCTCGCACCAGAATCGGCAGCCGTTCACGCCAGGGTGCAGGTTTCAGCCCGTAGTCGCGCTCGATCCGCGCCGTGGAGAGTATCGAATTGGCCGGCCGGCGCGCCGGCGTCGGATAATCGGCCGACCCGATCGCCTCGAGTTTTGGGACGGGATAGCCAGCCTCCCGGCACGCGGCAAAGATGGCCGCCGCAAAATCGTGCCAGGTGGTCGGGCCTTCGTTGGTGAAATGGAAGACGCCAGTCGGAGCATGGCGGTCCGCGATCATGCGCATCGCGATTACTGACAGCGCCTCAGCCAGGTCGGCGGCGAACGTTGGAGAGCCGCGCTGATCATGGACCACCCTTACAACGTCGCGCTCAACGGCGAGGCGAAGCATTGTCCGAACGAAATTCGAGCGGCGGGCGCTCACGACCCAACTCGTGCGGACGACCGCCGAGCGCGGATTGCCAAGCCTGACGGCCCATTCGCCCGCGGCCTTGCTCGCGCCGTAGACACCAAGCGGATTGAGCGGCGCGTCGACCTCGTAGGCCCCAATCGCATTTCCATCGAACACGTAGTCGGTCGAAATCTGGATGAGCGGGATGCCAGCCAAACACGTCGCTTGCGCGAGTGCGGCCGGAATGAGCGCATTCGCCGCGAAGGCCGCCGCGACGTCTTTCTCCGCCTTGTCAACCGCAGTATAGGCAGCGGCATTGATGACCGCGGAAACCGCGTTGTCCGCAATCAGCCTGCCGACTGCTACGGCATCGCATAGGTCGAGTTCTCCACGGGCGGGCGCGACGACAACGACGTCTTCGGGCCAGCGCACCGTGACAAGTTCATGCCCCACTTGCCCGGTACTGCCGGTAATAAGGATGTTCACCCGAGTCCGCGCCGCGCGAGCGCGCTGCGTTCCTCGTTTGCGATCAAGGGCGCCCACCAATCTCGGTTAGCAAGATACCAGCGCACGGTCTTGGCGACTCCGCTCTCGAAAGTCTCCTGGGGCCGCCAGCCGAGTTCCCGCTTGATTTTGGAAGCGTCTATTGCATATCGCTGGTCATGGCCTGGCCGGTCCGCGACGAAGCGGACCAGTTCCCTACGGGCAAAACCCAGAGACGGCGCATAGTCATCCAGCAATTCGCAGATCGTTTCGACAACCGCAAGGTTGGTCCGCTCGCTGTCGCCGCCGATGTTGTAGGTTGCGCCCGGCTCGCCGCGCTCCAGTACAAGGCTGAGAGCGCGAGCATGGTCCTCGACAAACAGCCAGTCCCTGACGTTTGCGCCGTTGCCGTAGACCGGCAGCTCCTGCCCCGTCAGCCCACGCAGGATCATCAGCGGAATGAGCTTCTCAGGAAAATGATAGGGACCATAATTGTTCGAGCAATTGGTAACAATCGTCGGCAGCCCGTATGTCTCGCGCCATGCTCGGACGAGGTGGTCCGAAGCGGCTTTCGATGCAGAATAGGGGGAGTTCGGTCGATAGGAGGACGTCTCGTCGAAGCGACCCTCCGGACCAAGCGATCCAAAAACCTCATCCGTCGAGATATGATGAAGCCGAAATGTCGAGCGCTCGGATGACGACAGGCTGCGCCAATGGCGCAGTGCCTCCTGCAGCAGGGTGTACGTGCCCACGACATTGGTCTCGATGAAGGCGCCGGGACCGTCGATCGAGCGGTCCACGTGGCTCTCCGCCGCGAGGTTCATGACGGCCGTTGGCCTGTGACGCTCAAAGACGCTGCGCAATGCCGCGCTGTCGCGGATGTCGACCCTCTCGAACGCATAACGGATGTGCTCTGTCGCCCCGGGAAGCGAGGTTAGGTTCGCAGCATAAGTCAGGGCGTCCACGTTAACGACACGGGCCGCGGAGTCAGCCAGCAGATGTCGGATAACTGCCGTCCCGATGAAGCCTGCGCCACCCACGACCAGGATCGTTGCATTCGCAAAGCGGGGGGGCATCAAAACAAGTCCTTCGCTTCCGCCAGCCTCGGTGCCGCCGAGTCCCTTGCGGAGAGCGATGTATCTTCGGGCCGGCACGGCCAGTTGATGCCCAGTGCCGGATCCGCCCAGAAGATTTCCCGGTCGTATTCCGGCGCGTACGGCTTCGACACCTTGTATTGGATGATGGTGTCATCCTCGAGTGTGCAGTAGCCGTGTGCGAAGCCGACAGGCACGAATAGCTGGTTGCCGCGCTCAGCGCTGAGCACGATCGAGACATGACGCCCAAACGTTGGAGAGCCGCGTCTGATATCGACAGCCACGTCGAAAACCGAGCCGGCGACAACGCTGACAAGTTTCGCCTGCGCCATCGGCTCAAGCTGAAAGTGAAGGCCGCGCACGGTTCCCGCTTTTTTGGAGCGCGCCTGGTTTTCCTGCACGAACTCCGCCGGGACGCCGGCCGCTTCGAAAGCGGACCGCTTGAAGGTCTCGGCGAAGTAGCCGCGGGAGTCGCCGAGCCTCTTAGGCAGGACTTCGACGACGCCTTGGATAGCGTGTTGAAAGAACTCCATTCCCCCGGTCCGATGCGTTCTCAGATATGTTGACAGAATCGCATTCCCTGCCACAAAAAGTCCAGTAGCCGAAATGTTTTGCCACGGAAATTCGGGCAGTCGGATCGCTTGGAAATCCGGGCGATAACCTGTATGCGAAATTGGAAGACGGCCAAAAATCCACCGCCATGCCGAGGACGCGAAGTGAAGGGGATCATACTGGCGGGAGGGAGAGGCACACGCCTGTACCCGGTCACCAAGGCGACGTCGAAGCAACTCCTGCCAGTCTTCGACAAGCCGATGATCTACTATCCGATCAGCATTCTCATGCTGGCCGGCATCCGCGACATCCTCGTCATCTCGACACCTCACGATCTTCCACAATTCCAGCGTTTGCTAGGCGATGGCGGGCAACTCGGTCTTAGGATTAGCTATGCCGTGCAGCCCGAACCGGGCGGCTTGGCGCAGGCCTACCTGATCGGCGCCCCTTTCATAAATGGCGAGCCTTCTGCCCTCATCCTTGGCGACAACATCTTCCACGGGCACGGTTTGGTTGATCTTCTCGTTAAAGCCAGCGGACGTCAGCGCGGAGCGACCATCTTTGGATATCAGGTGAGAGATCCGCAGCACTATGGGGTGGTCGAGTTCGACGCCGAGGGCCGCGTTCTCTCGATAGAGGAGAAACCGCATGTTCCGCGGTCGGAATGGGCGGTGACCGGCCTGTATTTCTACGATGGCGATGCACCGGAAATCGCGGCCAGGCTAAAGCCTTCGGCGCGTGGTGAGCTTGAGATCACCGACCTCAACCGAGCGTATCTCGTGCGGGGCGATCTTCATGTCGAGAAAATTGGCCGCGGGTTCGCCTGGCTCGATACCGGCACGATGGACAGCCTGCTGGAGGCCGCGACCTTCGTCAGGGCTCTTGAGCGGCGTCAGGGCTTAAGGATAGCGTGCCTGGAAGAGATTGCCTATCGCAATGGCTGGATTTCTCGCGAGGACCTGCACGCCCTCGGGTTGAAGTACGGAACAAGCGAGTACGGGGCCTATCTGTCTCAGATTGCATCTACAGAGTAGTTCGACGACAGCCGGACTTGAGGAAAAAGACAACATCCGTTTCCGGGGCTGCCACCGATGAAAACCATAAAATACGGGGACATCAATAAGAAGGTGACGCACCAGTTGCGCGGTTGGGCATTGGACCCAAGCGCGGCTCTGAGCCGCGCGTCCATAACAATAGCAATCGACGATCAAAAACTTCCTCCAGTTCTTGCGAAGGAGTTCCGGCCAGCGATGGTTGGTCGTCACGGAAGTGACGGCTATTGTGGTTATTCAGTTGTCCCGTCGCTATCATTCTTCGATGGGCAGGAACATAACGTTAATGTATCCATTTCCGGGGCAGGAAATACTATATATTCCGGCTCATTCAAGTTCGATGATTTGCGTGTCGGCGACAGAGAAGCGAACATATTTGGTTCGGTCACCCAAATAAATGCGGATGGTGTTCGCGGATGGGTGCTCGACAACGACAATCGCGACAGATCGATAAGCGTGTCCGTGCATATCGACGGGGCGTTTCGTTTTGAAATTGCCGCCACCGATCCTCCCGCTGGCGGACCGGCCGAAGCAGCCAAGCACGGTTTTGGTTTCGAATTCCCCAGTGATTTATACGATGACCGTGAGCACACGGTGGCGGTCTATGCGTCTGGTTCGGGCGCCATCCCCTGTTTGGTCTCTCCTGCCATAGTGCTTGCGTCGGTCGACCGGCCACGCGTCGAGCTCGAGGTACAGGGCTGGCGTGACGGGAAGCTGCTTTGTATCGGGCGTGAGACAACCAGACCCGATGGCCCCGTGCCGCCCCTCATGCTGGTGGCGGGTGACAAAACGATCAACCCAGAGGTCCGCAGGGCAAGTTCTATCGGGGCGGCTCAGCAATATGAATACTACTTCGACCTGTCTTCAGTTAAGCCGTCATCGTTGATCTCATCCGGCGCCAAAATAATCAACGCGCGATCAAGAGAGTTACTCAAGGATGTGCCTGCGAACATATTGTCTCAATGTGCTCGCCTTGAAATTGAAAGAGCCGATCGTGGTGAGGCACATGCGTCAATCTCTTTCGCATATCGGCCGCAAGAGCAGGACAGTTTTTTTATTTTTGTCGATGGCAAATTGCAGTGTTCGATAAGCACTGCGCAGGCGCGTGGTGGTGACAAGTTGTCGGTGCCGTTATCCCATATCGTTGAGGATCCAAGGCGCCCGATCGAACTGGAAGTGCGTTATTCCGACGAAGCAACTCAAATCACCGACTCGCCGCGGCGGGTCAATTTGCTTCGAGGCGAAGATCTGGTGACGAACGGCAGTTTGGTGCATTGGACCGGAACCGTCCCAGACGACTGGAATGTTCATCTGGACGCCGGGGTCGCGCTTTTCAAAGCACGTTGCCCGGGATTTGATTTCGCGCGAATGGCAAACGAAACGGCTGAGCCTGCCTCCGTTCGCTTTGCGCAGGAACTCACAGTCGACCCGGATGAGAGTGCGCTTGCCGTGGTCTTGAAGGGGCGTTCTTCCGAAGCCACCAGTGCCGGCCTTCGGGTAGCGCTGGTGGGCGCTGGAATGGTCGTCGAAGAATCTCAGTTCAAGTCTGTTCCGCTACAGCGCGCTTGGTCGGTGCAGACCATGCGCATCGGACTCCCCCTTTCTTCGGACACTCATCGGGTGAGATTGGTCATCGAAGCCATTTCGCCGGCCGCCGGTTGGATCGACATAGCGCAGATAGCCGCAGGCGAGCCCGGCTTTGTGGCCGGTTCCCGCCAGCACCTCGAAGCCGACAGTTCCGAGGAAACCGACCTCAACGCAGTGACGAACGGAGATTTCAGCAATTGGGTCGGCCCATATAAACGCGCAGCATCATCTCGCGCCTCCGAGATCGCGGACGGCTGGACCTTTCGCTGCAAATCCCCCAGTTCCGCCTTAACCGTTGCGCTTTGCCAGGGAAATCTGAGAGACGTCACCCTGCCTGAACGAGGCCCTCTCGCCTATGGCGTCGCCATTTTCGGTCAACTCAAGGAAGGCTACGCCCGGCTGGAAACGAAGCTAGACAAATATCGGCTCTCGATATCAAGATCGCTTAATTTAGCATTTTATGCGCAAAGTGCCTCTGCTCTCGGGTTTGAGAATAACGCGGCAGAAGTCAAATACGAAATCGATCATATAGGCGTCATTGAGCGCAGCTACGAGAACCGCGATGGAGTTCGCTCCTATAAGGACCGCCGACTTTTTGTGATCAAACGCCGGGTCACAGTTACGCGGACAGGGCGACATTTTGAGCTGATCTTAAAACCGGACGACGTTGCGGCGTTGTGCCGGCAATCTCGCTTGAATCTCGATAACCCCGACAAGGAATACCATCTGCATTTTGTTTGGACGGATAATGTTGATGTTGCGCTGTTTTCTGTCCGATTGGGAACGCGCATCGTTCGACCGGATGCCGAATACGCGTCGAGCAGATACTACGCCCTGGAAGACTCGAATATTGCCGCGCAGCTTAATCGCACTGCCGGGTTAGCCTCTTGGGCGAGCCAAGAAAGGGCATCTGTACCTTTGTCGATAACCTCTCCCGCCAAAACTCCGGTCAAATGGAGTTGGGATCAGAGCCATGCCGCCGAGACAACCGAGATTGTCATACCGGTCTTCAACGCGATTGATGAAACACTGGATTGCATTTCATCAATTGGTTATGCGACCGATCGTCCGGTATTGGTGACGCTGGTCGATGACGGGTCGACAGAGCTGAATCGCGAACGTTTACGCCACTTCGTTGCCGATGTGCCGTGGATCAAGCTTGTCGAGAACGACCGGAACACAGGCTACACAAACGCCGCGAACAGAGGAATGAGCGAGGCGCGATCCAAATGGATCGTCCTGCTGAATAGCGACACGATCGTCACCAGGGGCTGGCTCGATGGGTTGCTGGAGGCTGCACTCGCTCGCCCGGACGCGGTGATGATCGGGCCGCTCTCCAACGCCGCATCGTGGCAATCTGTTCCCGATGTCAGGGACGCCAAGGGTGGATGGAGCACGAATCCTCTTCCTTCCGGTATTTTGATTGAGGACGTAGCCGACAATGTCCGCAGGCTCTCCGAGAAGGCGTTCCCCTATGTCCCGCTCCTGAATGGATTTTGCACCCTTATCCGGCGGGATGCCCTCGAAGAAGTCGGATATCTGGATGGCAACTCCTTTCCCATGGGGTATGGGGAGGAGACGGATTTATGCATAAGGATGGCCAAGTCAGGTCATAAGCTCGTTCTCGCCGACCATGTGTACATATACCATCAGAAGTCAGCGAGTTTTGGCGAAAAGCGCCGGTCCGTTCTAACGAAGCAGGGCAGCAAGGCGTTGGCCAGCAAGCACGCGGATGTGAATCTCGTCGACCTTCAGCAGAGCCTTGCCGAACTCAGCTCCCTGATCGGAATCAGGAAGGCCCTGCGAGAGATCTATCGAGCGGCGAATACGAACACCTGAATTGAGATCGCGACCCGTGGCGAAAGTACCCTCGGTTATTTTTGTGTTGCCTGTAAAAGGGTCAAGCGGCGGAGCCAACTCCGTCGTGCAGGAAGCCCTTGGGCTTTCGGAGCTGGGCGTAAGATGTGTCGTAGCAGTCGATGCCAAGAACTGGGGCTCATTCATAGACAACTATCCCGAGCTCATGGGAAAGGCTGTCGCACTACGCTCTTATGACTCGCCTAAAGCGCTGGCGGAGTTGATGAAGGATTGCGATGTTGCAATTGCGACGACCAATGTGTCCGTAACGGAGGTCTCGACCGCCCTTGAAACGCTGTCGCCGCAAGAGCGGGCGGCCTTGAAGCTAGCCTATTATGTTCAGGACTATGAGCCTCTTTTCTACCATCCCGAGAGCGAGGGCTGGCGTATTGCCCACGCATCGTATGGTGCACTGAAGGATGCAACGTTTTTTGCCAAGACGAAGTGGCTTTGCGATATCGTTTATCTAAACCATGGAATCAAGGTGAGGAAGGTTACCCCGTCGATCGATCACGGTATCTACTATCCCGATTTGTCACTGGAGAAAGACTACATATGTGTCGGCGCCATGTTGAGGGTGAGGACGGCTAGGCGCGCGCCACAAAGGACCGCAAGGATACTTCAAATCTTGCGTGATACCGTGCCGCAGAAGATTATGTTTCAGGTATTCGGTTCCAGCAGTGAGGAGCTTGAATCTGCAGGCATCGCGACATCGGATGGGATTTTAAATCGTGGACGCCTGAAGCGCACCGAGGTGCCCGCATTCATGCGGGCGTGTGACCTGTTCCTCGATTTGTCCGACTTCCAAGCCTTCGGCCGAACGGGACTTGAAGCGATGGCTTCCGGGTGTATCCCCCTCGTTCCGGCGCTAGGCGGGACCGACGAATACGCTGTCCATGGCAGGAACGCCCTTGTTGTGGATACCAGAAGCGACCGCGACATTCTCAAGGCGATTGAAATGTTTCTGGACCTGCCGGATCGTGAGCGGCGAACGATGCAGCAGGCGGCATTGGAGACAGCGGCGAATTTTTCGATCCGAAAGGCCGCACTTTCTGAACTCCGCTTGTTCCAGGAAATGTGCTGGCAAAACGCTTGACCACGTCAATTGCCCGCCATGTCATCTTCTGGCGCGGCCGGCCCGCCGAGATCGGCTCCGACGACGGCACGGAAATGACCTCGATGGCGGCCTTGCGGTGGCGCCAGCAGGCATCGAATGGCGTTACATCGCCCCGGAAAGACGATGCATAATGCCTTCGTGGAGAGCTTCAACGGTTGCCTCAGGGACGAGTGCCTCGACAATACGCTGTTCTCGTCGCTGCCAGAGGCCCGCAGCGCCATTAGCCCGCACATGTGAAGAGGTGCACCTCCCTGCTAGAAACGCATACTTATATTCAGTAGCTCTGCCCAAAACCTGGTCGCTTTAGATAGGGAACATTTTACCTGGTTCGTAATGCGGCAGGCCGATGCAATTCTATATGTACGATCTGGATCGGTGGCTAGCGACTGTAGAGCGCTCAACCACTCATCTTCGGTGTTGCCCACCAGCAAGCCATCAATTCCATGATCAACTATCCCTCGATACATTTGGGCGTTGGTAAAGATTCCGGCGGCTCCCAGCGAGCTTGCGTCACAAAACTTTACCCGGGACTTTCCTCTATTATAGGCATTGTCAAGCAACGGAGCCACCATTATATGGCAGGGCCGATTTTTGGCAAATTCCTTATATTCATCCCATGGCAGAGGGTCCATTACATTTACACGATCAAGCCCACGCGCCATTTGCCGGATTGCTTTATGACCGAATAAATCAAACTCGACGCCGGGGTTTGCTTCACTGAATTTTCTTATCATAGGAATGAGGAATTCCAGATCGCGATAGTGAGTACTCGACCCATGATACCCTATGCGCAGTGTGCTGCCGTCCAAATGGTGGTTAAGTGATTCACTCTGACGTATCGAAGGTGGTTCGAGTAAATGCGTCTTTGCCGTATTGTAACGTTTTGCCAAGATCGGCGATGAAACGATTACCATATCGGAAATATAAAACATGTACTGAAAATCACAAGAAGTTACATCAATCAAACGGCGCCTATATGTGGCCGGCAACTCGATGGTATCCACGGCGGCTGGAATGTCATCATCAAATAGATAAACGATTTCTGCGTGACCCTTGCACTTAACCAGTTCGTCCATCCAGATTGCGGAAATGTATCGTACAACAATCACCATATCCGTATCGTGAAAAAGACCGGCGTCTGGAGGTTGCAAAGTGGTATCCGCTACAACGAGCTCACACAGTCCCGATGAACACAATTGAGCAAGGGGGGCTGTCACATAGATTTCGTCAGTGGGTAGCGGACGAGGCCGTAGCAATAAAATTCGATACTTGGTGCGTGAGTAATTTGCTCGCTTGTCGCTCAAGGACGTAACGGCAATCGGCTGACGGAACGCCGCCGGTGCGTCCTTGAAGAAAGTCCTGGAATTTCTGACGGAAGCTTTTCGCTTTTTATCTCCTTCAGTAGGAGCATATGTATCTGAGCGTATCTCGATGTTTAATATGTCAGCGTCATCTATTTCGATCGGAACACTGTTTTGACCAGAGCGTGCATGGCAGCGCCATCCATCATCTTCCACCGTTATCTGGATGGGCACTGCATTACGAATGGTGTCTCCGGAACTAAGGCTGATGTCGCAGTGCTTTTGTGATCGGAGCGCCTCGCGGAATAGTTCGAATCCGGGCGATCTCCAGCGCCAAAGAGGCAAACGGATAAAGGCGCCATCGTGGGCCAAGACTTCGAGGACAAGAAGCGATTCTCGGGTCTTAATGCGACCTCGGTGAACATGCGAAAAAGGTGTAGGCAGGAAGTCGATTGCGTCCTGTGCTGGTCGGCCATTTATATATATCTGATAGTCGATTGGGCATTTCACATCGAGTTCAATGCAATTGGTGACATAGCCGTCACGCTTGATCACATCGCATTGAAGCGAGCGATTTTCGACGTAAAGCGGAACGGCGTTGACTGTGCCGCAATACACTTGGTCATCGCCGGTCCGAAGCCATGCATGAACGGCCGCATGCGATTCCGACGTAATTGGAACGTCCCATGTGCCATCGCTCAGGACGTTGCAGTAGGAAACCAGCCGACCGAATGACCAGAGTTCTAGCGTAAGTGGACGCAGATGATCGGACCGAGCAAGTCCCTTTAACCGGTGCCCGTCGGATTCTGTGGGAGCGAGTGCAAAATAGACACTCGGGCAATGTGGTTCGGGACGACTCAGCATGTGCTCAATCTCCCCTAAAATAACGAGGACGGGAAGGCGCGAATACGCCTTCGCAGAACCGGAGGAAGTGCCGCTGGCGAGATAGGGAAAAGGTACATGCAGGAGCCAAAGTGGGGCGCCCAACCGGCATCGTTGCGAAGCTTTCGCCGGTCGCCGTCAATCGATGCCTTTGGCCGGGATTCCACTGGACCTGGTTCGCGAAGCAATGAAGGGAGTGACACGCTGGCCTCGCCCTCCAGCACGATGTTTGGGCCTGCTCTTCGAGCGAACTTGCGTCAGTACAGACCCCGGATGGTCTGCCTCCAGTTGGCGGAGACGTTCATGATCGCCATCAGCACCAGAACCCTAAAAGCCGGGGGATGAGGTGGCCTGCTCTATTTTGCGATACATCCTGGTACGCGAAGCACCTTGGCTCCCGACCCACCTTGTCGTAGCCTCTCGCTTCACAACGCAAGTGGATGCGGGGGCATTTGAGATGCGGGTTCCAATCTGGATTCTTTTGGCCCTCCTTATCCTGCCGACGGGGTTCTCGTTCAATGCGCTCGCCGGCAGCGCCGATCCCAAGCTCACTCCTCTCGTCGCGGAGATCATCGCTTCCCCACACATGGTTCCTGGCTCGGACGGCGCGCGTCACCTGGTCTACGAACTGGCGGTGAACAACGTCACCGGCGGGGACGTTCGTTTCGAGAAGCTCAAGGTCATTGATCCTGACAGCGGAACGACGCTTGCCGAGCTTGGTCCGGACGACTTGGCCAAACGTGTCACGCCGGGTGCGAACCGCAGCAACGAAACGCGCGAACTGACAGCCTATCAGTTTGCGGTAATCTTCCTGCATGTCACCCTGGCGGAGGGCGCGACTGTTCCTGCTCGGATCACTCACGAGATCACTGCGCATTTCGCAGTCATCGATGCGGACATGACCCTGACGGTCGGCGAGAGTCCTGTTACGTCCACACCACCCGTCGTGCTCGGACCGCCTTTGCGCGGCAACGGCTATGTCGCGGCTGACGGCTGCTGCGATTCCATCCGTCATGTCCGCGCGCTGCTGCCGCTCGATGGCAAATTTTATCTCGCCCAGCGCTTCGCCGTTGATTGGGAGCAGATCGACGAAAAAAACACCCTGGTCGCGGGCGACCTCAAGGTGCCGGCGAACTACCACATCTACGGCAAGCCGATCCTCGCGGTTGCGGACGGCACGGTGGTTGGGACTCGCAATGACCTACAGGACCAGGTGCCGGGAGCGTTGCCCGCAAACCTGCCGCTCGACGAGGCGGATGGCAATTTCGTCGTTCTCGACATCGGTTCCGGCCTGTTTGTCAACTACGCCCACATGCGGCCAGGCAGCGTGAAGGTTAAGCTCGGCGACAAGGTGCGGCGCGGGGATCAACTGGGTGAGGTCGGCAACACCGGCAACAGCCAGGCGCCACATCTGCACCTGCATGTCATGGATAGTGCTTCTCCGCTCGCTTCGAACGGCCTGCCTTACGTCTTCGACAGCTTCGCCATCGCGGCGGTAGACGAGGCCGGCACCGAAGATTTCGACAAGGCGGAGGCGACCGGCTCGTCCCTTACGCTAACCCGACGCGTGCCGCCGCAGAAACTTGAAAACGTCCTGCCACTTGATCTCTCGGTCGTGGACTGGCCACAATGACCGCCTTGCAAAGGGCGACGGACAGCCCGCTTTGATTTCCAGATGCCGAGGTCGATGCCGATGACCACAACCCGCACGATATCTTTGCGCCTTTTCCTGGCCGCTGCCGCCCTTGTCTTCGCAAGCCCTGGAGCCGCCGACCCGCTGCTTGATGAATCGGTCGAATTCACCGGTACGTTCGCTTTCATCAGTTCGGGCGCGCCGGGTCTCGTGATCGCCGCCGTCCGCAACGGAGAGACCGCGTTCGCCGGTTTCGGCGAAACCGCTCGCGGGTCCGGCGTCGCGCCGAACGCCGACACGATGATGCGGGTCGCATCCATCTCCAAGGCCTTTTGCGGAGACGTTCTCGCCAGCCTGCTGGTGAAGGGAGAAATCGGTCTGGCGGACCCGATCCAGAGGCATCTGCCCGACGGGTTCGTTGTCTCTGAGAAAGACGGACGAACCCTGCGTATCATCGACCTCGCGACGCAGACCTCGGGCCTGCCGCGCGAGATGGCGCAGGCCGGTGGAACACCCAACGATCCCTATGCCGGTCATACCCAGCAGGCGATGATCGCGGCGATGAAGGATTCGCCGTTTCTTTTTCCTCCGGGAACTGGCGCGCTCTATTCGAACCTCGGCTTCGACCTCCTCGGGCTGGCGATAGGCGGAGCGGCCGGCAAGCCCTACGCCGCCGTGCTGGAGGAGCGCGTGTTGCGGCCGCGGGGCATGAAGGACACGGTCTTCAATCCGAGGCCGGGTGACGAAAGCCGGTTGATGCAGGGCCACAACTTCGACGGCGCACCGCTTCCCTTCGTGCCGACTCCGGTGACGATGGAATGTGCCTCGGGACTCTACACGACGCCCAACGACATGCTGAGGTGGATCAGTTGGCATTTGGCGCAAGGCGGCGCCGAGGATGATGCGCGTCGCCTCATCGACCATGCCAGCCTGGTCCGGCGCGACGGGCTCTCGCCGGTGCTGGGCCTCGACGACGGCGGTGCGCCGATGGATGCGATGGGCCTCGGCTGGGTCGTCGTCGAGGCTGACGGCAACCGTCCCCTGGTGCTCCACAAATCCGGCGGGCGGCAAGGCATGTTCACCTATGTCGCCATCGCGCCGACACGGGGGGTGGGTGTCTTCGTAGCGATCAACCAGTTCAGCGCCTCGGGCTTTGAAGCAATGGTCCATGCGGCAAACGAGTTGATCTATCAGCTTGCGCCCCGCTAACAGCACCTAAGCTTCCGAAACCAGATTCAGGGATATTCCAATGACAGGTCAATACTGCAGGCGGCTCCTCTTTTCCTTGATGGCCGCTTGCGCCATTGCGACGCCTCATGTGGCCGCCGCAGAGGATCGTCTTCTTGAGGAAGCCGTCGGTTTCGCCGGCGGCATAGCCTTCCTGGGCTCCGGCGCTCCGGGTCTCGTCATCGCCGCGGTTCGCGACGGCGAGACCGCTTTCGCCGGCTTCGGCGAGATCCGAAAGGGATCGGGGCAGACGCCTGACGAACACACGCTGATGCGGATCGCTTCTATCTCCAAGACCTTCTGCGGCGACCTGATGGGTTCGATGATTGTGGACGGGACCGTCGGCGCTGCCGATCCTCTCGCCAAGCATCTCGGCCAGGGCTGGACCGTGCCGGAGCGCGAGGGGCGGACGCTCCGGCTCGTCGATCTGGTGACGCAGGCCTCCGGCCTGCCCCGCGAGGTGCCTAACCAGACCGGGGGCACGGCGGAAAATCCCTTCGCAGGCAACACATTCGAGCTCAGCCGCGCCGAGTTTGCGAAAGCCGATCCTTATCTGTTTCCCCCGGGCACCGGCGCCTTCTATTCGAATTGGGGCTACGACCTGCTTGGTCTTGCGCTCTCCAATGCCGGGGGCAAGGCTTATGGCGATCTGCTGGCCGAGCGGGTGCTCAAGCCGCGTGGCCTGACGGATACGAGGCTCAACCTGGCGGAGGGCGATGCTGCTCGCACCATGCAGGGCCATTTCTTCGACGGCACGCCGATGCCGCTGGCGCCCTCGCCGGAAACCATCGGATGCGCGGGTGGGCTCTACTCCTCCGCCGCCGACATGATGAAGTTCATGGCCTGGCATCTCGGCAAGGATGCGGCCGGCGACGCCGAGCGCACGATCGACCACGCCGGCTGGCTATGGCGCGACGGCCTCTCGCCGGTCAGCGGCATCGACGATGCGGGGCCGATGGGAATGATGACGCTTGGCTGGGTCGGCGTGCTGCCCGACAAGGACAAGCCCTTGATGCTCAACAAGACCGGCGGCCTGCAGGGGCAGTTCAGCTATGTGGTAATGGCGCCGACGCGCGGCGTCGGTGTGTTCGTTTCGATCAACCAGTTCAGCGTTGCCGGATTCAACGGAATGGTAGCGGCAGCGAATGATCTGGTCGCCGCTCTCGCGCCAAGATGAATCCGCATTTTTGCGCGAGACAGCTCGCCATGCGACTCAGTACGCACTGACGAGCTGGAACAGGAATCGTGTGCCGGTGTCAGTCAGGTCCTGGCTGTCCCTGAATGGTATCGCAACAAGCGCTCTTGCGTTTAGGTGTTCGCCGAACACGGCTCTTGCGCCAAGGCCGGCAGATCCGAGCTCAGCCTCGGTGTAGTCCACGCCGGTATCGTGGTTCCAGATCGAACCGTAGTCCACAAACGCAAACATGTTCAGATTCGAGATGGGCAAATCTTCCGGGAGTTCGATGTCGCGCCCCAATTCGAGCGAGGCTGCTATCCCGCTGTCGCCGGAAGCCGCGGAGCCATCGAAAGCCAGTCCATAGGGATCGCCGCCAAGCACGAGCTGCACCGACGAAGGAAGCGCAGTCGGCGCATATTGGGCGGCCACGCGAAGACGAGCGACCGCCAGTGAAGCGATCTCCTTGCTGAGATCGAGGTCGGCGCGGAAATATCTGTAGTCGTCCGGAACACCAAGGCGGGGTGCGAGGGGGTCGGATCTGCTGCTGGCGCCAAGGCCGTCGAGACCCTGCCCGAAGGTGCCCGTCAACGTGACAGCGCCGTTCTCCAACTCGCCAGTATATCGAAGCGACGCAGCCAGCCACCGGAGGTCCTCGGCCGTCTGCCTCTCGCCACCGGCATCAAGCGCGTTGTCCTTCAAGTTCAGTTCCAGGCGGCCAAACACGCTATGGTCGATTGTCCGCAGCAGCGGATACTGGGCATAGGCCGAGCCGAACGTCGAGGTTATGTCCAGGTCGAGAGGCGCGAGGTCCGCGCCCGGCTGGGACGAAACATATCCAAAATTGTATCCCACATGCAGGCCGTCATAACCCAACGGGATGTCCTGCGAACCGAGAACGAACTTCAACTCGTCGGGACTGTCCGGAATGGTCATTGCAACGATGTTTGCCGCATCGAACAGCCTGAACGTGTCGTTGAGAGTGCCTGTGCCGGTCAGTTCATACGGGCCGACGGCATCGCTGCCAAAGTTGTCGATTATTCCATTCGCGCCGGCGCGCTTGAAGCCGATGTCGAGCTTCAGGTCGCCTCCGGCAGAAGGGGTCTTGGGGCGAATGACCGTGCCTTCGATGGTGAGGCCGGCGAGATCGCTCATCAGCAGGAGGACACGCTCGACTTCCTTGATGCGGATCGGCCGCATGGCGACGATCCGGTCGATATACGGCTTCAGCCGCCGCTCGATGTCGGGAATGTCACTGTTGATGATGACGCGCCGCACATAGGATTCGTAGAGGACGATGACGACGTTGCCCGACGAAACGTCCTGCTCGGGAACGACAGCCCATGAGAAATATCCCGCCCGCTTGTATATCTCGTCGATACGCTCGGCGATGGCGTAGAGGTCGGCCAGACTTATCCTGGTGTTCAAGTCCTTGGCCCATGCCCGCTGAAGCTTGGAAACAGGCACCGTCACGGCGCCACGGACGGTCACCGACCTCAAGGTGAAGACCCGTCGTTTGGCTTGTTCCAGCGGCGCCGCCTCGCGCAAGTCCGACACTGAAAGGTCAACCGTGCCGGGCTTTCTTGGCGCCGTATAGCGACGGATGATCTGGTTCTGATCCGAAATCACGGAGTCGACTTGCTCGGGGATCGTCTGGGCAAGGCTTGAACCGATCGTGCATCCTAAAATCGCAAGAACCAGCAATATGCGCCGCATCAAGTCGGCCCAAGAGGACTGCCCCTTCGTCATCGGCATCAAGCGAACTCGCAGAGCTGGCGTGTTCAGAAATCAGCGGTAGGTTATATCGGAGTGCGGCAAACTCAATCGGGGTCCCTCACTCTAGGGCAGCATATCAACGTCAAATGCACGCTCAACGGCCCATCAGCGCGCAAACCGCTTCGGCCTGTACTTTCCTCAAGCGATCGAGCAGCGCGCCGTCCGGCGCCGGGATATTCAGCGTAGTGGTGACGGAACGCGTTCCGTCGGCGGTTGACGCTGCCCACTGCGTGTAGCCCGGGAAGTTGCCGGTGTGGCCGTAAACGACCCCGCAGGGTGTAGTGTACCGGAACAGCCCGAGACCGGACTCGTTCAATCCGGGTCCGGGCGGGCTGGAATCACCTGAAACGAACTGCATCTGTTGCACCTGCTGGGCCGGGCCGAAGAACTTCATCCCGAGGTCTGCCCTTATGAACGCGGACAACTCGCTTGGGGTCGACACGATGGCGCCAGAAGCCCACGCCCCGCTGGGGCTGAGGAAGCTCGTCACGTCGTTTGGCTCTGATCCGGGCTCGACGACGTAGCCGCGGATGGCCGGCGACGGCAACGAGATGTCTGTCGTCGGAAAACTCGTGTGAGTGAGGTTGGCAGGGCCAAACACAATGTCCTGCAGCAGCGCTCCATAGGACTTCTTAGTAACCGCTTCGGAGATCAGGCCGACAACGATGTTGTCGGTATTCGAGTAGGCGTATTGAGAGCCGGGGGCGAAGTCGAGCGGCTCTTCGCGAACCCAGTCGATGATCTGGTTGGGGTGCACGTAGCCACGAGGGTTCGATGCCACATAGTCGGCGATGCCTTTGGAGCGCAAGTAATCAGGCAGTCCGCTGGTATGGTTCAGCGCCTGGCGAATCGTGACGGCCGACCACGCCGCAGGGAGATTCGGAAGGTGCCGGCCGATGGTGTCGTCGAGGGTGAGTTGGCCCTCTTGGACCAGATGAAGCGCCACAGCGGCGCTGAATGCCTTGGTGATGCTGGCGATGCGCATGTACTGGTCGGCTTGCGGCGTATCGTCTGACATGACATCCGCCCGACCTGCACTCAGAACCGTCAAATCTCCATCGCGAAATAGGGTGACGATAGCGCCAGGCGGTCCATCCTCGGCTTCGACAAGTTGCTGCAGGCCACGTTGCACTTGGGCATCGGCCGTCTCCGACTGCGCCGAGACCATCGACGTTGCCATAAGCGCTATGCATATGGTGCATCCTCGTAGCGTACAAGACGCGAGATCGATCATCTGACTCTCGCTAGTTAGGCAGCAGGATGAACCTAGTTCCACATTGCCCGAAGAATGTCCACGAAACTGTCAATATCATTTATAGACTGGAGAAGCACCGCCTCGCGCGTCGATCGCCGGCCAACCTTCCGTCGACTGTAGGTCCCAGAGCATGGGCGAATTTCTGTTCGACCATGTGATCTTCTCGATCGCCACAGCAGCTTTCCTCCTATCACCTAAAGAGCAGATGACGGAATTCGAGCTTGCTTTTTTCACTCGGGCAATACTCTGCCGCGGCTTCGAACGTCGTGAGCGAGGATCGACCCATCCGCCGAGGCTGACGTCGCAGCCCTTCGCTTTTGAACCATGTTTGGCGGTTTCAGCGCCACCGGTCGCTGCCCGATGGTCGCTTAGCCATAAATTAGCCTCTCCAGTCTGTGGCGGTTTCTGTGTTGCACAGATACGCTTTCCATTCCCAAAATTCTGGGATTTCCGAAAACTGAAAACCTAGCGATTTCATGGGATTAGCTGGTGCCCAGGGGCGGATTGCGCTCGGAAAGCCCCATGGCATTGATATATAACGGGTTTTAGCGTCGTCGTCTAGGTGTTGTAACACAGTGATGAAACACATGCTCGAAACGTTAGACCGTCAGAGAGCTAGTTCTGATTTCGCTTGCTCGCCATCTCATATATCATCGAGGTGGTGACGCTAGCGGCGGGGCAATGATGGAAACGCGAGAAGATGTGACAAGTGTCGCACCGATTCCGGACACAGATTTCGGGCAAAAAGTGTTCGATAATTTCCAGGAAGTTTACTTCAAGCCTGAGCTTAACCGACGCGTCGCCGCCGGAACGGTGAAAACTCCGATGAGGGTCACAGCGGCACAAGTCTTATTCCCTTCGGACGGCGGAGCCATAGTGCGCTTCAATGAAGAAGTGCGGCTGGCGGCCCGACTCAAAACGCCTCTCCAACCGGAGGAGCTTGGTCAAACGCGTCCCTTCGCACTTGAGGAAATCGAACGCTTTGATTTGCCTGAAGACGAACTGGATCATGGACATTTTACGGTAATGCGTTTGGGCTCTGGCTGGCGGATGGCGTTCAGCTTCATTTACGGGCGCAAATCCGCTCGCAGCAAAATTGATCGTGCTGAGGAGTTCTTGATGGCAGCAAAAGAAGCAAATGCCCGAGGACACACCGCAGTCGCACTCGACAACATTTTTAGTGCGTCCGAACTCCTGTCCCGTGTCCATCTCGAACTTCATACAAGTATCAAAAAGGGTTCTAAGAAGCACGCCGCTATTGCAAGCGGAATCAATCGATGGGGAAAATTAGGAAATATTCCACGGGCGTTTACAGGACTTTTCAATCGCGCATCAAACGCCAGGGACGGCGCTCGCTACAGGGCGGTTGCCAACAGCGAGTTCGCAGGTCTTTCGCAGGCGGAGATCGAAGTCATCGAACGGGAAGTCATAGTGCTCCGCGATCAATGCGCTGGCGTCGAGGAGAGGGCTACTGACCCGCAGGTTAACGAATGAACGCCGGCAGGTCCCAGCAATCTCAGCATTATTGGACTGCTGATTCCAATCAGGGTGATGAGTGATGACAAGGTTGCATGCGGTTAGCCCTGATCAAGTGATCGAAGACTACCGCCTTGGGTTTGCGGGCATCGTTTCGGTCGACAGTTGGGTCCATTATTTGTCGGGCGTTCGTGCGGCACAAAACCCGAATTTCACTATGACGCCTGTGCAAAAGCGAAATATCGGATATCGCTTTCAGGCCTTGGAATTTTACGCAGGTCTGCTTTTGCACAATCGAGAGGTGCAGGTGGCCAATCCTGGAAGATCGACGCTGCACGGAGGACTATCACCAATTCTCATCCATCAATTTTGTACAACCGCACATTCGATCCTGGAAGGAATCGGTTCGTATCTTGTGAGAGCCGACTATATGGCCAGAAATGGCGTCGCCTTTCCTCGCGATACAGTTGGCACTCCCCAATGGCGAAAGCAGGTTCGTATTGAGGCACTTCAGGGCGCAAATCCTCCAGCGATAAGTAAGGCCGAACTAGCCGCCCGTCTTGAGCGGATAACAAACTTGCGGGATAAAGTTCATCTTGATCGATTTGACGTAGGCCAACATTTGCACTATCACGAATTCGAATACAATCCTGCATTCATTGAAACTTATAGAACTTTTCAATCTGTGCTGCTTTCTCTGAATCCAGACCTACCTCAGTGTTGTCTCGACGAGCCTTTGTAAATCGTATCAAGACTAACGATCAGGTCGATCGATGCGCGGCCTCCGTGCATATCGGATGACGAACAGCGCAAATATGACAACGAGAACGGCACCGATGATGCCAATTGACCCTTCAGCTCGTACCTGAAGACCCCAGACCGCGACTTCGAGCTTGTCCATGGTGGCCTCGTTACCCCATTTCTCGGAGGAGACGCATTTGGCGCTTCTCCCTCAGCGACTTTTCGGCCAAAGGGATGAGTTTTTCTTTCAAGGGAGCTAGGTCAAAGAAGATTTCGCCTTTTGCCGTACGGCATTTGCGTATGAACCCCTTTCTTGCCAACGAACTAATGATCCGTTGTACGGTTCGCTGGGTTACGTTCATTCTGCGGGCGATCGTCGCGGCACCTGGAAACACGAAATCTTGCGAGCGCCACCAGTGGGCCGTGAGATTGAGCATGACGTTCAACTCGGCGCTGGTCAGTCCAAGCTCGCTTTGTCTGAGTATCAAGACATCCGGCACCGCTTGGTAGCCAATCTCGGCAACTAGCCCCCATCGTTCCGAAATTCGAAAGCCGACAAGCGGACCGTCATTCACGATTGTGGCAAGCGATTGTGCGTTCATGCCCTGTTTGCTAGCACTTATCTATCTTAAGGTTAAGTCTGTTTATCTTGCGGTGACAATTATGTCGCGTTTTTTGGGTTGTGTTCATTAGGCCGGGGAACCTGAGGTGCCTTTGGGCGGTGCCGCCATGAAACGCATCACGAGATACCGCCGAGGCGTAGGGTGATCGGCCGCAGAAACGGCAAAAGCGATTTTAAAGCGGTTTTCCACGTCTTCCGCCGCTGGTTCATCCGCAAGGTTCGCGATGCCCGGCTTGCCGGTGCCTAAGGCTTTGATGAGTGGACCCTAACGTGGGTGGTCGGACACATAGGCAGCGAGCCGGAGGCGCTCGACCTTAGCCAACATGGCTACGCTGGGGGTGGACGCGGAAAAGGCTAACCGGGCCTTGGTGCAGGCCGTGAAACTGCCTCCCGCTGTTGCATCCGCCAACTAGCGTCCGCACGCCCAGATGGCTAACTGCCTGGCCTCTTAACGCCGAGGCAAATCAGGCGGGGTTGGGACTGGACGGAGACTCAACAATTGGCGCGTCTCTGTCACAAAGCGTTCGGCATACCGTTGCTCACGAATGTATGAGATATGGCGCTCCGCCAACCCCTCAGCAAGGAGGGTGGTCATTCGACCGATATCGATCAGCAACCTCTCGGGCGACACATTGCCTAGATCGATCGGCGGCAAATCCGCACCTATTTCCTGCCCATCGACTCTCATCTTGCTAGTCATAGCATGAGATACGAAGCCGCGATGAAATGGCAGAATGAGGAAGAATCCGGAAAGGACTACTAGCTTGAAATGGCCGAACGTCTCCGAAGTGACCCACAATCCCGAACGTCTGAAAATCACCGGATCGAGCGAGGTGTCCGTCACCACGACATGGTAGAACAGAGTTGTCCGTCCTATGTCGATAGGATACAAGAGTATCACGGTATCTTTCGGACGTTCTTTCATAATATAGTGTTCAGGGCGCAATGTTGGACACGCTCTAGCAAACACCATGGTTGAAAACGATTCGCCCGCTCTCCATCTAAGTTGTGACGTTCGTATAATCTGGCCGCCTTCAAGAGCAACGGTCCTCATTAGAGTGATGGCGGGTGGAGTGCTGTTGAGGCTGCGATGGAAGGAATAGCGGTGTTCTAACGTTTTTTCGCTTCGACCATCGAGGAAGTCGTAGAACGGCGGGGCTTTGAAAAAAATTGACAGGTCGCCATTGTCGAGTTCCCGAACGGAGAAAAGTTCACGCTTCGCACCTTCAAAGATCACACCAAAGCGGGTTTTTGGCTTGGTTCCCAAGTTCACGCTCCCAGCGATAGGATCAACCAGCCCGTGTCGACCGGCAAGCGCCCATATGCGTTGCCGCCAGATGCGAGATAATGGAAGTATGCTCGCTTGATAGCCAAGTGAAGGGGGAACTCACAAGGTCGCTCACACAGCAGCCACAAACTTCCTTTTATCCACTTGTTCAAGTGCTGCTTGGGCAGAGCCGTTATGTGGCCTTTGAGCCGAGGTGCCAACTGGAAAATGGGGTCGCTCATTTAAGAGGTGGACCCATCAAGCGCGGCGGTGACAACCCCCCCGTGCCACCCCTCGCGCTATAGAAAGCCGGGGGAACGATAACCTCGCGCTAAGAGGGCCTGTCTCACATGACCAAGCCCGTGTGAGTCCGCATGAACGCACCGAAATTAGTCTCACACAAGTAGTCTCTTGACGTTTCGCTCACAAGTCTCGCATAATGGTCTCACATGATGTTTCTCAATGGAGACCTCTACCATGTCCGCTCCCGTCCTCATCGGCTATGCCCGAACCTCGACCGCCGACCAGAAAGCCGGGTTTCAAGCCCAGCTTCGCGACCTCGCCGGCGCGGGCTGCACGAAGGTGTTCAGCGAGGAACTATCCTCAGTCGCCGCCACCCGCCCCCAGCTTCGAGCCGCCCTTGAGTGGGTGCGGGAGGGGGACATCATGGTAGTAACCAAGCTTGACCGCCTAGCCCGTTCCGTAGCTGACCTCATCACCATCACCGGGGAACTGAGGAGGAAGGGGGTAGAGCTTCGCATCCTCGCCATGAACCTCGATACGGGGACACCCACGGGGAAGCTTATGATGAACCTGCTCGCCTCCATAGCGGAATTTGAGCGGGAGCTAATGCTTGAGCGCCAGCGTGAGGGCATTACCAAGGCCAAGGCAGACGGCAAGTATAAGGGTCGCCAGCCTACCGCCCGCGCCAAGGCGGAGATGGTGATGAGGTTGCGGGCAGAGGGTAAGTCCGCAAATGACATAGTGACGGCGCTAGGGATAAGCAGGGCAAGCTACTTCCGCATCGTGGCGGAGAATGGGCATGAGGAGGCCGCGTAGGAAGCCGGCAGTCCAGAGCCTCCCAATTCAACTGCGGTACGCCAGGTGATACCAACGGATTGTGCTCCTCTTTGGGGTGCCGGCATTGCTACCGGCGACTTGTCCCGCTTAGCACCCTTTGTTCTGGTCATCAGTCGGCGAGCTACAATGCGCTCCTGCCAGTGTTTGCCCGGCCAGGTCCCAGCCTCCTCTGATAAGAACGCTCGATCAATGTCGCTAACTCAGGTTCATAGTCTGGGAGTTTGGGCAAAACGCCTTCAAGCTCTTCCACCAGTCTTTGTACCAGCGTTCGATATTCAAGTGCCTCGCCGGGGGTAATGGGACGCTCGGAATGCACGGCTGCGTTACGCGTGACCCTCAGTTGATAAAAAAGCTTATAGATTTCGGATGTGATAGCACCGACTTTGCGCAATGAATCCATGACAACCACCGAGGGGAAGCGCCGCCCTAGTTTATCATTCAAGGCCTCGAAAACGCGTTCTATCTCCTTGTATGAGTTCATTACGGCTGCCTCGGGATAATTCTTCGCAAGCGCCAAAAACGGGTCGTTTTCTTCCAGACCTGGTGCTGGAGGGGGTAGTTGTGTCTGAGGAGCATGTTCGGCAGCATCGCGGGTCTTTTCCAGTTCGTCGGCGAACGTGGCTGTAATCCCTGCTGGTCCGCTAAGGGCAATTATTCGTCCCACTAGCTTCACCAACTGTTTACGGAATACAAGTACGACGACGACCACGGCCACTGGCCACGCGATAGACCCCACGAGTGTTACGAAGAGCGTTAGAAAATCGAGCACGCTATCGTTGGTAGCCGGCATAGGCGGCGGCTCTGGCGGATTTCCGAAGCGAAGTTCAAACATCGTGCTTCCTTCAAGGCGGCGGTCGCATTGTGAATAGCCTCACGGCCATTCCGTGAAGATATCGTTGTCTCCACTCGCTTGGCGAGCGTTCCAGTCGCCTCATATTCAGCCCGGATCGCGGCATCGGGGTGCGACCTTGGGCGTACTGGGCTGTGGAGGATTATTAAACCGTCCTATCCGGGATACGCTTTTGAATATACGCAGCAAGCAGCAGATCGATTCTCCGCGCAATAGCTCATAATTCATTCATCAATCCCCCATCGCTAGCGCCAGACGACGATAGACGAGTTAACGAGCACTGCGTAGGCGATAGGGAGGCTCCATGACACCATCCCGAAACCTGCCCTGACCCGTCCCTATCATGTCTTGATGTAACGGAAACATCTGCGGAGGTGGAAACGTCTTGAAATGTGATGCTCCCATCTCAGACCAGATTAAAAGAGTCCCATTTTCACTTGCATCGGAGCGCAACATATATGAGATTGCAATCGCTGGTGAAATTCTAAAGGGATGCTATACGATGCTTACAAATGGAGAATGGGCAGTAGGTGCGAACGAGTCCATCACGCCGTATGAGATTGGCGGAGGGTTCCCAAATTATCCTGTTATTACTGTTCATTGCTCCAAGGGTGACGTTGAAGTAAAATTCATCACCGACGGAGCCGACGGAATTCAGGACGGTACATCAGGGACCGTTACTCGGCGGCTAGAGAGCGGGAACGACATAACACGGAAAGCTCGTGCGTTTATTGTTACGGCCGGCAAAGATGAAGCCAACGGCACCTACACGGTAGAAAAGTAAGTGCGCTGACATCGGAGCTTCATGGCTGCGGTCATTTTGCGGCTACCCTACACCCGGCTATTGCGCAACTTTAGGGGGATCAATGATCCATTGGACCGGATCGTCATCGTTTAGCACCCCCGCCAGAGTCACGCATTTCGGCAACTGTAGGCAGGCCCGGACTGCGGCGTCCTTTGCCTCGCCTAGCTGAGAGGTGGTGGACCAGTGTTCTTGGAGCAACGTGCCGCCCCAAAGTCCGACCGCAAGCGTGATCGGGTAGCCGTACCGGCGTGCCAGACGTTCGGCATTTGCGCGGCGGCGCTCGCCGTCCTCCCCATCGAAGCTTTGGTTGATCACCACTATCGTTCCTAGGAAGAACACGACGGCAATTCCTATCCGCCATTTCCATTCCACGGACGTGATCACTTCGCGCATAGTCCAATCGACCGCAGTTGCAACGCCCAGCGCGAATGCCACCATGCCGACATAGAGGACCAATAGCTCGAAAAGCCCTCTCATTGTTTCGGTCTTCGGGTCCCACTCGACCTTTGGCCTCAACTTCGCAAGGATCATCTGCCGCTCCTCCTCGTCTGCCGGGAACGGGCGGTCAATCCTGTCGTCTGCCATGGCGTTCCCCCGTTGAGGCATTTGCCTGCGGTACGCCCCCGCAAGCTTGCCTCCCTGACCCTGATCGGGGAGTTGGAAAACCGAGCCTAGGCTGGTCCCTGCGGCCTTTAGTTCAGAGAACCTGGACATACGCCACAGGCTCCCCGACCAAAAGTCGAGGATCGATGTCATTCCGGTTGACACCGTACCGCTAGGCTCAGGGTTTCCACGCCCCGGAACGCCGCGTCTGCGCTCGCAGTGATCATAGCGGGCGTCTTTGAGAAACGCCACTGGCGCTGTCGAAATAGGCTGAAAGATCAAAGCGATCTCGCCTATTGCTGCGGCGCACTATGTGTGGCATGATTTGCTTACTGCAATAAAAGCAGCCCCTAGCTCCTTTGGAGCTTGTTGCGCCTTAGCGCACCCCCAAACCGGCGACGCTCTGCCGTTCGCCACCTCCCGCTCCAGAAATATGGAGAACCTTATGTTCACGAAATGGAGTTCGCTCCGTGGCCATCCTGTTGGCCGCAACGCCAAAGGCGCTTGATCTACAAGCGTCTTCCCCCCAGCGGTGCCGTATGGCGCTCGCCACGTCCTCTTGCTTCCCTCCCTTCCCACGCCAAAAGGGCGTTACGGTATCCTCCGTCACGTTTGTGGAAGGCTCGCTTGAGGACCCTCGCCCCGGATCGGACACGGTCCACGGGATCAACACTGAGGCAAATTGGACCCATTGGATCGGGTACATCGAAGCCGTTCGAATGGCAGTACAAAGTTGCGAAAGCGGGGATGACCTCACAGTAGGAATCTCCCTTCTCGACCTGGTGAACCTTTTCCACTCGGACTTCGCAAACTCAAACGGCCGAGATTCCAAGTGTGCAGCCGCCGGGCGAACCGTTCTCCAACTCGCAAACAGTAAGGACATTCGGCTGACGGTGGTCCATGCGCCAGAAGAATCCATAGCCAAGGCCATGAAGAAAGCGGCCAAGACGTTGGGCTATGCCAAACTCCGTGAGGCAGGCCAGTCGTGAAAGGAGATCGTTTACAGGGACCCCAGGGCGCAACGCTCTGGGGCAACCCTCAAGCACCCCGCCGTTGCGCAATCTTCGGCTGTGGTCGGCCCGTAGCCGCCCCAAAGCACCGGCCTGTCCAGCAATTCCATTGCACCTACCATGTCCAGCGAAAGGCACGGCACGGCTCGCATTGGCACCCCGGCTATCGTGCGGCTGACCTCAAGCCCTACGTGAAGTGCGCCGAAAGCTGGCTCAAGGCCAATGACGGTCACCCGATTGTTTTCGCGGCATGGCAAGAGATCAACGTGAAGCTAGCCATGTCCGGCCCCGTCGATCCGGCGAACAACCTTAGGGGCCGCTCAGCCGCCTACAAGGCTCAGGTCGCCTTCGCCCGGCTCAGGGAAGCTAAGATATCGCCAGACCGCATTATCGCCATCTATCTGGCCACGGCGGCGCTCATAGAGGATGACCAGGGCAGCCATCGGGTCCGCGAGTTCCGGATCGTCCAAGCCGCCAAGGCCGTCCACAGGCTCGCCAGTGGCACCCATCGTTCATGGAACATTGAGACTCGTGACGGTCGGATGGTGCCCTACGCACTGCACGCCTATCCTCGCTCATCAGGATTGGTCCTGCGGCGCATTGGGGAGACCCTGGAGAAGGCTTGCGATGGTCTGGCATCATTTTCCACCGCCATCATCGACGCCAGAAGGGAGCGCTATGGCCCGCATCCGTCGCACTTGCCGGGTTGGCGACATGCGACGATCGTGCTGCCAAGGAGGGCGGCTCCGACATGAGCGAGGTGACCACTCGTACGGCTGGTCTAGGGCGGCCTTCCGCATCAGCATATGTTCACATCGCGGCGGCTCCGGGCGGGGCGGGAAGCATCGTTACGGCAGCATCGAACAGCAGCCAAGCGGCACCGTTGAGCCGCCAATCGGCATCATCCTTAGCCCGCCGCATATGGCTTCTGGTGTCCCTCCTGGCTGGCTCAAAGAGGCCGTAGCTTGAGCGACCTTCAAGCGGTGGAGGATGAGGGAGGTGATACCGATGATCCCTCCCCAGACTTCTGGTTCAACTCTTGGCTGGCCTGCGATGGGCCGCTATTGGCAACCGTGGTGGACCGCATCGCAACGCTCTATCTTGAAGCCCAGCCGAGAGCGCGACGCCCCAAGGCTGACCAAGTGCATAGGGTCGCAACGGTCGTCTCCACCATCATCGCCAACCTCTATCGGTTCCACCGGAGCACCCACAAAGCCGACCGCATAGCCGTGCCTGTCGAGCACGCGAAGTCCTCCCGGTATGAGCGCGAAGGCTTCCGCCAAGTCGGCCCGATAATCGACTGCATGGCCGCGCAAGGCTTCCTCATCAAGCACCCCGCACATTTCCATAAGCGGCGCACTGGCATTGTCGCCAAGGGGGATCTTCTGGCTGCATTGAGCAACCCTGAGATTCGCCATGCTGACATCAAGGAGCTTGAAGGCCGCGAAGTGCTGATCCTCAAAGCCCGCATGGGGCGGAGCGAAAGGGGCAAGCCGCTGCGCTCCGAATTGGTGGACTACGAGGATACGGCAGAGACCAAGGCGATGCGGGAGGAGGTGATGGAGATCAACCGCTTCCTCTCCCGCCAGTGCATCGAACTTCATGGCGAGCGGCAAGCCAACGTCACGCTGTCCCGGCGCTTCCTCCTGCGCTCCTTCGATGCGCCTCACCGGTTCAATCTTCACGGGCGGCTTTATGGTGCCTTCTGGGTCAACTTGCCGAAAGTAGACAGGGCTGGCCTCCGCATCAACGGGGAGCCGATTGTTGACTTGGACTTCGCCAGCATGTTCCCCCGGCTGGCCTATATCCATCTTGGCCTTGAGCCCCCGGAAGGCGACCTCTATGCAATTCCGGGTCTGGAGAAGCATCGGGCTGGCGCGAAGGCGGGGCTTTCGGCGCTCCTATCGACACGGCAGGAAATGCGGAAGCTGTCCTCAGAGGTGAAAGAGAAGCTTCCTCCGGGATGGACCGCAAGGCGGCTTCGCGATGCCGTCACCATGAAGCATCCGGCCTTAGTGCCACTCTTTGGCGCGGACTTCGCGCTGAACCTCATGTTCACTGAGAGTCGTATCATGGTGGCCGCTTTGCTGAGCCTCGCACGTCATCGGGGTATCCCTGCGCTGCCCATGCATGATGGGATGATGGTGCCGGCGCAGAGGGAGGAGGAGGCGCGGGAGGCAATGAGAAAGGCGTGCTTAGATGTTACCGGGAAAGAGATATCGGTGGCCGTGAAACTGTAGGCCTGCGATTGTAGCGCATTGAGTCTCAGGCGGCGGATGGGCGGGAATGGGAGAACTCATATTCAAGTATGCGCCTCATACAAAATTCTTCGGAAATGGCCTATTTCGCTTCACGCAACCGAGCGCCCTAAACGATCCGGAAGAAGCCCTCCCCGTTGTGCTCTTTGAGGATTATGCGCCAGAAGACTTCGCTGTCGCACGTGCCCGCATGGCGGGTAGTGTTGTCGCGAAATCGCTCAACGATGATGAGTTCGTCCGCCGGTTCGCATTGATGCCTTTCGGCCATCGCATGGATCACCGCACGGTTCCCGGACTTTGGCCAGCGAAGGTGCCTGAGCTTCGTGAGGAAGCCTTTGAGACTATCGAGGAGCTTGATCGCGCCTACGCCGACCGCGCGGTAAGCCTTGCCCGTCAACGTGCGGATGAGACGTTAGGCATCTTTAGCCTATCAACAAGCACGGCCGAGCCGATGTGGGCTTACTATGCCGGCGATCACAGCGGCGTATGTGTCAGATTTCATAAATCTCACCCATTTTTCGATAGTCGGCTGCGACCGGTGGAGTATTCTGAAAAGTCGATTTACGTATCAGTCAATCAAGGCATGGTACGTTTGGCAGGAATTAGCCTATCGAAAGACCAACTCCGCAGAGGGATCATCGCAGATATCCCGGACGCACTTTTGTTCCGGAAGCGCTCCACATGGGCGCACGAATGCGAATGGCGAATGATCGAAAAACTAGTAAACGCCGATACGCAACCGCATGTGGGAATTTTTCTTTTTAAGATTCCCCCTGACGCTTTCCACTCCATCGTCTTCGGCTACAAGGCAACCGAGGACACCATTGCCGAGGCTGTCAGTATCGCAGCGGGGGGACCATTTCGCCACGTTCCAATATACAAAAGAACCCGAGGGCAAGGGGGAACAATGGCTGAATCTCTCGTCGCTCTTACGTGAGGCGTCACCATCGCGCGGGCAAAACTATCGAAGCGCCACACTGGGTCGGCTGGACCCCAAACTGTGAAGTACGGCATATTATGACCGACCACGAGCTTCATATGCAAGTCATCGATCTCCTGCTTGGGGCGTACTTTGTCGAGCGGGCGGCTGACCGTATGATGGAATACGTAGAGACGCGCGTGGTCCCCCGATGGAACGTAAGTCGAGCGTTTCAGACCCTTGTCTTCCTCAAGCCCACTGCACTCACGCCAGCCGCCCTAGTGCTTCGAGAGGCTGGTCCAAGTTATCTCGCCACAATTTCAATAGGAGGCGTGAAGGAGCGACTTCGAGCCTTCTTCCGGGATCACTATCATCTGATTTCGTCGGAGCGGCTTCACGACCAAAAATTCAGCGAGTCAATGGCAGTGAAGATGTCCAACAGCGGCAAGCTCGACTTGGCCGCAGCACTTGCGGTCTCCGAAATTTTCAGACCAAAGGGTCAGCTTTTGGTGTTTCCTGTAACCCCGATGAGTGTTGCCGACGACTTCATTTCGGATGCCTTTTTCCTCATCCGCCCCCAGGCGCTTCCGGACCACCTGCCTACGTGGTTGGATTTGAAGAAGATAAACTCGGAACAGATGCCACCATTTACGGGCTCCCCGGCGTCCAAGAATGATGTCGGTGCTTGGCTTGGGGTCGAAGCAGCGGTCGAGGAGGCGGCGAAAAAGACTAAGCGAATCGTCTTGGGAGCGATAGCGCTCGCACCTATTCAAAGAGAGCGATGGAGCTTTACGTTGCGTTCTTGCGTGCAGAACTATTGCGGGTTTTCCGACAAAGCTTGGACGGCTTCCAGCAGTCCGCACACCCCCCCGATTGGTGCCAAGATCGTAATTCGTGCGGACGATAAACCGTGGTTGTTGGAACTGGCTAGGATCATCGATTCGCCGGAGAAGCCCGACCGGCACAAACGAAACGCGTTGGAATATTTCTTTCGAGCGTGGTTCCTAGACAAGGTCGAGAGGTGCCCGGTATTGTTTATGGCGCTGGATGCTATTTACGGGCAATCCGGGGCTGGTGCCGCAACCGCAAAGATGAAGAATGGAATCGTAGGAACGATTTGTAACCTAAATATTGAGGCGAACATTGATTCAATGATGGTGTTACGGAATCTCGTTCTCCATGGCGCGGTGCCAGACGTTTATTTGTCGAGTAAATATCGCGATTACTACCGAACGTTCGACCGTGATCTAATGGACGACCTCGAAGCTATCACTGTAAAATGCCTTAGAAAGCATATCTTCGGTGATCTTTTTACCCCCCAAGACGACCCATATGCGGATTTGATATCGAAGCACGAGGGACTTGGAACCATCCCGTCGATGGGGCTGGGACCGATTGTGGCCGAATGGCCATGACGCCATAATGCAGTTTGAAAAATTTCCCGGCGCACCGCAAATGTCGAAGTCCTCGCTTCGGCGATGGGAGTGGGGAGCGACACTTGAACAGCCTGTAGCTATGATTTCGTCACGGGTTGAACCGCGTCCCAACCGATGGCGCTGTGGGCTATCCGAAATGGTGCTGCCTGTGGGCTGGTGCACGGGCCACTACTTGACAACGAACCTAGGGAACTTCGCGAAGGCATCACGCTGCGCCTTCAAGCTCACCCCGCCGTAACTTCCGCCAACACTGGAAGGGGCGTGGCCGCAGATACCATCAAGCACGCTGTCTGCTATCCCGTTCTCTCGGCCAATCGTTTTGAAGAGATGCCGCCAGCCGTGATTCGGTGCTACCGCCGGATCGTCCACAACCTCTCTGGCGAACTCACTGAGGCGGTTCTTAACGCTACGCCAAGCTCCTCTGATTTCGCCAGTCTCGTTTGGTCTGAGGAAGAGATGGCCGTGCTTTGCCGCCTTCACGAAGTCTGGAAAGCCTAAATCCACAAGGTGGCCGTGAAGGACAACCTCCCGCGCCTCCTTGTCCTTCACCGTGCCGGCTTCCGGGGTGATGGTGACAATCCAGCAATCTCCCTCTCGCCTAACGTCCTGCTTCCGAAGCTGCACCATCTCCCCTAGACGGGCACCTGTATAGGCGCATAGCCACGGCACCCAGCGCTTAGCGGCGGCCACATGGGCGCTTTCCTGCCCGCGTTGGTGGTCGCGGCTGTGTCGGAGGATTGCTTGAGCTTCTTGCTCCGTAAATCCCTTCGACCGTATGCGGACCTGCTTGGCCCGTTGCACCTTCACATGGGCGGCGGGATTGGTGACGAGCTTAAGATTGTCGACCGCCCAACCGAACAGCCTGCGAAGCGCCGAAAGATCGCTATCACCAACCGTCTTGCTGCTAATTCCGTTCGCCAGCCTGTGGTCTTTGAAGGCCACAATATCGCTCGGCTTCACGGTTGCCGCGTCGTCATGCTTGAGGAAGTCGGCCAGCCGATGGGCGGCGCTACGGTAGCTTTCATAGGTGCTGATAGACCGACCGGCTGCCTTCGCCTCTTTCCACCAATCCTCCGCCAATCCGATGATGGAAATCTTGGGTACGCTTTGGCTGCGGCGTGAGGAAGCAACAGGACTCTCCCATTGCGGAAACCGTGTGGCCTTGGCATCCGGTGAGTAGTCGCCACTGGCGTTGCGCTGCCGGTTCTCTGCGGCGTCGATAAGCGCCTTGCGGAATGCCTCAAGGATCAGTTGCCGACTCGTGGCGGTGACCTCCGCGATGCCGCGCTGCAAGAGCATCCTGTCGATGATAGACCCGAAGGAGCGTTCAAGCTCAGAAGCCCGTTCGGCTTCCCCCAAGTCTGCCATATGGTCGATCACAGCCTGCCACTCTTCGGGCACGTTGTCCGGCACTTCATCGTCAACATGCCAGCTACCATCCGGCAACTGCTGGACAGAGGTTCGGCGCTCCCCCCGCCCATCGGCCCATGCATGATAGAACTCGCCAGCTAAGGCGGTTGCGTCACGCTGACCTAAGGAGACTGGCCCTTTCGTCCGCATGGCTTCCCAAACACCTTCAACGTAGCCCGCCACCTGAGCCTGTCGGTTTTTCACCTCGGATGGCACTGAGGTGCGCAAAGACAGCCGGATTGCGTCCATCTTGGGGGAGATGGTGATGGGGACAAACTCTTCGCCAACTGGCACCAAGAGCTTCCTACCCACCACAAGGGCTTTGAGGTCAGCCGGGATGCGTTGGACGAACTGCTGCCGGAGCGTACCCTTGCGCTTCATAGGGCGAACCAGTCGAAAGAGCATTGTTGCACACCTTTGTAACACACATTGGCGAGCGCAACAGCTTGAAAGGGCTTAACTAATTGATCCGGCTGGTTGCTCAGATCAAATGGTGCCCAGGGGCGGAATCGAACCACCGACACGCGGATTTTCAGTCCGCTGCTCTACCAACTGAGCTACCTGGGCATCTGTCCCGGGAACCGGATGACATACCGGCCCCGCAGGATCGCCGGGGCGAACCGACGAAAGCGGCTGGGTTATAGCATGGGATTCTTGGCTGTCCAGCACCTGTGATGCCGAGAACCCAACTTAGCCGAATTTCCTGTTTCGCTCAGTGTTCGACCGGCGGATGCGCGGCTGGAGCCGGCGCATGCTGCTGTCTTCGGGTACCGTCAGCCGGCACCTTTTTCGTCATTCGGCCCGCCGTCCTCATCCTCGTCGTCGCGTGCGCGGATGACATAGGCGCCGGTAAGCCAGCGGTTGAGGTCGACGTTCTTGCAGCGTGTCGAGCAGAACGGGTAGGTGTCGCGTACAGACGGCCGGCCGCATTCGGGGCAGGGGCGTTTTGGCCGGAGCGGCGTGATTTTTCCGCCGTCGGTGGTCATGCGCCGCGTCCCGACAGCCAGTTGAAGTGTACGTTGAAACCGTCGGCGGTCAGAAGCCCGACTGTCTCGTAGAGCGGCAGGCCGACGACATTGGTGTAGGAGCCGACCATTTTCACAACGAAGCTTCCCGCCAGGCCCTGCACGGCGTAGGCGCCGGCCTTGCCGCGCCATTCGCCGGAGGCGAGATAGCTCTCCAGGTCCTCGCGCGAAAAACGCTTGAAGCGCACGCGCGTCTCGACCAGGCGCTGGCGGATCTTGCCTCCCGGCGCGATCAGGCAGACGCCGGAATAAACCCTGTGAGCCCGCCCCGACAACAGCTTGAGGCAATTGGACGCCTCCTCGGTGATCTCCGCCTTCGGCAGGATGCGGCGGCCGACGGCCACCACCGTGTCGGCGGCAAGAATAAAGGCGTTCGCCAGTTCGACGTCCTCCTTCAGCGCCTCGAACGCCTTCTCGGCCTTGGCGCGGGACAGGCGTTTGGCCAGCGAGCGCGGATGCTCGGCGCGCTGCGGGGTCTCGTCGACATCGGCGGGGAAGATACGGTCCGGCTCGATGCCGGCCTGCTGCAGCAACTCGATCCTGCGCGGCGAGCCGGATGCGAGCACGAGCTTCTGGAAAGTGCTCATCGCAAAGCGAAGCCGACCGGCAAGGTCACTTGAAACGGTAGGTGATGCGGCCCTTGGTGAGATCGTAGGGCGTCATTTCGACCAGCACCTTGTCGCCGGTCAGCACGCGGATGCGGTTCTTGCGCATGCGGCCCGCCGTATGGGCGATGATCTCGTGTTCGTTTTCGAGTTTCACCCGGAACATGGCGTTGGGGAGCAGTTCTGTGACCATACCCGGAAACTCGAGGACTTCTTCCTTCGGCATTCGCTACCTTTGCTTGGATTGTGCGTCCGGGCGGCTGGCCCGGAGAATTGCGCGGAACCTATATGATTATGCTTGCTTTGTGAACACGCATATTCCGCCGGCAAAGCCGGTTGTTCACACGCCGAATCTGGCCGAAATACGAGTCTTGAGCCGCTCGCGCACGTCGCGGTAGGCGGCCATGATCTGATCGCGAGTTCCCGTCGCGGTTGTCGGGTCGGGTGTCGGCCAGTATTCGACATCCACCGCCAGCGAGCGCGTCAGTTCCAGCGCCGCGTGGTGGGCTTCCGGCGCCAGCGTGATGATCAGGTCGAAATAATCGTCCTCCAGATCGTCCAGTGTCTTCGACCGGTGGCGCTCCGTCGGCAGCCCGTCCTCGGCCAGCACCGCGTCGACGAACGGGTCCGGTTCGCCGCGGCGGATGCCGGCGGAGGCGACATAGACGGTCTTGGGAAGCAGGCGCCTCGCCTCGGCCTCGGCCATGGGCGAGCGCACCGCATTCATGCGGCACATGAACAGGATCGAGCGGGGAAGGGTGCTCAACGCGTCGTCTGGCCCCCTGGGCGGGCCGACCGCGGGACTGTCAGCCCCCAAGTCATGCATTGCTCTCCTCGCTGAAGGCGAAGCCTTCGCCGCGACGCTCGACGCGATGAATGCCGGTGATGTGGCTTCCGGCGATGAGCCAGTTTTCGCCCGCCGCGGATTCCAGCGCATGCCGCCGGCTTCGCATGGCGAGACCGGGGTCCTGATCGTAGTTGAACCCGACCGCCGGATCGGCGAGCTGCAAGGTGTCGAGATGGACGACGTCGCCCCAGACCAGCAAGGTTTCCGGATCGCCACGGATGAGGAAACCGCTATGCCCGGGCGTGTGCCCCGGCAGGTCGATCGCCGAAAGGCCGTACAGGACCGGGCCGGGCTCGAAGGCCTCCACCCGCTCGCCATAGACTTCGCGCAGTTTTGCAACCGTCCTGAAACTTGACCGCTTTTCCGGCGGAGTAGCGTCGAGAATGGCGCGGTCGCCGTAATAGGCAAGATCGCCTTGCGGAACAAGGAGGCGCGCATTGGGATAACGCGCCTTGTCGCCCTCGAAGAGCCCGAGCGCATGGTCGCCGTGGATATGGGTGAGCAGTACGATGGACACCTCGCCGGCGGAAAATCCGGCGTCCCGCAGCGCGGCGGGCGCCTTGCCGTAGGCCGGTCCCCAGGCTGTGCCGGCGCCGGTATCGATCAGCCACAGGCCGTGGGGACCGTCGAGGGCAAAACAGTTCACGTCGACTGCGAACTCCGGCCTGCCCCAGGCGTCGAGCGCGGATCGCCGAGCCTCTTCGCCGCGCGCATGGATGACATCGCCGATCGGCGCGCGGTAGATCCCATCCTTGAGGATATGCACCTCGAAATCGCCGATCGAAAGGCTGGGAGCGTTCATCGGATTCCTCAACCCCGCCAATGCAGCACGCAGATCAGCGTGAAGACGCGGCGCGCCGTGTCGAAGTCGATGTCGACCTTGCCCGCCAGCCGGTCGAGCAGCGTCTGCGAACCGTCATTGTGGAGACCGCGCCGGCCCATGTCGATCGCCTCGATCTGGCTCGGCGTCGACGAGCGGATCGCCTCGTAATAGCTCTCGCAGATCATGTAGTAGTCCCTGACGATCCGCCGGAACGGCGTCAGCGACAGGATGTGGGTGACGACCGGCTCGCCGTTTTCGCGCGCAATGGACAAAGCGAGCCGCGCATCCACCAGCGACAGTTTCAGGCGGTAGGGGCCGTGGCCGTCGTCGTTGACCGGCTGAAAACTGTTCTCCTCGATCAGGTCGAAGATGGCGACGGCGCGTTCGTGCTCGATGTCGGGCGTCGAACGGCCGATCGATTCGTCGAGCTCGACGTCGATCAGCCTGGATGTATGGCGGTCGCGCTTCGGCCCACCCATGATCCGCTCAACCGTTCAGCCGGATCGCCACGGACCGCCCGTGCGCCTCCAGCCCTTCAGCCTTCGCCAAAGCGATAGCGGCGGGGGCGAGCGTACGCAACTGGTCGGGGCCGAGCTTCAGGATCGAGGTGCGCTTGACGAAGTCGAGCACCGAGAGGCCGGATGAGAAGCGCGCCGAACGCGCTGTCGGCAGAACATGGTTGGAGCCGCCGACATAGTCGCCGATGACTTCCGGCGTATGGCGGCCGAGGAACACCGCGCCGGCATTGGTCAGCCTGGCCAAAAATTCCTCCGCGCCGTCGAAGGCGAGCTCGACATGTTCGGCGGCGATACGGTCGGCGAGCGGCAAGGCCTCGTCGAGCGCGTCGACCAGGATGATCGCGCCGAAGTCGCGCCAGCTCGCGGCTGCCGTGTCGGCGCGCGGAAGCAGTTTGAGCTGCCGCTCGACCGCGCTCTCCACCGCCCTGCCGAAAGCGGCGTCGTCGGTGATCAGGATCGACTGCGCCGCCGTGTCGTGCTCGGCCTGCGCCAGAAGGTCGGCGGCGATCCAGTCCGGATCGTTGGCGCCGTCGGCCATCACAAGGACTTCCGAGGGGCCGGCGATCATGTCGATGCCGACCGTGCCGAAGACCTGGCGCTTGGCGGCGGCCACATAGGCATTGCCGGGCCCGACGATTTTCGCGACAGGGCGGATCGTTTCGGTACCGTAGGCGAGTGCTGCCACTGCCTGCGCGCCGCCAACGCGAAAAATCTCGTGGACGCCGGCGAGATCGGCCGCCACCAGCACCAGCGGGTTGATCTGTCCGCCCGGCGCCGGCACGACCATGACCAGCCGCGGCACGCCGGCGACGATCGCCGGCAGGGCGTTCATCAGCACGGAGCTCGGATAGGAGGCGGTGCCGCCCGGCACGTAGAGGCCGACCGCCTCGATCGCCGTCCAGCGCGTACCGAGCACGACGCCGATGGCATCGGTGTAGCGGTCGTTCTTCGGCTTCTGGCGGCTATGGTGCGCAAGAATGCGGTCGCGGGCGAATTTCAGCGCCTCGACCGTCTTCGGATCTGCCTCGGCATAGGCCCGTTCGATATCGCCCTTGCTGACCGCCAGTCCTGATGCGCGAAAATCGGCCCGGTCGAATTTCAGCGTATAATCGAACAGTGCCTCGTCGCCGCGTTCCCGGACATCGGCGATGATCCTGCGCACGGCGTCGTCGACGTCTGGCGAGACTTCGCGTTTGGTGGTCAGGAAACGGGCGAAGCGTTGCTCGAAATCGGCGTCGGAACTGCGAAGCGTGATGGCCAAGGCTGCTCCTCAGATCCTGTGCCGGGGACGCGACGAGGCTTCCCACGCGCCGCCGAGATCGGACAGTTTTGCCTCGATGCATTCGACATCGAGGCGCAGCGTGCCGCCGCCGGAAAACACCAGCTCGACGATGCCAGCCGGCGCTTCGGCCGGAGAAAAGCGCATCGCCAGCAGCGACAGCGTCTCCAACGGCTTGTCGCGGGGCAGGCCCGCGGCTTTCGCGGAGTTCACCCGCTCGAAATGCAGGATGCTGTTGCGGCGCTCCGGTTTTCCGGGAAACAGGCCGGTCTGGGTTTCCCAGGCAAAGCGGTTCATCGGCACGACGAAACGATGCTCGCGCGCCAGGAATTTCAGGTCGCCGATCCGCGTGACGGCGTCCTGTACATGCGCCGAGACGATGTTCAGATCGTCTTCGTCGAGGGCGACTAGTTTTAACTGATCCATGGTCTGTTGGGCGGCTCCGGCAAGGTGTTGCCTAACTATGCGCTCTTGCCGGGGCGCGCAACCGGCGGCGCAGCGACGGCTGTGGTCGTTCCGCGGGAAACGCCCGGGGACAGTTACCTTTTATCCCCTTGCGCCAGTCCGTCTGGCGACGGGTTCTTCCGGGCCTGCATCCAACCTCCATCGTTGCCACGCTGCGGAAATCCGCCCTGGCCATTGTCAAAGAGTGCTCCCTGCCTCGGAGGGAGAAGTTCGGGAAGACGGGCGACCGCAAGCTCGCTCATCTAGTAAGTAATCTGCGACCTTGCGGCCGCCCGTCCGGCACGTTTTCACCATCCCATTCCGCTACGAAGACCACCGCCTTACGGCTTGCACCTGCGATGTAGTTGCGTACTGGCAGACATACTCCAGGTTGTGTATGTGGGAACTCTGGGACAGCACCCGGCCTTCACGGCCACGTTAGCCGCTCTCTCCGGGATGCCGGCTCCTCCCCACAGACCACCGTCATGACCGGCGTTCCCGCAGGAGAAACTGATGGGCATTATGCACCAGGTTTTGGCGGCGGGGATGAGAATCGTATCCGCCGGCATTTTTGGGCGTCAGAGGGAAAAAGCAGGTCGAGCGAAAACAAGGGCTTGGCTGCAGGACGGCCTGTGCCAAAAGAAATATTTTCAGTTTGAGGCGACAATTCCATCCCCGTTTTGGTGCGGAAATTCGGGGCTAAATCCGGGGACAGTTTACGCAATTCCGGTTTCCGGGCTGCCGTGGCGGCAGTGCTCGACGCCGGAATTGCGTAAACTGTCCCCGGATTTACACCTTGCAAAATTCCCGTCGGCCCGCCATTTCCTGCGCGAAAATCCAGCACGGACGGTTCGACATGACGACTGGCACGATCGAGACCAAAAGCTTCGAGGCCGATGTTTCAAAGCTGCTGCACATGATGGTGCATTCGGTTTATTCCGACCGGGACGTCTTTCTGCGCGAATTGATCTCCAATGCCGCGGATGCCTGTGAGAAACTGCGCTACGAGGCGATCACGCGGCCCGAACTGCACGGCGACGATCCGAAGCCGCGCATAAGCATTGTTGCCGATCCGGAGGCGAAGAAGCTTTCGGTCGAGGACAACGGCATCGGCATGAGCCGCGACGAGATGGCCGAGGCGCTGGGCACCATCGCGCGCTCCGGTACGCGCGCCTTCATGGAGCGCATCGAGGCCGCCAAGGACGGCGCGCAGTTTGTCGGCCAGTTCGGCGTCGGCTTCTATTCGGCCTTCATGGTGGCCGACCGCGTCGACGTGATCACCCGCCAAGCCGGCAGCGGCGAAGCATGGCGCTGGTCTTCGGATGGCAAGGGCGAATATGAAATCGGCCCGGCCTCGCTCGATGAAGCGCCGAAGCGCGGCACCCGCGTGGTGCTGCACCTGATGGACGACGCGAAAAACTACACGGAGCGCTACACGCTGGAACGACTGGTCAAATCCCAGTCCGGGCACGTGCCGGTACCGATTTCCATCGTCGAAAAACCCGGTGAGGAAGCGAAGGAGGTCGCCGACGGTAGCGCGCTGTGGACGAAACCGAAGAGCGAGGTGAAGCCCGAGGAATATACCGACTTCTACCGCAGCGTCGCCGGCCAGTATGACGAGCCGGCCGTCACGATCCATTACCGCGCCGAGGGACGGCACGAATACAGCGTGCTGGCCTTCGTGCCGGGCTCGCGGCCGTTCGACCTGTTCGATCAGGACCGCAAGGGGCGGATGAAGCTTTACGTCAAGCGCGTGTTCATCACCGACGACGCCGACCTTTTGCCGCGCTATCTGCGTTTCGTACGCGGCATCGTCGATTCGGCGGACCTGCCGCTTAACGTATCGCGCGAGATGATCCAGGAAAGCCCGCTGCTGGCGGCCATCCGCAAGGGTGTCACCGGCCGCATCCTCGGCGATCTCGCCAAGCTGGCCGACAACGACGCGGATGCCTACGCAAAAATCTGGGAGAATTTCGGCGTCGTCCTCAAGGAAGGCATTTATGAGGATTTCGAGCGCCGCGAGCAGCTTCTGAAGCTGGCGCGCTTCCGCTCGACGGCCTCGATCGACGGCTGGCGCAGCCTTGCCGACTATGTCTCGGCGATGAAGGAGAAGCAGAAGGCGATCTTCTTCATGGCCGGCGACGACCGGGCACGGCTGGAAGCCTCGCCGCAGCTTGAGGGTTTCAAGGCGCGCGGCCTCGAGGTGCTGTTGCTCACCGATCCGGTCGACAGTTTCTGGGTGATGAACGCGCCGGAGTTCGACGGAAAGCCGTTCAAGTCGGTGACGCAGGGCGCAACCGACCTTTCGGACATACCGCTGTCGGACGAGGCGGCGAAGGCCGATCCCGATGCCGCGCCCGAGATCGCGCAGTTCCTGTCCTTCGTGAAGGCGTCGCTCGGCGACGCCGTCTCCGACGTGAAGGCATCCGAGCGGCTGACGGAAAGCGCCGTCTGCCTGGTGGCGCCGGTCAACGGTCCCGACCGGCAGTTCGAAAGGCTGATGAGCGCAGCCGGCCGGCTCGACGCCGCGGCAAAGCCGATCCTCGAAATCAACCCGCGCCACCAGCGCATCGTGGCATTGGCGAAGCTGGGCGAGGGGGAGCAGGCTTTCCGGGAAGACGTGGCGCACCTGCTCTATGACGAGGCGCGCGTGCTGGACGGTGACAAGCCCGCTGACGCCAAGGCGTTTTCGCAGCGGCTGGCGCGGCTGATTGCGCGGGGGCTGCCGGCGGAGTGACCGCCGGCCAACTATCCCTTAAGACGAAAGCCGCTCGATTACCGCGCCGCAGCCTGACAGCTTCTCCTCCAGCCGCTCGAAACCGCGGTCGAGATGGTAGACGCGGTTGACGACGGTCTCGCCCTCGGCGGCGAGGCCGGCAATCACCAGTGAGACCGAGGCGCGCAGGTCGGTCGCCATGACAGGCGCGCCCTTCAGCATGTCGACGCCCTCGACCGTGGCGGTCTGGCCGGACAGCGAGATGTGGGCGCCGAGGCGGGCCAACTCCTGCACGTGCATGAAGCGGTTTTCGAAGATCGTCTCGGTGATGCGCGAGCGGCCTTTTGCCATTGTCATCAGGCCCATGAACTGCGCCTGCAAATCGGTCGGGAAGCCGGGGAAGGGCTCGGTGGTCACGTCGACCGGGTGGATGCCGTGGCCGTTGCGCCTGACACGGATGCCGGAATTGGTCGGCGTGATCTCCGCGCCCGTCTGGGAGATGACGTCGAGCGCGGTCTGCAGCAGGTCCGGCCGCGCGTTCTCCAAGAGCACGTCGCCGCCGGCCATGGCGACGGCCATGGCGTAGGTGCCGGTTTCGATACGGTCCGGAATGACTTTCTGGCGGGCGCCCGACAGCATCTCGACGCCCTGGATGGTGATGGTGCTGGTGCCGGCGCCAACGATATTGGCGCCCATGGCGTTGAGGCAGTCGGCGAGGTTGACGACCTCCGGCTCGCGCGCCGCGTTCTCCAGCACCGTCTCACCGCGCGCCAGGGTGGCCGCCATCATCAGCACGTGGGTGGCGCCGACCGATACTTTCGGGAAGACGAAGCGGTTGCCCTTGAGCCGATTCTTCGCCTTGGCGATAACGTAGCCGTTCTCGACATCGATTTTCGCGCCGAGTGCCGCGAGACCCTCAAGGAAAAGATCGACCGGGCGGGTGCCGATGGCGCAGCCGCCCGGCAGCGACACCTTCGCCTCGCCCATGCGCGCCAGCAGCGGCCCGATGACCCAGAAACTCGCGCGCATCTTGGAGACCAGCTCATAGGGGGCGGTGGTGTCGACGATGTTGCGCGCCGTGAAGCTGATGGTGCGCGAATAGCCTTCCTGCTGCTTCTCGCGCCGGCCGTTGACGGCATAGTCGACGCCATGGTTGCCGAGGATGCGTATGAGTTGTTCCACGTCGGCCAGATGCGGGACGTTTTCCAGCGTCAGCGTGTCGTCTGTGAGCAGCGACGCGATCATCAGCGGCAGGGCCGCGTTCTTGGCGCCGGAGATCGGGATGCGGCCGTTGAGCTTGTTGCCGCCGACCAGTCTGATGCGGTCCATGAAAATCACTTTCCCGGCGAATCACCCGGATTTTGCAGGATTACCCAAGCGGGACGCTGTAGACGATAGCGCCGCGCGGTTCAAGAAATGCCCCGTTCAGCGGGGCGCGATGGCCGCCTCGGCGAGGCGGTCATGCTCATTCGTCGGCTTCCGCCGGAGGCTCCGCGCTCGCACCGCGGTCCGCCGACGCCAAAAATTCGCCCTCAGCCTCTCTCGACCGCGTCTGCTGTTTGCGGCGGACGAGGTTGGCGCGCAGTTCCCGGGCGAGCCTTGCGGCGCGCTCGGCCTTTCCGTGCGCCTTGTCGTGTTTTTCGTCCGCCATGGCCCCGTCCGGCATCGTCACTGCAGCCGCAGGACTATAGGATATCCGGCTCTCGTGATCGACAGTTCATCAAGGCCGGAAAAATGCGGCCCGCTGATGGCGTCGCGCGGGCGGGACAAAGGCATTCACAGATGCCTTGCACTTGCCGGCACCATGTGGCAGAAGGCGCCGCATCCGGATAGCTGCGGTAGCTCAGTGGTAGAGCACTCCCTTGGTAAGGGAGAGGTCGAGAGTTCAATCCTCTCTCGCAGCACCATTCCATCCAGTTGAAATCGTTGAGGCTCTTGCAAGCGAAGGCTTGCAGCTGTCACTGGTGTTGCAAAAACTGCAGCAAAATGAGGTGGGTTAACGGCCGCTAAGATGAGGAATCTTCCCGACCGCGACGGCCGACATTTCGCGCTGCTGGTGATCCCGAAAGCGTTTTGGCCGTTCTTCGACGTAATGCGCCTTGGCCGCGGCTCCCAGCGGCATCGCCAGCAGGTGCATGCAGATGGCCTCTGATCCGGCAGTCTCGGCCGAGATGCCGGCGAAATAGTCGAGGCCCTGCTTGCCGCGAAAAGGCTCGCCGCCGCGTATGAATTTGCAGGCCTTCATTGATTTGTTCTCCATTGCGCACCGACCCCGAGGGGCGCGCGCTTGCTTGAACTGGGAAGTTGACTGATGGATGGAGAGCCGCCCGCCCATAGAGGGCGGGCGGCTCCGTCAGACCGTCGAGCGGCTTACGCCACCGAAAAATCGGCGCTGGTGAGCGCCAGTCCGACGGTCAGCGTGGCGAAGTGGATGCCGGCCAAGCCGCCGAGGCCGTCGGCGTCGTAGAACAGTTTTCCGCTGTCACGCTCGTAGATGATGTGGTCGGAGGCATCCTGCGCCAGGCCGGTATTGTTGACGCGGAAGGCGGCCGCCGACAGAGTGCCGGTGTCGAGCGCGGTGAAGATCGCGTCGGACAGGAGCATACGGTCCGCCGGCACGCTGAAGTCGAGGATCTTGTCGACATTGGCCGCGCCCAGCGTCGAGGCGAACACGAAGGTATCCGCCCCGCTGCCGCCGCGCAGCGTGTCGATGCCGCCCTTGCCCTCGATGCGGTTTGCGCCGGCATTGCCGATGATCTGCTGACCGAACTCGTTGCCGGTGAGATCGATCGTCGTCGTGCCGGTCGAGCCGTTGGTCTGCACGATCTCGATATCGACGCCAGCGCCAAGCTTGTAGTCGACAGCCGCGACAACCTTGTCGGCGTTGCCCTGCGAGGTGCTTTCGACGATGACGTCGCCGGAGTTGAACACACGGTAAGTGTCGTTGCCGCCGAAGCCCCGCATCAGGTCGAATTCGCCGGCGCCGCCGTCATGGAGCGTGTTCGCCCCGGCATTGCCGGCGATCTCCTGCTGGAATGCATTGCCGGTCAGGTCGATCGCCGACGTTCCGGTCGAGCTGTTGGTGAACAGCCGCTCGACCTCGGCGCCGGCTCCGAGCTTGTAGTCTACCGCGGCGAGCACCAGGTCGAAGCCGCTGCCGGCGGTTTCGACAACGATGTCGCCCGAATTGAAGACGCGGTAGATGTCGTTGCCGCCAAAGCCCTTCATCACGTCGGCGGTGCCGCCGCCGGTGTGTAGCACGTTGAAGCCGGCGTTGCCGAGGATCTCCTGCTTCAGCGTGTTGCCGGTCAGGTTGATATCGGAAAATCCCTTTGTTTCGGTCGTCGACAGGATCTCGATATTGTCGCCATTGCCGAGTGTAAAACTCTCCGTCGCCGCAGCGCGATCGGCGGTGCCTTCGCCCGCTGCCTCGATGATGGTGTCGGTACGGGTCACGATGTAGAGATCGTTGCCTTCGCCGCCGAGCAGCGTGTCGCCGCCGGCGCCGCCGTCCAGCGTGTCGCCGCCGCCGCCGCCCCTCAGAACGTCGTCCTGGCCGCCACCGAACAGCCTGTTGGCTGCGTTATCGCCTTCGAGATCGTCGATGAGGGCGCTGCCGACCACCTGCTCGATGCCGGTGAAAGTATCGCCCTGCGCGTCGCCACCGGAGCCGCTGTTGAGGCGAAGCGAAACCGCAACGGCGCCTGACGATGCCGAATAATCGGCGATGTCGATGCCGGTCCCGCCGTCGAGCTTGTCGGCTCCGGCGCCGCCGATCAGCGTGTCGTTGTCGGCATCGCCGTTGAGCGTGTCGTCGCCCAGACCGCCTTCCAGCCTGTCGTCGCCCGAAATGCCGCCGAGTTGATCGGCGCCGTCCAGGCCGCGGATGCGGTTGTCGCCGGTGTCGCCGCCAAGATTGTCGTCGAAGTTCGAACCGTTGAGGTTTTCGACATTGGTGAAGGTGTCGCCCTCGGCGTCGCCGCCCTGGGCTATGGCAAGCAGCATGACGATGTTGACGGCGGCGCCTGAGTCGACATAGGTCGCGGTGTCGATGCCGTCGCCGCCATCGATGTTGTCTCCGGCAAAACCGCCGACGAGGATGTCGTCTCCGGCGTCGCCGTGCAGATTGTCCTGGTCGAGACCGCCGTCGAGGTGGTCGGCCGCTCCGCCGCCGAAGATCGTGTCGATGCCAAGACTGCCGAAGAACTGCTCACCGGCCTCCCCTCCCTGGAACGCGTCGTTGAAGAAGGAACCGATGACCTTTTCGATGGAAGAGAGAAGATCGCCCTGGGCATCACCGCCCGTGCTGAAGCCGCCGGCAAGATTGATGGAGACCGCCGCGTCCGAACCCGTATAGACTGCGGTATCGAAGCCGGCGTCGCCTTTGAGGAAGTCGCCGTCGGCGCCGCCGGTCAAGGTGTCGTCCTGATCGCCGCCAGACAGGTCGTCAAAACCGGCGCCGCCAATGAGCGTATCGTTGCCGCCGAAGCCCAGCAGGATGTCGTCGCCACTGCGGCCATCGATGGTGTTGTTGGAATTGTCGAGGCCCAGCGTGTCTCCAACCGCCGAGCCCCTGAGGTTCTCGATGCCGCTGAGGATGTCGCCGGCCGCGTCACCGCCGCTTACCTTTCCGTTCAGGAGGTCAACGACGACGCCGAAATTGGATCCCTCGTAGTTGGCAAGGTCGATGCCGTCCCCGCCCGAGATCGTATCACCCCCGAGGCCGCCGGCGATCACGTCGTCTCCACCGTTGGCGAGTATGAAGTCGTTGCCGGCCCCGCCGAAGATAGCGTTGCTGCCGTTGTCAGTGAAAAATCCATCGTCAAAGGCGGAGCCGATAAAATTCTCGATCGAGATGAGGGTGTCGCCCTCCGCGTCGCCGCCCTCCGCGGTGAAGTTGATCCGATCGATGAAGACAGCCGCGCCAGAGAAGCTGTAGTCGGCGGTGTCGATACCCACGCTTCCGTCGAGGAAATCGGGGCCGCCGAGGCCGGCCAGCCTGTCGTTGCCGCCGAAGCCGTTGAGGGTGTCGGCGAACGCCGAGCCTACCAGGAAGTTGTCAGTTCCGTCGCCATCTATGATAGCCATGATATTTTTCCTTCCGAAAGTTTGATCTGCCGCAAATGCGGCGGTTGCTGCCGGCGTGCGGCAGGGTTCGCCGGCCGGCATTGCCGGCGGCGGGTGAGTTCCAGTTGGATGGGATTGGCGTCAGGTCGTCTGCGATAAGAGCGGATGACAATCCTGGTCGCGAC